>CALLLI010000355.1 GCA_938082635.1 uncultured Verrucomicrobiales bacterium
CACTGTTTTGAAACCAGTTCGGATGGCTCTTCTTGGTGTAGTTGAGATCGGGACGTTGGACGCCGTTGACCAGCACTTGGACACGATCGATGTCAATCCAGTCGGTGCATTGCACCTGCACCTTCAAATCGATTGAGCCGCTCGCTCGGGTACTGCCACCAGCGATGGTGCCGTCTACCGTTTCTACGGATAGAAATGGGCCCGTGGTGCAAATCATGCGCCCAGCTTTGGCTTGCCGGACCATCTCTTTCCAGTCGATCTCACTTGGGGCGTCGGATGCGGATGGGAGATAATTTCGCCAACTGCCCACACCATTGCCATGAATGGTGTGGGCATCGGCGACGGCGACACCCCAAATCTTGTGGCCTTGGTTCAAGAGCTGTAACCAAATAAACTCTCGCACATAGCGAATCTGGCGGGCGAGCGTCTTGGGTTCTTTGACGATTTTATAAGGTGCACCTAACAAGATGTCTGTTCTAAGATAGTTCTGCGTTTCTACGCCATCAATGAGCTTGCCTAAAGTGAGATAACCTCCATCGACTCGACCATCGCCATCGCGATCGATGAAGTTCTCCGTCATGTCAGGATGATTGATTTGGACCCAACGGTCTGGATTCTGACCTTGGAGATCACGCAAGGTGATGGCATTGAGGCGCGGATCTTTCTGCCAGACGGGAGCACCACCATCCTGGGCTAGCGGATCAGGTTTGAACGGGAAGGCATTGAAGTGAGCCCCTGAGCCCGTCAGTTCCACGCCGGGCACGGTCTGAATATGCTCGGTCAGCTTGAGTTTCTCTAAATGAGGACGCCAGTCATAGGTGCGGTTGTGCTCCGTCGTTGGGGCGAACTCGATGTGTTCGGCAGCGAGATTGATCATGCGATCATCCGTGCCACAGGTGTTGTCTCCACTTGGCGTGGAGTGATTGTGGAAGTCGGCACTGACCCAGCCTGGCGTTTGCACGAGGCGTTTGAGGACTCCTGAGATCTCGACTCTCCCACCCTGCTCTAGCAGTATCTCTTGGCTGAGGTAAGAGAACTCGATCCCTCGAGTCACGATGATTCGGTAGCGCCCGGCATCCAACGGTACGGTGAAGTGCCCGGTCTCTGATTGATACTGATCAAGACAGCCGTGCGCGCGATTGTTGGGTCCTAAGTTGGGCAATGGCGTGCCGGCAATGCCAATAAACTGAGCTTTGCATGGCGTGCTTGTTCCTGCTTCGTCGGTGATGTTGAAGCTTACTTGAGAAACCGTCCCGAGATCGAGTGTTGCCTCGTCGGTCTCCCCCGCTATCGCTGTGGTTTCGAACGTTTGTGAGAGCCGCCCATGGTCTCTTACGGTGATCTTGTGCTTGCCGAATGGCATTGCGATATCGATGAGGCCGTTCTTATCTGGGTAAGCTGGAAGAGTGCGTTCTTTATCGTAGTGCACCTGAACGGCAGCCGTGGTTACGGGGCTTCCTTTGGCGTCGGTGAGCTTTCTCACGAGCCTACCCGTGTCTCCTTTCCTCGCAGTCACCAGGCCTACGGCATGGGCTGGTGACGTTCCTACGGCCAAGAATCGTGCTAGTTGAATCGATTCGCCTGGCTTTAGACTCACATTGCCGCCAGCAGGTAGAACGCTGCCTTCCTCGGTGCTCCAAGTATAGGCGTAGCCAGCCTTGTCTGCAGGATCGACGGCGTCTGCCCAGTGAATGCCGTCGAACGTCCCTACCCGCGCAGAGTTGAAGCTCTTCCAGGTATCCGCCGCCTTGAAGGTGTGCGCTTGGTTAGTCTCGTTGAGGACCTTGCTAACGATAAGGACTCCCTGCCAGCCATCGTGCAAATGATAGGCATGGGTCACGTCGACGCCTTCATTGATCGCGCTGGAAACTTTGGTTTCGATAATGGCTCTACCATCTTCACCAGAAGCTGCGATTCTCACATAGGACACGTTTCCGCGCTGATCGAGCGGCGAGAAGATCGTGATCTGGTCATTGGCGACGCCTCGCAACGTGAGGTCGTAGAGACAACCAGGCGTGGTGCCACCTGCCCCATAGAAGGATGTCATGTTCGCCCGTCGATTCGGGGCATTGTGCGAGATGAGCGCTTCGACCACGTCGTTGCGTAGCACAAAGTCACCTAGGATGCCGTCCGCTTCTTTCCCTTTGGGTAACTCAGTGATCTGGCGTCGACCGATCTCGAAGGCCTCTGGTGCGGCCATCAGATTGGGGAGTAGGGAGAGAGACAGGAGACCAAGAAACCGACGTATCATGATGAAACGCTGAAGGATTCGGAAGGCGGGGACAAGCTTAAGACCACGGAGGCACACGAATACTCAGCGTGAGGCATTTGTTCATGAGTAGATCCTCTACCGACCGGGCTGTGCCGACTCAGCCTAACAGTGCGACGGCTTTCTTTAGTGAGTCGATCGTAGCCTGGCACGCGGTGTCGTTTCCGAGGTCGCTCAGGGTTTGGTTGAAAGGCTCTGCACGCACCGGGCCGTCGTAGCCAATGGCCATCAATGCTTGGAGGAAGTCCTTGATCGGAATCACTCCGGTGGATGCGGGGAGTTGACGATTGTTATCGAGTTGGTCTTCGCGGGCGACACCTTTGGGGGCATCATTGGCGTCCACGAGAATGACGTCCTCGCCTTTCAACTTTTGAATCTGCTCTAAGGAATCCCCTGAAGTCCACCAGTGCCAGCTATCGAGCACGACCCCGACATTGCCCGTGGCAATACTGTCCATGAGCTCCTGCGTCTCTGCTAGCGTGTGGAGGAAGGGATAGCGGTCACGGATGAGCAAGGTCTGCGTGCCGACGTATTCCATGCCTAGACGTTGCCCATAATCTTTGAGGATCTCGGCCACGCGGCGGAGGCGATTGGAATGGAGTTCGAAGTTCTCCATGTAGGTGCGTTCAGCATGAGTCGGCATGATCCAGGTGCTCACGCGATCGACACCCGCCGTTTGCAACGCTTTGGCCATTTTAAGGCAGGTTTCTGAGCTGGTGTTTGAAGGTCTCCTTGTCCTTGCGAAAGTCGACGGGCAAACCGGCTGCTCCCCATTGGAGACCAGCGTCTTTCACGGACGCGGCTACATCCTGAATCGCAGCCGTTTCCATGGCAGCGAGTTCTCCAGGCCGAGCCTCGACCGACTCGAATCCGTATTTTTGAGCGAGGGTAATGATTTCTTTCTGCCCGACATTCACGCCAATCGCACCACCGACAAGATTGAGCGTCCATTTCCGGCCTGCAGGTGCTTGAGCCAATATACTGGTTGGAGCAAGAGTGGCGAGTGCACTGACGGAGACCGTCTGGAGAAAGTGGCGTCGAGAAGAGATTGTAGGATTCATGAGAGGAGATTTCGAAGAATCGGATGACAGATTCACGCGCTGATTGTATAGCCCCGCAAAACACAAGCAATCATGAAGAAGATCGTCGTCGCTTACTCGGGAGGTTTAGACACCTCAGTTCTATTAAAGTGGCTCAAGAACCACTACGGTGCCGAAGTCATCGCTTATTGCGCTGACGTCGGCCAAGAGGAGGAATTGGATGGATTGGAAGAGAAGGCGCTGAGCACTGGCGCTTCCAAATGCTACATCGATGACCTGCGTGCGGACTTTGCGGCAGACTACATTTATCCGATGTTCCAAGCGGGAGCGATCTACGAGGGCCAGTACCTTCTGGGAACAAGCATCGCCCGCCCGTGTATATCCAAGGGCATGGTCGACATCGCTCGCAAGGAAGGTGCCGATGCCATCGCCCATGGGGCTACTGGCAAGGGCAACGATCAGGTCCGTTTCGAGCTTGCTACAGCCGCGCTTGCTCCTGACATTGAGATGATTGCTCCCTGGCGGATGCAGGTCTTCCGCGATGACTTTCCAGGTCGCTCCGAGATGATTGATTACGCCGCCAAGGAGAACATTCCGGTGCAAGCATCGGCTTCGAAGTCTTACTCGATGGATCGGAATCTCCTCCACATTAGCTTCGAGAGTGGTGTGTTAGAAGATCCCTGGTATGACGGCAGCACAGAAGCGGATCGCGACATGTATGTGCTCAGCGTGTCTCCTGAAGAAGCCCCAGACAAGCCGGAGTATGTTCAGATGCTCTTCGACAAGGGAAACTGCATCGGTCTGAAGAGCGATCGCATTGCTGAAATCGTCGGCGCTAAAGGACTAGAGTCCTATGGCGAGCAAGACGGCTACACGTTGCTCACGCCTCTAGGCGTGATGTTAGTTCTAAATCAGTTGGCTGGCGAGCACGGGATCGGTCGCATCGACATGGTCGAGAACCGCTTTGTCGGCATGAAGAGCCGTGGCATCTATGAGACACCAGGTGGCACGATCCTCCTCCATGGACATCGTCAGATGGAGAGCCTCACCATGGATCGCGAAGTCATGCATGTGCGTGATGGCCTCATTCCTGAATACGCCAAGCTCGTCTACAATGGCTTCTGGTTTGCTCCCGAGCGCCTCGCTATCCAGTCTCTGGTCACTGAAACCCAGAAGCATGTGAGTGGCGAGGTGCGCCTCAAGCTCTACAAAGGAAACGTGATTTCCGCAGGCCGCCGCAGCCCGCTCAGCCTCTACAATCCGGATGTGGCGACGATGGAAGCCGACCCGACAAACGCCTACAATCAGGACGACGCGAGCGGCTTTATTCACTTGCATGCCCTACGTCTAAAGACTGGTGTGAAGGTCCACGGATCCTAACATTCCTTTGAGTAACCCGTATCAATCATGGTTCTTCCTATTGTCATCTACGGTGATCCTGTCCTGCGAGCGAAATGCAAGCCGGTCGAGGAAGTCACACCTGAGACTCATGAACTCGCCCAGAACATGATCGAGACCATGGTTGAGGCGCAAGGCGTTGGGCTCGCCGCACCGCAGATCGGCATTCCCATTCAACTCGCCGTTATCGATGTCTCTCATGATCCAGAGTGCATTTCCTATCTTCGGGTGAATGGCAAAGACGCCGAGATGACGGACATCATGCCTCTCATCTTCACCAATCCGAAGTTGGAGTTGATCAAACCCAAAGTGTCTGAGCAAGAGGGCTGCCTAAGTTTTCCTGACATTCGCGCGTTGATCAAACGACCGATCGAAGTGAAAGCTACTGTAACGACACTGGAAGGCGAAACGTTAGTCATCGAAACTGACGGGCTCTTCAGCCGAGCCATCCAGCACGAGACGGATCATTTGCATGGCAAGCTCTTCATCGATCGCATGCCTGCTGCCGCCAAGGTCAGCCTTAAGGGTAAGATCCGTCGGATGATGGAGACTTACGGTAACGGTTAGTCATTCTCTGCTATGTGCGCACTGAGAATCGAAGTCTCCGTAGAGGAACAACGCCTTCGTCTTTATGAAGGTGACAAAGAGATTCGCAACTACGTCATTTCTACAGCAGCGAATGGCACTGGGTGTGAAGAAGGAAGCAACTGCACGCCATTAGGACGATTTGAAATCGGTGAGAAGTTCGGGCATGTGGCTCCCATGGGCACGATCTTCAAGGGGCGTCAGGCGGTGGGAGAATGGGCTCTCGGTGATGAAAGCGAGGAGGACCTGATTCTTAGCCGTATTCTGTGGTTGGCCGGTCTAGACGAGGACAACGCCAACACCCATGACCGTTACATCTACATTCACGGCACGAATCAAGAGGATCTCCTCGGCCAGCCAGTGAGCCACGGATGCGTGCGCATGAGGAATGATGAGGTCATGGAACTCTTCGTTCTCGTGCCTGAAGGCACCCCTCTCAGCATTGCCTGAGTGAAGATTTCACTCTTTCTGTGACGCTAGGCTTCCCCGCGGGATCAAAGTAATGTTGAATAGGGGCACCGACGCCCTCGTCCAAAGCACGATTGACTACCCTCTTAGCCTATGAACAAGACTCGCTTACTCGCCTCACTTGCTGTCAGTATCCTTCTACTGGGCGGCTTCACCAGTTGCTACTACGACAGCAACTATTACGACTATAATTCCGTCTATGATGACGGCTACTCCGACAGTGGCTACACGACCAATGTCTACTATCCTCGAAGCATCAGCGGTGGCTATTATGGCTCTCCGTTCTTTCAGAATTACACCACTCGTTACCACAGCATTGATGGGGTAAGGTGTCCTTACTACCTCTACAATAATCGCCGCTACTACCACAAGGCAGACCATCATCGCCGCTATGGTAGCCGCAGCTACAAGGAAGACCGCAACCGCAGAGATCGCTATGATCGTGGTGGACGTGATCAACGCCCTACTACTGATGGACGGGACCAACGTCCCAATTCCCGGGGAGACCGCTCAAGGTCTAGAAATGGCTCCTATGTCACCAACAGCGGTCGAGGCTACAACCAACTCTCCGGTAACGAGACGAAGTACGTTCCAAATCGCACCAGCGCCGCTAGCCGCAGTAGTGTAAGATCACCAGGGGCGAGTAGTCGTGCTAGTATCCGCAAGAGCCCAACAACGACATCTCGCACCCGCTCGGTGCAACGTAGTACACCTCAGGCGCGAACAACATCGCGCCCAATGCCAACTCGCACGCGCTCATCAAGCCCTGCACCAACCCGCACACGTTCCGCTACTCCAACTAGCACACGCTCCTCAAGCCCGGCGCCTTCAAGAGCTTCGAGCAGTAGATCCTCATCGCCGCCGCCAGCAGCGTCATCCAGCTCGAGTAATCGTAGCAGTAACAGTAGCTCCGGCCGCATGAGAAACAGCAGCTCTTCTCGTTCGAGCAGCAGTGGACGCACCAGCCAGCGACGCGGGATTCGTTAGGTCCCCCACGTAATAAATCCTACAACAGCCCTATCATCAAACGATGATAGGGCTGTTTGCGTTTCGTAGAGTGACATTCCAATGTCGCTTATGTTCGAGACGCCTCTCTTCCAAGAACGACTTTGGAAAGTCGAACTACGCCCACTAAGGCTGAATCAACGCCAACACTGTGCGCCCCGCCAACACGCACGCGACGATGAATCCAATAATCGCGAGGCCAATAATCCATCGAGGCACGCGGCGTTCTCCCGTCAGGTCAGGGCGAGTACCTAGATAGATCAGCGCCAGAGCCAGCGCGGGAATTCCCAGCACCGTGAGTGCCTGCGCAAAGACAATCAGGGCAACCGTGCTCTCCTTGCCATTCCGCAGATTGATGAGCGCGATGACCATGCCGCTGAGCAGCGCTGCCGTGGTGAGGCCAAGAACCCAGCGGCCGCCCAAACGACTCCCCTTTCCTAAGGCATCGGACATCACCGTGCCGCCAATCAAGGCATTGACGAGAAACGAGCTAAACGCCCCTGCCAAGATGCCGCCGCAGAAGACGACCTTGGCCCAGGGACCAAAGAGAGGTTCCAGCTGACGGGCCACATCGCCAACATTGCCCAGCACGACAGGGTCAGGGCGTCCGTAGAATACACGCGTCGCGGTCATCAGAATCATCGCGGTGACAAGCCCCAAGATGCTAATACTGACAATCGAATCAAAGACGCCACGACGAGCGTCTATCAGCCGCCACCCCTTCTCTTTCACCAAGTAGGCCTGGTAGAAAGCTCCA
Organism: uncultured Verrucomicrobiales bacterium; assembly: GCA_938082635.1. Lineage (GTDB taxonomy): Bacteria > Verrucomicrobiota > Verrucomicrobiia > Verrucomicrobiales > DEV007 > JAACDM01. The sequence goes on from CALLLI010000355.1 coordinate 7,523, forward strand.
GCAACGGAGAATGAAGTTCCTACCAGTCCTAGCAATGGCATGATCTCGCGAGTTCCTCCTCCAACCACAGGCATGTACCCGCGTGGACTGAAGAAGATGACTGCAAAGTTGATTAGAAAGGCCACGACCATCAGTCCGATCAGAGCTTTCATGAGCTTCTCGATCGAGCCGTAGAGATGGCGTAAGCGATAGAGACAAGTGATGACGAAAGCATTAAAAAGCACAAGGATCAGGGATGCTCCAGCTGTTGATGTGATCCATGCATCCGTGTCTAAAAGCGGTCGAATCCCAGAGATAACCGCCACGTTGTTAGAATACTGAAAGATCGCCACGAGCACGAAGATGATCACACCTACCGCCACAGCTACTGGCCGTCCTAACCGCGCTGCCAGCTGATCACAGGGACTATCCTCATAAATCACGCCAATCCGCGCTGCCAAGGCAACCATGGCTATCATGAGCAAAGTAGAGACAGCGATGATTCCTAGAGCCGGGTAACCATACTGCGAACCCACCTTCGAGCTGAGCAGAATGGACCCTGGCCCAAGCACGACAGCAGCAACAATGATAGCAGGTCCAATAGAGCCGAGAAGACGTTTCATGATCAGGATAGGAGGCCGAGCGCTTTCCGAGGATTGATGGCGGTCAGTTTGTTAATCTCGCTTGAGTCTCTCCCCAACGCTTGAGCGAGATTCTCCCGAGCTTTAGGCATTGTGAGTGTGGAACCCGCAAGATAGGGAGAACCAGGGCGACGAGCGACGCCCTCCTGATCCACCTCGACTTCCATACCGGACAGTTGATGTCTTCCCGGCCCCATCTTGGCCGCAGCAATCGCATCTGTGACCACGAAAGCACGCTCCATGCCTGCTAGAGTGAGGTAGTGATTGAGCGCAAAGAAATCGACATGGGCTCCGTCCGGAATGAAACCAATCCAAAGCTGATCAGAAAGATGAAGCACCCGGTTGATGATATTATCATGACGCAACAGTGTCAGTGGGCAGCCGTTTCCAAGATGAGTAAACATGCTCAAGCCATGATCGATGCCCGCCTTGAGCTGATCCATGCTCGGGTTTGCATGACCAGCAGAAACGATGACACCTTGTTCATGAAGCGTCTTTGTGGTGGCCATGCCTGCATCGCATTCGGGGGCCAAGGTGACGAGCCGAACGAGGCCTTCACCAGCATCGAGGAGTCTTTGGGCATTGTCAGGCGTCGCAGGAATGACCGCGTCTGCAGGATGAGCCCCGATCCAGCCAGTCTCTGGATTGAGAAATGGCCCTTCGATGTGGAATCCGTTTATGAGGCGGGTGGCAAGTGGATCTTGCTCTCGCAAACGCACCAAATTCGACACCTTGGTACACAAGGCGTCCATTGTATCGGTGATGACGGTAGCGAGGATGGTTTCCACGCCGTCCTCCTCGAGCGCTTCGCAAGCGGTGTGTAGGGCGTCCGCCGTTAGGTCGACAGAACAGAAATCTGCCCCGGCATACCCATTCACCTGCAGGTCACATGCCTTCATGAATCGAAGTGGTGTCGGGCGCTTTCACGGTCAAGGGGGAGATCAATCGGTAATCCCTTTGCCACGGAAAGGAGAATCGCCCAGCCGAGCTCCGCTGTTGGTGCGGAGGCTTCAAACCCAAGAAAGGAAGGGCTCTGGGTTCGCACGCATTCGATGAAGTGAGTGACACAGGAACCCGTTTGATGCTCCATGACGTCCCCGCTATCCGGAGTCGTTGTGTCTTCGGGCCATTGGAGTTCCTTAGGGCATGCGTCAGGATCGAGCGGACGAATCCATTGCCGATCTGTCTTTGCCTCTGACCATAGCCGAACTTTGTGGGTTCGCTCCAGGTAACTATCAAAGATAAAGCCACCCTCTGTGCCATGCAGATGATGATAGGCATCGTAGCCGTTGGCTTGATCGACATTGCCCAGACAGACGCCCGTCGCGCCATTACTGAACTGGACGTGGATGTTGTAGATCACATCCGGCTCAAAGGGGCGTGTCTTAATCGGACAGGTGGTTGCATACACACGCACAGGATGAGCATCCTGCGCGGCCATGAGATTGAGCATGACGCTCAGGGCATGAATGATCCCCATGCCAATAGCATCGCCCATGGTCTCGCTGCTCAGCTTCCATGCCTTATCTTTAGCGATATTGATAGGGTGGCGGTAGTTCACCTGAATCTGTGTGATGGTTCCGAAATCGCCTTGCTTCACCATCTTGAGCAAGCGCTGCTCCATGGTGTCGAAGTTCATCAGGTAATTCACATACGTGATGAGATTTGGATTCGTCTTGGCGAGCTCCACTTGCCGTTCGAAGTCGGCGAATGTCGTCGCACAAGGCTTCTCACAGAAGACATGTTTCCCTGCTTCGAGTGCCGCAATAGCCTGCGGGCCATGCGCACTGTTCGGACTGCAGAGGAAGACGGCATCTACGTCTGGATTCGCGAGCATGGCTTCGTAGTCCGGGCAAAAGAGTGAATCAGCCAAGCCAACTTGCCCCAGCGAAACTAACGCTTTGTCTCGAGAGCGTTGATGCAAGGCCACCACCTCCGCTTCGGGATGCTCATTCAATCGCCGCATGAGGGTGGTCCCCATCCAGCCAGCACCGACAAAGCCTATTCGTGTAGGATGATCATTCATGAGCGTTTGGAAGCCGCAGCTTCATCGAGGTAGAGATGATAGTTGGCATGCTTCTGAAGAATGGAGGCAGGCACATCCGGTGTGATTGGCCCCTGACTGGCGTTGGCCACCGCCACCGCTTTGCGTTCGTCTGGCACCGTGCAAATGATCGCCGCACTCTTCATGATCTGCTTTGCCGACATGGAGACGGCCTGTTTCGGAACGGCGTCAAAGGAAGGAAACCAGCCCTCACCAAGCTGCTGTTGACGACAGGCTTCATCAAGATCCACTACAATGTAAGGATCCTCGACCTCGAAATCAGCGGGCGGATCATTGAAGGCCACATGTCCATTTTCACCAATCCCGATGAAAGCCACATCAACCGACTCTCTAGAGATCAGCTCCCCTACCCGAGTGCATTCTGAAGCCGGTTCGCTGGCGGCATCGAGGTAGTGAAACGCCTGCAGTGGCAACGGTAGCTTGCTGACAAACCGCTGCCATAGATATTTTCGAAACGATGCCAGATGCGTGATAGGGATGCCCACATACTCATCGAGGTGGAAGCCCGTCACGACAGACCAATCAATGTCTGGCTCTCCAACCAGAGCCTCCAACATCTCAAACTGCGAAGCACCAGTCGCCACAATGATTGTGGCGTGTCCTCGTTTCGCGATCGCTTCTCGGATCAGTTCCGCCCCTCGCTTGGCCGCCCGCTTACCTGATTCAATCTTGTTTTCTGAAATGGTAATCTCCACACCGGACCCTCTCAGAGATTACGGCGTTGTGGCAAATCAAAACGAGACCGACTGTGTTCCACTAAATCTCTTTGTTAGGCCAGGATTTCTTTGACGACACGACCATGCACATCCGTTAGGCGATAGTCTCGGCCAGAGTAGCGATAGGTCAGCTTCTCATGATCCAGGCCCATCAGATGCAAGACGGTCGCATGAAGATCATGCACGTGCACGCGATCCTCCACCGCAGACAACCCAAACTCATCGGTGGCACCATAGCTAAAGCCAGGTTTCACACCACCACCGGCCATCCAGACCGTGTACCCATAATGATCATGATCGCGGCCTTTGGCGCCTTCCGACGTCGGAGCCCGGCCAAACTCTCCGCCCCACAAAACCAAGGTGTCTTCCAATAATCCACGGCCTTTCAGGTCCTGAAGGAGACCAGCAATGGCTTGGTCACAGGCCTTGGCCAAACGTGCGTGGCCGCCTACGATATCATTGTGGCCCGTGTCCCAGGCAATGTCGTAGCCGTCGATAGAATGAGATAGCTGAACAACACGCACCCCTTCCTCAATCAGCCGACGGGCAATGAGGCAGCCCTTACCAAACTCGCTGTCACCGTAGAGATCCCGGGTGGCTTGGCTCTCTTTCTGCACATCAAACACTTCCGGTACGGAGAACTGCATACGAAACGCCATTTCCATGGCTTGAATGCTAGCCTCCAAATCCTGATCTTTCTCGAGACGCTTCAGATGCATCTGATTCAGCTGGGCTAACAAGTCCGCCTGTTTGCGTTGGTCCTTTCGAGAGAGCGAGGTGTTCTTGAGGTCACGGATGACGGCATCTGGCGTCATGTCATGAATGTTCACGTAGGACCCCGCATAGGCGCCTGGCAGGAAGGCATTGCCCCAGTTCGCCAATTTCCCTCGTGGTTGCGCCCGAGGTGACATAGCGACGAATCCAGGCAAATTCTCGGTCTCGGCTCCGAGGCCATACACTAACCAAGATCCCATGCTCGGTCTGTTCGGCTGAAGCGCCCCCACGTTTGTCATGAGAATGCCTCCGGCATGCTCTGGAATATCCGTATGCATGGAGTGAACGAAACAAATATCATCCACGCATTGCGCCGTTTCCGGAAAGATATCACTGACCCACTTGCCGCATTTCCCATACTGCTGAAATCCGAAAGGCGAAGGCATCAGCCCCAGCTTCGTATTCCGCAAGGACTTGCGATTCACGCTATCCGGACGCTCGCCCGCGTGCTTAGCGATCATCGGCTTGTAATCGAACGTATCGACCTGGGAGGGCCCACCAGGCATGAAGAGCTGGATGATGCGCTTTGCTTTGGCTGGAAAGTGCGGCTGCTTCGGCCCTAACGGAGAGACGATTGCTGAAGCCTGGGCATTTCCAAACATGCTGGCAAGACCGATACTGCCCATGCCGGCACCCATGCGCCGGAGCGCTTCTCGCCGCGTAAGCTGACCTTGCGTCGCCCTTCGATAGTCGAGTTCGTGTTGGAGAAACTTCATTGGTCTACTGGTTTTGAAAAAGTTCGTGCGCGCTTAGTAAGACCTGAGCGTAGCGGGACCAGGTTTCTGGAGAATCCGTATCTTTACCCACCCAACGTTTGCCAAGTTCAACTTCGCCAGGTTCTGCCGGGCGCGAATAGAGGCGCTCATAAACGTCCCCAATACGTTCCTCGACCGCTACTGTCTGTGAAGCCAACCCATGCCCTAACGTTTCGCTTCGTGCTTTCATGAACGGACTATTCATCATGAACAAATACTGCTGCGGCACGGTGCTGACGGAGCGCTCGGCACTCGTAAATTGCGGCGCCGGGAAATCGAAGAGACTGAGGAACTCGTCAGAAACTCGTCGATCGCCATTTCGACTCACCGTCGCGTAGAGAGTGCGCCGTGTCGACTCGAGTATCTCGTTCTCAGGCTTGCCTCCCACCTTTCGGTCCAACTCACCCGTGACCGCCAATACCGTGTCACGCCAAGCCTCTGCCTCAAGCTTCCGTGGGTTCATTCGCCAGAGCAGGCGATTGTCACCATCCTTAGCAAAATTTTCGTCATCAAACGCACTGCTCATCTGCCAGGTAGACGACAACAGGATTTGCCGATGCAGGCGCTTGAGTGACCAGCCGTGCTTCATGAAGTCAGCAGCCAACCAATCAAGCAACTTGGGATGGGTCGGCTTCTCTCCCAGCACTCCAAAATTGCTCGGCGTCCGCACCAGGGCCTTGCCGAAATGCCATTGCCACACGCGGTTCACGATGACTCTTGCCGTAAGCGGATTGCTAGGATCGGTGACCGACTGGGCAAGATCCTGCCGACCACTGCCTTCTTTCGCATAGGCCTTTAGTTCCTCATCGGACAACACCTGAAGAAATCTTCGTGGAACCAACGCCCCCTTCTTCCGCAGATCCCCTCGCAGGGCGACATGCATATCGTTAGAGCCAGATTCTGCGAGCACATGCGCAAACGCGAATTTAGGCGGCAAGCTATCCTTCATGCGCTTCTCTTCTGCCCGCATCTCTGCTAGCGCTGCCTTGCCAGCCTCATCCAAATGCTTAGGCACTTGGTTTGCTTTCTGATTGAGCCGCTTGCCTTGCTCTTTCAACCATTCATTAATCTTGTTGCGATACGCCCCAATGGCTTTCTGGGCCTCGTGATAGGCTTCCACCTTCTCTTTCGGATCCACGGGATGTTCCCCAAGTCCTGAGTTTCTAAAGATCCCTGCCAGCGCGTAGTAATCTTTGATTGTCACCGGATCGAACTTGTGGTCGTGACACCGAGCACAAGCCACAGTAAGGCCCAAGAAGGCACGAGAGAACGTGTCTACCCGGTCTGACAACGTTTCAGCCTCGGCCACCGCCACCGCTTCTGGATCGCCCCCATCATTCCCATAGGTGGGTCCCACCACAAAGAACCCAGTCGCCACAGGATCAGGAGCCTCTTCTAACAAGTCACCTACAATCTGCCGCGTGACAAAGGCATCATAGGGAATGTCCGCATTCAATGCCTGCACCAACCAATCACGGTAACGCCACGCATTCGGCAAAGACTCATCACTGTAGCGAGCGACATCCATCCAGTGACGCGCCCAGCGCTCACCATAATGCTCCGAGTTTAACAAACTATCAACGATCTTAGCAAAGGCATCAGAAGACTCATCGTGAAGAAACTCTTGAACCTCTTTCGCGCCCGGTGGCAATCCGATAACATCTAGGTAAGCCCTCCGAATGAGCACCCGCTTAGAAGCCTGAGAATTTGGTGACAGCGCTTCGCCTTCCAGCTTCGCCAAGACAAAGCGATCCAGGTCTCCGCGGCTCCAAGAGTCGTCCTGAACATTGGGAAGCGCCGGTTTCGCCACCGGCTGAAAGGACCAATGCTCCCGACGAAACTTCGCCCAGTCATACGGCTCCTCGCTTTCGGTTAGGGCTGCCAACTTGGATTTGTCCGCTCCTGGCCAATGAGCACCACCACGCACCCATTCTGTCAAAATGGCGATCTCATCGTCGGCCAGCTTCCCTTTAGGGGGCATGGCCATGTCTTCGTCAAGGTAGCCAATCGCCGTGATCAAACGGCTCTTCTCTGGATCTCCAGTCACGATGCTAGGCCCTGAATCGCCTCCTTTCATCAGTCCAGCCAGACTATCGACTCGCAAGCCTCCTTTCAATTTCCCATCTTCAGCAGCCTTCTCGCTGTGGCATTGATAGCAACGTTCAGCGAGCAAAGGCCGCACCTTGGATTCAAAGAAGCCGCCCTCAGCAGCTATGTCTCCCGAAGCAACGCCGACCATCAGCATCACAGCAACAATGGTAAGGGCGGGTTTGAGCGAAGGCATCCTGATGGGTAGAAAGGGTTTGTCTGAAAACCCCTCCCGTTGGCTCCAGACGTGGAGAAACAGACTTTTGTACCCCCAAGAGTCAAAATCGTCTCTGTCGAATCCAGAAAGCAAAGCTTTCCTTGGAGTGTTCGAGACCTGTCACTGCTTTCCGCCTCAGGGATTTGTCTCGGCTGACTGACTCCGGCTACAGAGGCATCCCCGTCATTTCCTGCTCGAGCGTATCCCTACCTCCCGCGCAGCAAGCTTCGGACGACACCAAAGCGGTGACAAGTCTCCGCACTCAACGGCTCTCCGCACCTAACTCACGGATTTTCCCCTTCCCTTAGATTGCCTTCCATTGATGGCACGGACTAAAACAATCCTTCGATCTCACCCGCTTCGTTGAGATGAATATGATTAGCAGAAGGGACCCGAGGGAGGCCAGGCATCGTCATGATCTCTCCACAGATGGCGACAATAAATTCAGCACCGGCTGAGAGACGCACCTCACGTATCGGGATCGTGTGCCCCGTCGGGGCTCCTTTCTCATCGGCCGAGGTGGAGAAACTGTACTGTGTCTTGGCCATGCAGATGGGGAAATGTCCGTAGCGCTCCTGCAACTGGTCGATCTGCTTTCGCACCTTGGGATCCGCAGTGATGCCCGAGGCCCGGTAGATCTTCTTGGCCACGGTTTCCATCTTCTCCCACAAGGGAAGATCATCTGGATACAAGGGAGCAAATTGAGAGGTGTTTGTATCTATCAGATCTACCAAATGTTGTGCCAGGGCTTCTGTTCCAGCTCCTCCATTCGCCCAATGTGAACACACGATGGCTTCGGCACCAAATTTCTTGGCCGCAACGCGTACGGCATTGATCTCAGCCTCAGTGTCGGCACTGAACTGATTGATCGCTACAACAACCGGAAGCCCAAACGATCTCACATTCTCCAAATGACGCTCGAGATTCACACAGCCAACAGTTACCGCGTCCACGTCTTCTTGATCAAGGGCGTCCTTACCAACGCCACCATGCATCTTAAGTGCGCGTATGGTCGCGACGAGAACGGCAGCATCAGGCTTTAGCCCTGCCTTGCGACACTTGATGTTAAAGAACTTCTCTGCTCCCAAATCCGCTCCAAAACCTGCTTCTGTGATGACATAATCTGCCAGCTTCAGAGCGATGTGAGTTGCGATGACAGAGTTGCAGCCATGAGCGATGTTCGCAAATGGACCTCCGTGGATCAGGGCGGGATTATTCTCTAACGTCTGCACCAGGTTTGGCATGAAGGCATCTTTCAGAAGTACCGTCATCGCTCCATCGGCTTCTAGTTCCCTCGCCGTCACTGGCGCGCCAAGGTTAGTGTGCCCGATCACAATTTGGCCAAGACGGGTTTCGAGATTTTTCAAGTCTTTTGATAGACAGAAGATCGCCATGATCTCAGAAGCCACCGTGATATCGAACCCATCCTCCCTGGGGTAGCCATTGGAAGGCCCTCCAAGCGCTATGTTAACCTCACGCAAAGCGCGGTCATTCATATCAACGACACGGCGCCAGGTGACACGTCGGACGTCAATGTCGAGCAGGTTGCCTTGATGGATGTGATTGTCGATAAGAGCTGCGAGCAAGTTGTTCGCGGCTCCAATGGCATGGAAATCTCCGGTGAAATGAAGGTTGATGTCCTCCATGGGAATGACCTGTGCCTGACCACCTCCAGCGGCACCCCCCTTCATGCCGAAGCAGGGCCCTAAGCTTGGCTCACGCAGGCAAATCAGCGCTTTCTTGCCGATACGGTTGAGGCCATCGCCGATGCCTACTGTCGTCGTCGTCTTCCCCTCGCCCGCTGGCGTCGGCGTGATGGCGGTGACTAGAATGAGCTTCCCGTCGGGTCGCTCTGCCAACGAATTGACATAATCGAGACCGAGTTTGGCTTTCGTTTGCCCATACGGATGCAAGGCCTCCGTCGGGATGCCAAGCTTGCTGCCGATGGAGAAGATTCCTTCGGCTTTCGCGTCGCGGGCGATCTCAATGTCACTCTTGCTCATGGCTCCTCCTCTCGCAGATCTAAGGATCAATGCAACGGCAATGATCCTTAGCCCAACGTCCTGATTCCCGTTACAATGCTGGCCTTCTGTTGTAAGTGCGCAAGAGCACATCAAGCCGATGGTTTCCTATCATGGCGAATATACTAACACTCGTTCTTAGCGTTATCTTTTTCCCGATCACGTTTCTCGCGGGCTGGGTCGTGGTCCATCCGCAGGAGGAGAAGATCATCCTCTTCTGGGGCAAGTTCAGCAAGGTGCTGACCAAGCCTGGGCTTAGCTTCATCTCTCCCTGGGGACGCAAGATTCTCAAGATCAGCGTGAAGCAGCAGACCGTAGACATTGCCAAGACCACAGTTGCCGATGGCAACGGCAATCCCATCATCATCGGTGGCGTTTGCACTTACAAAGTGACAAATCCCCGCATGGCTGCTCTCGATATCGAGGAATACCATTCCTTTTGCAAAACACAGGCCATGGCCGTGCTCAAACAAGTCGCTTCACAATACCCTTATGAATCCAAAGATGGTCACTCTCTGAAATCCGAAGCCATCGAAGTGGGCGAAGAAATGGTCGCGCTTCTCAACAAGAAGGTCGCGCCAGCAGGAATCAATATCGAGAGCTATGAATTGGCGGACCTTACCTATGCCCCAGAAATTGCTCAATCCATGCTCGTGAGACAGCAAGCACAGGCCTTGGTCGACGCCCGCAAGATCATCGCCGAAGGAGCCGTCGAGATTGTCGATGAAGCCGTCACGATGTTAGATGGACGTGGCTACAAACTTGATGACCGCTCAAAGTCACGGCTTGTTAGTTCGTTACTCGTCGTGATCTGTGGTGAAGGGAAGGTTCAACCGACCTATTCCGTGAAGGACGGCGGCGACGAATCTGCCGAGAACTCAGCAGCCATGTTGGAAGCGCTAGAGCAAATCGCCAAACATACCACACCGAAGTTGTAAGGAATGGGCTTGATCGCATCGATTGATCTGACATTGTGCACGGATGGATGTCCGACGATGGTCCCATCACTTGCCAGCGCTACCGGTGGGGATCCTCATCGGAATGGGAAGCCTTTGGTGGTTCCAACACCTGACGGCACCATCCTTTGCACCGACGGCCACCTTAAGTTGTGTCGTCAAGATTGATTTGATGGATGTCGTAGCGCGACTTTCCAAAGTCGCGATGAGAGTGAGCGTGACTTCCCACGCGACTTTGGAAAGTAACGCTACGCCTGGCATCCTTCCCGAATATCTATGAACTCAATATTGGTAACTGCTCAGGTCGCCTCTTGAATAATCTCGCTTGGCATTAGCGGACTTCCAGAAATCGCTAACTTGATGCCTTCGAAGATATTGCGACCGTTCTTACGCATCGTGAAAATGTAGGAGCGAATCCGCGCAAAGTCTTCAGCTCCGATCCCGTAGTGTCCGAAAACTCGAATCGCCCTGTATTCATGCCGCCTCCCGGTAGTAGTAACGAAGCAATCCGCCTAACCGCTCGCGACATTCCTGCTCCCCTTCACCTGCCAGAGCGAAATCAGCCTCAATGCTTCAGCACCCGGATCTCCTCCTGCAAGTAGTCGATCGAAGAAATGCAGCGAAAAATCCTATTCCACAACTAACTTAAGATCTCCAACTTACGCCGCAATCGAATTTCTGGACACTACGGGATCATGCCGAAGGCTTTCTTCTAACATTGAGGGCCCATTGTCATTCGCCGAATCCATGCTGCTCCTCTAGGTGCGAGATCAAATATCGAAGCTTTGGTTCATCTCCAAAGCCGGTTCGGCGGACTGCGGGCGACCGACCAAGACGGCGGGTACTCCGGCGTATGTGCTGTGTGCTGGGACGTCGGTTAAGACAACGCTTCCTGCTCCAATCTTGGCCCCTTCGCCTATCTCCAGATTCCCGAGAATCTTGGCCCCAGCCCCGATCAACACGTTCTGCCTTACTTTCGGATGACGATCACCTGAATCCTTACCTGTGCCCCCAAGAGTTACCTCGTGAAGCATGGATACATTATCCTCAACGACGGCGGTCTCTCCGATCACGACAGAGGTGGAGTGATCAATGAGAACGCCTTTTCCAATCCTGGCCGCGGGGTGGATATCGACGCCAAGCACTTCAGAAATACGGCTCTGTAAGTGGATCGCTAGAAACCGACGATCTTCCTTCCAAAGCCAATGGGCGACTCGATAGCCAATGAGCGCATGCAGGCCCTTCATATACAGGAGCGGAACCAAATAACTGCAAACCGCTGGATCCCGCTCTTTCACCGCCGTGATGTCCGCCCGAATCGATTTCCCAATTTGCGTGTCTTGTGACAGCGCGTGGTCAACGATTTCTCGCAACGGCATCTCTGACAAGGTACTAGAATGCAATCTTTCCGCGAGGTGGAAACTCACCGCGTCTTCAAGGCAATCGTGATTCAGGATGATCGTGTGCAGAAAACTGGCGAGTATCGGTTCCTTCTGTACCTGCTCGTTGGCTGTTTCGCGAATCGATACCCAGACGCTGTCCTCTGCCGTTGCCGTATGCAGTGATGAATTGGAACTCATGGTGATGTTCTTGGTTGAACGAGAATTGGGTGATGGAGTGCAGGTAGAGCAAATGCTAGATTGATAGAAGCTCAGACAGAATGACAGAATTTAGAGAAGCCGATATTGTTACCAGCCCAATCATTCTTCTCCTCCCTCATGGCCTTCTGTTCATTCTGCAAATTCTGAAATTCTGTCTAAAGGAAACTTGGCGGCCGTGAACATGTCGGCTAAAAGCGACGGGGCCCAACAAAGTAGAAGTAACAATCCATTCCTCTGCTTCGCTGTTCACAGCCGTTGCCACGCAGAGAATGTCGCAGCCTGTCCGACATGAACACCGGAGGAATCGGTCAGGTTCCAGACCGTAGCGCGCCGAATCCGGAACCGTTGCCCATGCTTGGAGATCCGGACGCCGGAATAATCATCAATGAAGCCATCGGCAGTGACTCGCCGAAGCAGCTCGGCCCGTTCAGCGCGATTCGGTTCTTCGGCAGTGAACCGCGAGGGGGTGATCGTGAACTCATCCCAGGGCATCTCGAAAAGCTCCAGGGCACAACGGTTGCCATAAGTCAGGATTGGATCCGCTGAAGCGTCATGTGAAGCCACAAAGAACGGTGCCTCAAACAACAACCGCGCACGCTCCACGTCGTCTTGCGTTTCTTCGAGGAGTTCCCTTCCGAGGAGATGGGCAAAACATCGCAACAACAGTGTTGCGTGTTCGACGAGATAATCGTTCTGTGTGGATGGTGGAGTTCGCTTAGGCATGATATCTGAGAGCGCAACCTCATTCAATGTCGTTGACTTGACAACATCCACGATGGCTAGCCCCCCCCGCGCAGCGGCATCATCTGCCACCGAATTGGAACGACGTATTAAGCTCACTGTTGAGCATCATCAATGTTCGGTCTAACCGAGACATCGCCCTTCATCCGTCAGATCCAGGAGGGCGATGCTCCGCCATCATCGTGTCTTTATGGCAACCGAATCCATCAACGCAATCGTGACAGTCCGCAAGTAGCGTGACCGACAAGTGGAATGGTATTACTGCAGTTCTTATCGGACTCGTCCTCTCCTTATCAAAGCGTCCTTGGCCTCTCTGCTCAAGTGGTTAGGGCTTCATGGTTTCTCTATGCGTGTGATTAATAATTGCAACGGGCCACCTTGAGGGTGCGACCTTGAGCCACGGCTCTACTCAGCGCGTAGGTTGACTCGGATTGTGATAGAGGCCGCCCTTTCTCGCGAGTGTCCGTACGCCCTCGCCGATAGACTCGCTTCCTCCACCCGTAGTGTCCGGAAATTCAAATCGCCCGGGATCATGCTGCATCCCGGTAGTAGTAGCGTAGCAACCCGCCTAACCGCTCGCGACATTCCAGTTCCCCTTCCCTTACCGAAGCGATAACCGGCTCAATGCTTGAATTGAAACAATACACCACCGTGCGGGCGGGATCAGTGACACGGACTTCTTCTACTTGCGGGTAATTGCCTTCCCCAGCTACTTCACCATCGCATCCTGCTGATCACGCTGGAACCTGCGGATGTCGTCCGGGTTGACGAAGGTCAATGCATCTTGATCCTGCCATGAAGCCCTGGCTCTGCTCATGCACGCCTTGATGTCCTCATTGTCGACAAAGCGGT
>CALLLI010000356.1 GCA_938082635.1 uncultured Verrucomicrobiales bacterium
GATCGAGATTGAGAACTGGACAGGGAAGAGCGTGACATCGGTGGAGCAAGACTTCTATGCCCGCGTGCTCTGTCAGAACATTTCGGCGAGCCTGGCACTTACGGCGCAACCAGCACTCGATGAGGAGACCAAAGAATGTCGAGGAAACTATCAAATCAACATGAAACGAGCCATCGGAGTCATCCGAGATCAGTTCTGTTAGTTAGTGAAAGCGACGAATCAGCAATTGATAGAATGGTTGAACAGGATATCGAGACGCTTGATCAAATCCGCCTGCATCGTGAGGCCAGGGCGATCCTACCCGCGAGGCACTCCTCGCAGAATTCCTCCCTCCATGCCCTACAAACCGATCATCTGACGGATTCCCGCAATTACTTGCCTTAAGTCAATGACATTGGCTTGCAACTCACGCCAAAGACAGCCAGCCATCAGCCCGCGTCGCGGCAAGCGGTGCAAATCTCGTCACCGCTATCATTAATCCGAAACTCACGATCAGGCTCCGTCACCTCAGTAGCACCACAGCGATCACATTTGTGAAAGGCATCGGTCGCCGGAAGCTTCGCCGCCTCAAAGCGGCTCCGCCGTGCCGCGTTTTCACCACGTTGCTTTGCCCCCCGAATCATTCCCGGCACAAACACTACCACAAAAGGAATGAGGCAAGCCAACATGGGCAAGCCGAAGGCAAGGAACGTTCCCAAGCTCATCGTGGTTAAAAACGCGGCGTAAAGCACCCATCCAGCCGCCAACATGCCGACATACTTCAACTTCACAGGAATCACCAGAGCAAGCTGAATGATCATGTCAGGATACAAGCGACTTGCCGCCATCAGGAGAGAACTGTAAATCGCGAGATTATGCAGCGCCGGATACTTCACGAAAGCTGACACTGCAAAGGCAACGAGAATCCCACAAAGCGCACTCCCAACAATATACGCCGTCACACCGAAAGCCCCCCACGCCCGTTCTATACCGTCCCCAATCATGAGCAGGAACATGATCTCAAACAGAAGGATAAAGGGATGGGCCGCTCCAGGGATGAGCATGAAGCTAACCAAGCGCCAGACTTCTCCTTCGTACACATAGCGGAAATCCAAGTCCAACTTGCTTCCAAAACCAGGCTCAGCCAAGAAGATCAGCCAGGTGATCACTTTAAAGAATGCAAGAATTCGGACCAACCCCGAGATACCAAGGTGCCCGAATTTCTGCTCCATCCTGTAGTAAATGCCCATCTGTGACCTATAAAACGCCGTGCCCTGCCAGGTGCAACTTATTATAAGCCTCCACCGGATTTGACAAAGAACAACGCCCCCCGTTCTTGCCCATCGTGAGCACTCTCTCTCTTCATGAATCTCCCCTTCAAGATGCTCACCTAACCGCTGGCGCACGTCTGATCGGCTTTGCCGGCTGGAATATGCCTGTGCAATACACCGGCATCCTGCCCGAGCACCGCGCAGTGCGAACCAGTTGCGGGATGTTTGACATCTCCCACATGGGCCAGCTCTTCGTCTCCAAAAATGGGGCAGAAGCCTGGCTCAACACGGAGTTGACCAACGATGTAGCCGCACTTGCCCCAGGAATGGCCCACTACACGCTCCTCCTGAACGCGCAAGGTGGCGTCATCGATGACCTACTGCTTTATCGACTCACCGACGAGCGATTCTTGCTCCTCGTCAATGCCTCCAAGGTGACCGAAGACGAAGCGGCCCTGAAAGCCTCGCTTAACGCTAGCCTTGATTTACTCAATGCTAGCGACAGTTACGCCGGACTCGCCATCCAGGGACCAGACACCGCACGTATCGCAGAAGCGCTCTGGCCAGATGGGCCTACCTTGCCTCAGCGCAACGAGGTCATCACCCTTCCCATGCCTCACGGTGAAGCCTTCGTGTGCCGCACCGGCTACACAGGCGAAGACGGCTTCGAGATCTTTTTGCCTAACGAAGACGCCCAAGATCTTTGGAATCAACTCATCGCGTTAAACGTCACTCCATGCGGACTCGGAGCACGTGATACGCTCCGCCTGGAGATGGGCTACCCCTTAAATGGCTCGGACCTCAGCGCCACGCGCTCTCCACTCGAGGCCGGGCTTGGTTTTTTTGTTAGCATGGGTAAACCAAGCTTTACAGGCAAAGAGCCGCTCATCGCGCAGAAGGCCCACGGCGTAAAGGAACGCCTGACCGGCTTGATCATGACAGCCAAAGGCCCTCCCCTCCGCGCGAGCTATGAAGTCTACGACGGAGAAACTTCGGTCGGACACCTCACCAGCGGCTGCCTTTCGCCTAGCCTTGGTCACGGCATCGCCATGGCCTACCTGCCCACCGCCCTTGCCAAGCCTGGACGTGAGCTTGAAGTCGTCATTCGTGATCGCAGATTTCCCGTGACCACCACAAAGAAATCTTTCTATCGTCACCCATCGTCATGAGCCTCCCTAAAAATCTAAGATTCCTCGATTCCCACGAATGGATCGAAACCGACAAAGAAGCGCCTGCCGTCGGCATATCTGATCACGCCCAAAGCGAGTTGAGCGACGTCGTCTATGTCGAGCTTCCCGAAGTCGGCCGTATCCTGGAAGCAGGCGAAGCCGCCGCCGTCGTGGAATCGGTAAAAGCCGCCAGCGACATCTATGCGCCCATTGGCGGCGAAGTCATTGAGGTCAATGAGGACCTCACGGCCGAGCCTGGCACCATCAACACAGACGCCTTTGGCGACGGCTGGCTTTTCAAGCTGAAGCCCAGCGATCCCTCTGAACTCGACAAACTCCTCACTGCTGCCGATTACGAGAAATCACTCGGCTGAGCGCCTCTCCGGTCCCAAGGGCAAATACCGCCCCTTCTGGACCTTCACAAAGTAGAATCCCGCTTCGCCACTAGCCTCATAAAGGTGAAATCTTCTCCACCAAGCAACCTTGCGCATCTGGACATCCTCTCGCTCCACCGGCTCGTCACTTTGGAGAAACAGCGCCGCCCCCTCCATCTTAGCCACCGCTCGTGTCCAAATCACTGGGCGGTTCAGCTCATAAAGGGCCCTGTCTCCCACGGCCGTCGGTGCATGAGTCGTTTCAAATTGGTTCCGTTTCCGATGCTGCAACCCAGTCATCAAAGTCACCGCCATCATAGCGATCACAAATACCCCCAACACCCTTACGGTGGTATAACGGGGACGGTTCTGGGCCTCCTCTGCAGGCATGGTGGACTCGGACACGATGTGCCTATAGCACAGGCCAAAGCCAACTTGAAATCCTTTGGAAAAAACCCGTTTGCCCCGATGATTGGCGGTTGACACTCCGATTCTGTCCCACTAGCGTCGGCCTCCCTGCGATCTGGCAGGAACCTTTATATAGACTGCACAGCGCTACATGAAAACATTCTCTGCCAAAGCCCAAGAAGTCGAACGTAAGTGGTGGGTGATAGACGCTGAGGGCAAGCCCCTCGGACGTGTCGCCGAAACCGCCGCTCGCCTCCTCCGTGGCAAGCACAAGCCCATCTTCACTTCCCATGTGGACACCGGTGACTTTGTCGTCGTGATCAACGCCGAGAAGACCATTCTCACTGGTAATAAGGAGAACATGAAGCGTTACGTTCGCTACTCCGGTTGGGTCGGTGGCCAGAAGATCGAGAATGCCCGCACCCTTCGTGGACGCCGACCGGAACTCATGGTGGAGAAAGCCGTCAAAGGCATGATCCCTCACAACCGCCTCGGCAGCCAAATCTTCAAGAAGCTCAAGGTCTACGCAGGTTCCGAGCATCCCCATGAGGCGCAATCCCCTGAGGTCTACGCGGCTTCCTAATTCCCTTTCCAAGACAAGCTGATTTCTATCCATGAGTGAAACCCTTTCTACCATCGGCCGCCGCAAGAACGCGGTCGCGCGTCTGCAAATGTGTGAAGGCTCCGGCCAGATCACGGTGAATAAGCGTCCTTACGACGAGTATTTTCCGACGCTCAGCCTGCAGAACACGTTCCTCCTGCCCCTTCAACTCACAAATTTGCAGAGCAAGTATGATTTGAACGTCAACACCTCTGGTGGTGGTCTCGTAGGCCAGGCCGGTGCTATTCGCCTAGCGATCGCACGTGCCCTTGTCAAGATTGACGCTGAGCTTCGTCCTAGTCTGAAGGCGAAAGGCCTCATGCGCCGTGACCCCCGCATGAAAGAGCGTAAGAAGCCAGGTCAGCCTGGTGCACGCAAGCGCTTCCAGTTCTCCAAGCGTTAGATCTGGAACACGTTTCCACTTTATTTATTGGTAACGGCGACCTACTCAGTCGCCGTTGCTATGTACGGTGATATCCAAATTTCCGGCTTCCGGCAATACACCTATAACCGTGCTATCCCTCAAAGTAGAGCAGCGCGAGAAGAGCCACACCCAACACAAGCAGAACGCCTATCGTGATCAGGCGCACGGTCGTGCTGCCACTCGCATTCTTCTCGATTTCTGAAAGTTCGACCGTTGGCAACGTTTCCTCAAGAAACTTGGCTTTATCAATCTGCGAAAGGGCGCCAAAAGCTTGCCTCAGCTGCTCCGCAATGTCCTGAGTTTGAGCAACTATCTCTGCAGGGGGATTCATTTCCTGAGCAATCTCAGCAAGCGTGAATGGCGACTCTACCGAGCGATCATTCGGAGTCGGAATCACATGTGGAGAGTCCACAACCGTCCCACAGGCTTCACACTCCACCTGCAGCTCATCCTCCCCAAACGTCGCGCCTGGAAAACGCTTGGAACAGACAGGACAGCGAAAGTAAAGGATCTCAGGAACTGCACGGGCCACGACTGATCGGTAGCACGCGCCAATAATCTTCAAAACCTGAATAATAACAATACCTAGCCAATCCCCTGCAACGCACGGAGTTTGGCCAAAGCACGTCCACTGATCAAACATTCCGCAGCCAACTCAATCCCGGCCGAGATATCCTCGACCACCCCGGCTATGGCAAATCCAGCGCCTGCATTGAGTAAGATCATGTCACGCTTGGCTCCATGCACCTCATCAGCCAGAATACCTTCGAGGATCGCCGCGTTCACCTTCGCATCACCACCCTGCAGCTCTTCGACCGTCGCACGCGCCATTCCAAAATCCGTCGGCGAGACTGACCAGCTATCTGTATCCTTTCCCTGGCGGCATCGGTTAATCTGAGTGGCTCCCATCGTCGACATCTCATCCACGCCGCGCCCATCGGCCGTCTTGCCATGTACTGCCCAGGCCTCACGCCGACCTAACTGATGCAGAATATCCGCATACATCGGCGAAAAGCTCTCATCAAAAACGCCAATCATCTGATAGGCAGGACTGACAGGGTTGAGCAGAGGGCCTAACAAGTTAAAGATCGTCTTCTGCCCCTGCTCCGCAAGGGTCTTGCGCACAGGCACAACGGCCTTAAACGCTGGATGATAAATAGGGGCAAAGAGGAAACCGACTTCATGCGCTTTGATCGTTTCCGCAAACTCATCCGGCCCGAGATCAATGCGAACCCCTAACGCCTCTAACACATCTGCGCCTCCACTCTTCGACGTGATCCCCCGATTTCCATGCTTCACCACGGTCAATCCGCCAGCTGCCAGCACGAAGATGCTTGTCGTGGAAACATTGAAGAGATCCAACTTGTCACCGCCCGTCCCGCACACATCGATCATGGGCCCTTCCACATCATCCGCAGAAAGAGGTGGAACGACGGCATGCTCTAGAAAGGCCTCGACAAAGAGCGCAATTTCAGTCGCTGTTTCTCCACGCTCATGGAGGGCCTTGAGAAAGGCCACTTTCTCATCAGGAGCGCCGCCTTCTTCAAATAATGCCGTGGCCGCTTCGCGAACTTGCGGTGCGCCAAGTTCCACCCCGGCTTGGATGGCTTCCGTGAGTGCTTGCATCACAACACTAAACCACGGTTTCCCCCGGGGAACGAGCCCCAATTCATGAGGTTGCGGTTGACGTGAAATCCGTTTCCACCTCTGCTGGACTCCCCAGATTCCTCAGGCATGAAGACCCATCAATCTATCGGCGTTATCGCTGGCAACGGCGTATATCCGCGCACATTCGTGGAAGCAGCCCGCCGAGCCGGAGTGTCACGTCTCGTTGTGGCAGCGTTTAAGAATGAAACGCTCCCGGATCTCGAATCCGACGTCGATGCCTGGTCCTGGTTTCGCGTGGGTCAGCTAAATAAGATGATCAATTACTTCAAGAAAGAGTGTGTCGCTCATGCCGTCATGGTGGGACAGATCGCACCGAAGAACTTGTTCGCTCTCCGTCCTGACATTCGCACATTCACCATGCTCGGTCGTCTGAAGCGTAAGAACGCTGAGACCATCTTTGGAGCTATCGCTGATGAAATGGCCAAAGATGGTATCGAGCTATTGCCAGCAACGACTCACCTTGAAGACGCCATGCCTAGCGAAGGACTTGTTGCGGGGAGACCACTTGATGCCGAAACCATGGAAGATGCGATCTACGGCTTCGACATCGCCAAAGAAATGAGCCGGCTCGATATTGGTCAGACGGTCGTTGTGAAGAACGGCACCGTCCTTGCTGTCGAAGCCTTTGAAGGAACGAACGCAGCCATGAAACGTGGCGGTCTGTTAGGTAAAGGCAAAGCCCTCATGGCTAAAGTCTCCAAGCCTAAACAAGATTTCAGGTTCGATGTCCCGGTGATCGGAGCAGCCACCATCGAGACCGCACACGAGGCAGGAATCTCCACGCTCGTGGTGGAGGCCGAATGCACTTTAATGCTAGAACGCGAGATCATCGAAGCCCATTGCGCAAAGTGGGGCGTCAGCGTCTTTGCTAGGAAATCCACCACCCCATCCTCTTCTATATCATCATGAGTTCTACAATACGTATCGGCGTCGCCGGCGTGGGGGCCATCGGCCAGAATCACGCCCGCGTCCTCTCTGAGCTACCTCAAGCCGAATTCACCGTCATTTATGACACAGACGAATCCCGCGCCAGAGAGATTGCTAAGCGCTATGGGGCTCAGGTCACCACGGATCTTGACGCTTTCGCCGCACAGATCGATGCGGCGACGATCGCCACGCCAACCGTGACTCATGCAGAGATCGGTAAGAAGCTCATCAACGCGGGGAAGCACGTCCTCATCGAGAAACCCATCACGAACACAGTAAAGGATGCACGCATGTTAGTAGAGTGCGCTCACGCCAACGGGACCATTCTCCAGGTAGGCCACATCGAGCGCTTCAATCCGGTCATGCAGCAGCTAGAAGATCAGCTATCGAATCCTCGATTCATCGAAGTACACCGACTCTCTCCCTTTCCCCAACGTAGCATGGACATTGGCGTTGTCCTTGACGTCATGATTCACGACTTGGAAATCCTGCTCCATCTCGTGAAGGCCCCACTCGAGAGAATCGACGCCGTCGGCGTTCCCGTCCTCACCCATCGAGAAGACATCGCTAATGCACGCCTCGTCTTCGCAAATGGATGCGTGGCAAACGTCACGGCTAGTCGCGTCAGCCCTGACAAACTACGTAAGATTCGTGTCTTCCAAGAAGACTGCTATGTATCGCTCGATTACCAAGCTCAAGAAGGCATGGTCTATCGGAAGAACGGTTTAGAGATTACGTCAGAGAAAGTCGAGGTTGAGAAGGATGAGCCGCTGAAGCTAGAACTCGCCTCCTTTGTGGACTGTGCCATGCGAGGGGAAACGCCGAAGGTCTCTGGCCAAGAGGGAACGGATGCCTTAGGAGTTGCGTTAGAAATCACTCGACTCATCGAGGAAGGAAACAAGAAGGCCTAGATCGCCCATCCGACCATGAGCCTACGCTGCTTTCTAATTTCAGGCGAACTCAGCGGGGACACCCATGGAGCAGCCCTGATGGAAAGCCTGCGTCAGCAGCAACAGCCTGACATTACCTTCTCTGGATTGGGCGGGCCTCAGATGAACGCTGTAGGTGGGGACACGATCGACAACTGGATCGGCGAGGCTGCGGTCGTTGGTCTTTGGGAAGTGCTCAAGAAATATGGCTACTTCAAAAAGCGATTCTCCCAAGCTCTTGATGCCATTGCCCAATTCACACCTGACGTCGTCGTTCTGATCGACTACCCAGGTTTCAATCTCCGCATGGCCACAGCACTGCGAGAACAAGGCTACCAAGGAAAGATTGCCTATTACATCAGTCCGCAGGTCTGGGCATGGAATCGTCGCCGCATCCCTATCATGGCACGATTGCTAGACCTGATGATCTGCATCTTCCCGTTTGAGAAACCACTCTATGAAGACTCCGGACTCCGCACCGTCTTCGCAGGCAATCCTCTCGTCGATGAACTGAGCAATGTGCCACACCTTTCCCGTGAAGAGAATCTGTTAGGCCTGTTTCCTGGCAGCCGCGAGCGCGAAGTCCGCAAGCTCTTTCCCCTCATGCTGGATACCGCCAAGCAGCTCCTAGCGACCTTCCCAAACTTAGAGATCGCTACAGCGGCAGCCAACAAAACTCTCGCCCAGGCCATGCAAGAAATGGCCGACGAAGCTAACCTCCCACTCTCCCTAACTGTCGGAGATGCCCACGCCCTCATGCAGCGCGCGACATGCGGTGTCGTGGCTTCAGGCACGGCAACGTTAGAAGCCGCTTGGTTCGGCCTCCCCTACTGCCTCGTCTATCGCGTGGCCTGGCCCACTTACTTCATTGGCAAGGCCGTGGTGAAAGTCGATTTCCTGGGAATCGTCAACATCCTGGCCGGCCGCGAGGTCGTTAAGGAACTTCTCCAGCACCAGGCCAATCCCGTAGCTCTGAGTAAAGAACTCACCCGTCTCCTCGAGAGCCCAGACACGCGACGCGCGCTGCAGGCAGAACTCGACGATATCGTTTCCCGTCTTGGCGAGGTTGGTTCACACAAGCGCGCAGCCCTCGCCATCCTCGAACTCACAGGATCTGTCCATGGCTGAAGAGGCTACCCAGCGCTGGAAGTGGACCGTGGCCTATGATGGAGCCACCTATGAAGGCTGGCAGAGCCAACCTTCGGGAAATACGATCCAAGACGCTCTCGAGCGAGCGCTGGCCGAAATGAACAGCATGCCGACTGGCATTCGGGTCCATGGCTCTGGCCGCACCGACGCGGGCGTGCATGCTGATGGTCAAGTATGCCACGTGGATACCCCCGCAAGGCTCCATCTCGATTCCCAATCTTGGCCACGCGCCATGAACGCCAGACTGCCAGCAACGGTCCGGATTCTTGATGCAGAACCGGTCTCAGACGCCTTCCACGCACGCTTCTCAGTCATCAGAAAAACCTACCGTTACCAGATCTTCCACGGAAATATACTTCCTCCTATGTTAGCTAAAAGGGCTTGGCGAATCCATAAGCATTTGGACAGAAACGTTCTCCTACAAGCGGCACGCTTACTCGAAGGAACCCACGATTTTAAAGCGTTTGCTGCAAACCGAGGCCCAAACTGCCCACCGCCTCGTTCGACCGTGCGAACCATCAAGCGAATCGAAATAGTGGAAACGCCTGACAATCAATGGTTTCTGGAGTTCACGGCAGACGGCTTTCTCTACCGAATGGTGCGATTGCTCGTGGGTACCATGATCAAGTTTGCACACGGAAAGTTGTTAGAAAACGAGCTAAAACAGCTCGTTTATACACCCGGACCTTTGAAAACATCCGCTTGCGCTCCCGCTGAGGGACTTTACCTTTCTGAGGTGTGTTACCAAGGTGAAAGAGTGCCCAAGTAAAATCGTATTTATACACTGTCGCGTCAGCCTAACGGAGAGATGCGCGTATGAAGAATATGAATTGTATTGAATTTCCATTGCGTAATTATACTTTAACAGCATTATAACCTCGTTATGTCAGCAGTCTTTACCAACTCACAAGTGCAAGAGAACCATACAGAGAGTCTCGAAGGGTGGCCGCTCCTATACAAAGAGTTCGAGCTGAGCCGAGACATGGACTTCACTGCACGAGAGCAGCCAGAAGTGTTCATCGTTTTGAGTGGTACCTTCCTTCACGAGCATGACCAAAGTCTCCAGTCCATGCGAGCTGGATCCGTCATCGTCAGCCAGCCTGGCCAGACTCACTTTGCGCGCCAGCCGACCGATGTGCGAATGATCCGCCTGCGCTTCCTGCCCGAGTGGATGGTGAACGACATCCACATGATTCAGGATAGCCCAGATCTTCTCAGCCTCTTCTTCGCGCAGATCCTCTTCGATTTCCCTACGGAACACCCAATCAGCGTGTTTTCACTCAAACGAGAGCCGTTTGATTATGTCTCCGCTGACCTAGGCGTCCTCAAAGATCAGCTCCAACAAGAACAGATCGACGAAACACTCACGCGTCTTACCCTTCTCAAAATATTCCTCCACATCAGTGAAGAGTATGGTTTCTATTGGCGCCGACGCAATCGCATCGCCCTTCGCCCTGAGATCATGCACGCCATGCGCGCCATCGAAGGAGGCATCAATTTCAGTGGAGCCGTGCGCCTTTCCACCCTTGAGCCCCTCATGGGAATGTCTCTTGATCACCTCGGACGTTTGTTCAAGAAAGCGACAGGAACGACGCTCATTGACTACACACAACGCCGCCGAGTGCAGCACGCCGCCCGCCAACTGCTTTTCACGGACAAGACAGCGACGGCCATTGCCCAGGACTTGCACTTCACAGACTCAGCCCACTTCACCAAGAGCTTCCAGCGCTACTTCGGTCGTAGCCCCAACGAGTATCGCTCCCACTTTGCCTTCAATCCGGCGTGGTTGCGATAGAACGTCTACCCAATTTCTCCCACCCCCATCTCGAAAACAGGCACTTCCGCAAGGAGGTGCCTGTTCTCGTTTACACCATTCTGAATGGTCACTCTTTGCCTACTCAGCT
Source organism: uncultured Verrucomicrobiales bacterium (assembly GCA_938082635.1). Lineage (GTDB taxonomy): Bacteria > Verrucomicrobiota > Verrucomicrobiia > Verrucomicrobiales > DEV007 > JAACDM01. The sequence continues at coordinate 10,804 of CALLLI010000356.1, forward strand.
CAGCTTAAAAAGTAGCCCATGATCGCTGCGAGAATGGAAACCAATTCAACGGTCCCATTACCCTAGAAACGTAAATGGGCACAGGAATACAGTCCGAATGGCGGGCGGCATTCGGTGTCAGGTGATGGGCCGCGAGTTAATGGAACGTATCAGCCACTGAGTATCCGATCGGAGTTTGGAGGCACCCCTGTGATCCATTTGC
>CALLLI010000357.1 GCA_938082635.1 uncultured Verrucomicrobiales bacterium
ACCAGATACTCGGGACCGATTGGAAAGGGGCCTGCCCAGCGGTGAAGTCGGAACTGAAAGGAGCGACGACTTTGTAGTGCCTTCGCGACGCAGGCCCTGGTTTTATAGGGGTGCCACGCCGGTAATAAGAAACTTGGGCTAGATCCTTTCACCGACCGCCAATCATGTAGCTCGACATTGGAATATCGAACTACACCGGCGCCTGCCACTATCGCGACACCACACGCAATCGAAAAATGCAGCGATCGTCGGGGATGGCGCTGAGATTCAGCGTAACGAGGCGCACTTGTGTTCCCAGCACTAAGAACGAGATGTCCTCAAAGGATTGACTATCGAAGGAAACTGGCACCCATTCGGTTAAGTTCACGGACATCTCGCAAATGATGATGACATCTGTCGCCAGTATGTTCTCAGTATAGGTTAGGGTTCCTTCACTGACTGACAATGTTAAGGGGAAGAGCTCTTGCGTGGTGGGGTCGGTTCCAAGAGCATACTCAATCAGGTTTGGTGACTCATCGCCGTCCGGATTGGCGACATTCCCCTGGTCCATAGCGGACCCCGAGAAGGCGCTGGCACGCCAAGTCATCATGGGGCTACTCGCTGCATTCGCGATCCTGGCGAGATAGGTTCCTTGGCTAGCATTCGTATAGCTGCCGCTGGGCGTGTCTTGCATCTTAATGGCTCGCACCATGTAAAGAGCATTGGCTTCTGAAGGCAGCGTATCGGTAAAGCTTGTCGCCAAGACTGGATGATCTGTCAGTCTGGTAAATTGAAGAGACTCTTCGTCAGCACGATAGACATGGTAGCCAAGGAGTCCTGTTTCAGGAGAGGCGTCCCACTGGAGAACCATGCCGCTTGCAGAAAGAGAAGCGCTACCGGCAGCAGAAGAAGCTACGGGATGCGCACGTAGAGTGGGATCTCCCAGCAAAGCCGCATGCACGTTGCGCTGCATGAGTCCGCCATTGTAGTAGGAGCTGGCCCGCTCGTTATAGACGGTGCGCATGACGTCGCCAAGTGTGTCACCGAGCGCCATGCGGTATACGCCCCAATAAGGACGGGCTCCCCAGCAGGCGCTGAGTCCGTGGGTCTCGGTGGCCAAACGGGAACGAAGTAGGTTGTTCGTATTGTCGAAATCTCCGGAGTAGCTGCCAAAGAGGAAATTGAAACACACCTTACTAGCGCTCTGAGCAAAGCTTGATGACGTGATGATACCGCCGACCGAAGTGTAATTACCGCCACCAGCGCCAAACCCAAAGAGATAGTCCTGACTTTGCGTGGTACTCCAGGGGAGATCGTCCACCTGATCTCGACCGACAATGGCGGGGAAACTCCGGCGCGCGCCTCCGGCGACAGCTTCAGAGAGGTGTGCGAGATTGTCGTCAACGATCGCTCTTTCAGAGACCGAATCGATGCGATGACGGAAAGCGTGGTTCTTATCGAGGTAACGCCTAAGCAGGTCTGTCTCCGTGAGAGGCGCGAAGGCTGGGAGTTCCGCTAGGTCCACGCGCCCGACAGCAAGCTCGACACCGGAGTAGATCTTATTCGTATCATACTTCCCATCTCCTGGGATATTGTGAGTCACGACACGGCTTGCTCTAGTGCTGTTGGTCCGTGTATCCAACCAAGTATCGTCGAGTTCTCCATAATAAGCATCGGCAGGCCAGGCACCATAGTGCTCGATGTGCCCATCAGGCGCAATGTTTCCAGAGTAAGGCACGGCCAAGTCACCAAAGAGGAAGACAGTGTTGATGTGAGGGTGGTTGCTGTGAGCCGTGAGAATGCGCGCTTTGAGTTGTGGTGGCGTCTCGGAAGCGGACACGTCTTGGCGATAAACAGTCCAACCATCACCGCGAAGATCGCCCTCAAGTCGTGCGAGTTTCTCAGACAGCGTCGAACTCTGTGAAGATTCGACCAGTAGAGCCACGCCGCCACGATCCTCAGTGAGCGGGAGCGCATAACCGCCGAGCGCATGCCCATACGCAGACGGGCCACTTCCAACTGGGTAACTGACAACCCGGTATTCCTTGCGCTCACCGACAACAGCAGTGGTGTCTCGGTAGGCGTGAAGGCCAGCACCACTTGAAGGAACCACCTCATAACGGCTCTCCCCTGCCCCATTGATGATCTGGAGGTGGTAATCGCCGAGCCCGACCAATCCTGGCCACGTGACAAGAAGAGAACGATCATCGCCGCTGACCTCAGGAATGACTTCGAGTTCCAGAGAGCGGGATTTGCCGTAGTCGATGCCAAAAGCAATTGCCGAACTTAGGACGAGCAGAAGAACGAGCAGAAGAACGATGAGGCGATTACATAATTCCATAAATATTGTAATTATAGAATTAAATATCATAAATTCGCATTATCAATAATATTTATGGAAAATGAATTGACTAAAATCCTAGAGAAGAGCGAGTTCTGAGCTCCATTGCCGACTTGCTGCAGCGTTGACGCTCCCCTGGAGTCGTGGTTAGTGCTTTCCGATGACCCCCGTTCACGATTCCTGCTCGCTCGCCTTGAGTTATGGCGAACGTTGTACGGACTCCCCGGGAACAGTCGTGATTCCGGTGCCGCTCCTCTCAGGGCAAGAACGCGAGATCCTGCTGACGACTGACGGCCAAGGAAGTATCCGAGGCTCTTATCAGATCCAGGAGACTGAAACAGCCTCTGCCGGGATCGCCTCGTGCGCCATAGACGAAGGGCTCGAGGCCGTCAGTCATCGCCTCTACAGAGAGCTCTTCGCGCTGCTTCTCGATGCGGGCCAACATGCGCACCGCCTCTGGCACTACGTCCCGGACATCAACGGCAAAGCGACCGGGCTCGAGAATTACCGTGTCTTCAATATCGGGCGCCGCCGAGCGTTCGATGAGTTCTTCGGCCCACAAGCCGAATGCTTGATGCCAGCGGCTTCTGCTGTCGGAAGCCCAGGCCAGAAGTTAGTCATCGCCTTTGTCGGCGGCAAGACACCGCCACGCTTTCTAGAGAATCCCCGCCAGACACCAGCCTACCTCTATCCACAAGACTACGGCCCCAAGACGCCGAGCTTTGCCCGAGCCGCTGTGGCTGGAGACCAAGTCTACATTTCTGGGACAGCCAGCATTTCTGGGCACGAAACCCGCCATGCGGATGATCTCATGGGCCAGTGGGAAGTCACCTTGCAGAATCTCGAAGCGATGGCGGCAGAAGTCGGGGCTGGCACTTGGGACGAGGTGGTTCATCGACCAGGCTATCGAGTGAAGGTCTACCTCAGGCATGAACGTGATTTCAAACAACTCTGGCCGCTGATGCAGAAGTCCCTCGCTGCCACCCAGCAGAATTCCATCGTGCTTCAAGCCGCTATCTGTCGTGCTGAACTCGACCTGGAGATCGAAGCGAGCTTCAAGGTCTAAGGAAGCCCTTGGCAGGAACAGCCGTCCATGCGTAAGATGGCCGCCATGAAGCTACTATCTTCTGTTCTTCTGATTGCAGCCATGGCCGCCATGGCAAGCTGCTCCACTCCGAATGGCGCTCCAAGCTGAGGCACGTGACCAACCACTGGAGCTCAGTTGAGTTCCTCTAGTCAGATCAGCAAGGCTCCTGCTCAGATCGTCGTTCTCACGGACCGGCGCTGAACCCGGCCGATCGTCCCGCAGATTTCTCCCGAGAATGTTGATTCGACCGGATCAGCAAGGGCTTCGTGTCAAAAGTGACAATTCCCTGTGCGTTTTACTAGCGTCCCGGGGAAGTTTCTGCGAAGCATGCCGCAAGCGCTACGCTTTGAGCCATGATAAAGGTCGACCAACTCTCCAAACGCTACTCAGGCCACACCGCTCTTGATTCGGTGTCCTTCGAGGTCGGGCGTGGTGAGATCGTTGGTTTCCTCGGACCCAATGGCGCCGGCAAGACCACGACGCTACGCATTCTGACCAACTACCTGCCACCGTCCTCTGGGAGCGCACAGATAGATGGATTGGATGTTTTTAAGAACTCCCTAGAGGTGCGCAAGCGCATCGGCTACATGCCGGAAAATGTGCCGCTCTACAATGACATGCGGGTCAAAGAGTACCTGCGTTTCCGCGGTGCCTTGAAAGGCCTGAAAGGCAAAGCGCTCCGTATTGGTGTGGGGGAAGCCATGGATCGAACTTCGCTTCATGAGGTGCGCCGCAAGATGATCGGCACACTTTCTAAAGGCTTTCGCCAACGCGTCGGTTTGGCAGATGCGCTGGTCAACAGGCCGCCCCTGCTGATCTTGGACGAACCGACGAACGGTCTCGATCCTAACCAAATCCGTGAAGTCCGGGGCCTTATTAAAGAGTTAGGCGGAGATCACACTGTTCTGATCTCCACGCACATCTTGCCCGAGGTCGAGATGACCTGCGGACGAGTCATCATCATCAATCAAGGCAAGATCCAAGCCATCGGCGAGCCACGCAATCTCGCGGGGCAAATGCGCAGTGCAGGAACCGCACGCGTGGAACTGAAAGGTGACCCTAACGTTATCGAAGGGAAGCTCGGCAAGGTCGGAGGCGTACGACGAGTCACTCTTGAACGCAGTGATGCGGATTGGCATTTATTCGTAATGAAGGTCGAAGCCAATAAAGATGTGCGAGAGATGATCGACCGTCTCGCTCGCAAAGAGCAGTGGGCCATGCGAGAGCTCAGCCGAAAAGACGTTTCTCTCGAGGATGTCTTTGCCGATCTCACCATGAACCAGCACGATTAATAACTAACTCTCACTCATGCGGACGTTCCTCATTCTCCTCAGCCGGGAAATCAAGGCCTACTTTCAGTCGATCGTTGCTTACATCGTCATTGCCGCGGTGTCCTTGTTGCACGGCGTCATCTTCTTGAAGTTCGTCACAGCATTGAAGAGTGATAGTGTCCCCATGGCACTGAACCAAGTCATGCTCCTGAACAATCAGTTCTGGCTCGTGCTACTCCTCATCATCCCGCTCATCACGATGCGACTCTTCTCAGAGGAGCAGAAGTTAGGCACCTTGGAACCCCTGCTCACGGCGCCAGTACAGAGTTGGCAGGTCATCTTCTCGAAGTATACCGCGGCCTTGTTATTCTACATGGTCCTCTACCTGCCTTACATGTTCTACATGATCTACTTTGAGAAGACGGTGAATGCGTCCGCCTTTGGAGGCGCTTACGCGTTCAGTTCGCCCTCGTTTTATGGCGGCTATGCGATGATCTTTCTCATCGGTCTCTTCTTCGTTGCCGTTGGCTGCCTCGCCTCTGCACTGACGTCAAATCAGATCATTGCCGCAGTCATCTCGTTCACCATACTCCTGATCTACTTCTTTCTCGGGTTGCTACGGGTGCAGTTCAATGACCTCCCACAGATCACCATTGAGTTCCTTGAGTACATCTCACCCATCGAGCACATGCGCGACTGGTCGGCAGGCTTCTTCAACACGCGACCGGTGGTATACTATGTGAGCTTCGCGGCCCTCACGCTATCACTCACTCATCACGTCCTCGACTACCGCAAGTGGAGAATCTAGACGACATGGCAGACGATCCCGTATCCCCACCTGGCAAGTCCAAGTCCTCGATCAAGCGTATCCGCATCGGGCTCAACGTGCTCATGCAAATCGCTTTTGCCGTCGCCATTGTCTCTGTGGTCAATTGGCTGAGCTGCCAGAAATACGCGCAGTGGGACCGCAGCGCTAGCAAGCGTTACTCCTTGGGTCCTCAGACGACTCAAGTGCTAGAGAATCTTTCGGAGGACCTCTACCTAACCATGGCTTTCGGCCGCGGGAGCGACATCTACCCTTACACGCAGCGGATCATCGACCTCTACGAACAAGAGGCCCATGGGCGTCTTAAGGTTCGTTGGGTAGACCCTTTGCGGGATCCTGCAGCCATCGCTGAGCTGCGGAATCAAGATCCCAAACTCATCTTCGAGCAAAACAAGATCCTCATTTCCAAGAGCGAGAAGCTGAACGGCACGAACGCCGATGGAAAGGAAGTCAGCTCCTACGAGATGGTGACGGAGAAAGAAATGTTCCAGCGCGGTGAGACCGTGGCGTTTCGCAGCGGCAGCCCACGCCCTGGCAAGATCCTACAATATCGGTTAGAAAGCGCCCTGACATCGGCCCTCGTCGCAGCCACGGAAGAGAAGAACGAAGTAGCATACATTGTCGCGAGCAAGGGCTTTCCTCAGGGCGTCAAGAATCCCTCAACTGGCAAGATAATCGATGCCGGCATGATCATCCGCGACAAGGCTGCCATGAGGCAGAATCTGCTTGTAAAGCCGCTGTCCATCACACCGAACACGACCATCCCGGAAGACGCCAGCGTCGTGATTCTGCTAGCTCCCACCGTCGATTTCACTGGTGCCGAATTGAAGCAGCTCTTCCGCGATTACTGGGAAGAGCGGAAAGGAGGGATCATTCTCATGATCGATCCCCTGCAGCATCGCGCGCTCCCCAATCTGCTCGGCTACTTGGATGAGAATTACGGAGTGCGGTTTGAGAACGATCGTATCCTAGCCATGCGCGCACGTGGCGGACGGACCATCAAAGTTTCCGAAGTCGAGTGCGTCTACATGCCGGGCTCTCCCATCACCGAACCACTCTTCGGTCGGGCCACCACTTTGCCAGGCCAATCGAGCTCTATCAATATCAACATTAGCGGTGGAGCCGATAGTACGATTGCTCCCAAAGCAGCGGACAAGAAACCTCTCATCATCGCTTACAACGATTTCTGGAAAGAGAAAGACTATCGAAATCTCAACCCCGTCGCCGACCCACGCGAGACGATGGACGTGAATGTCGCCGTTTCTGTCGAACGCGGCGCTGGCATCAATCAAGACCTACGCCTGAACAGTTCGCGCATGGTGTTGATTGGGAACGGCAGTTTCATGGACCTGACCCCGACACAAGAATCTGAGGAGTTCATGTTCAACAGCATCAACTGGACCACGGACCGCGAAGAGCTAGTTGTCGGCATTGGCGCCCATGCCGCAGGCGACTTCCGAGTCGAAGTCGGTGAGCGTCCATTTAAGAAGCTGGAGCTCATGTCTCTACGCTATGTCCCTGGACTAGCCTTTCTCATCGGCTTGATCGTCGCCTTCTTCCGGCGGCGTTAGGTAGCCTAACTGAATCTCTGCTCTTCCATGAAGCTCGCTACCACCATTACGCTTGCCATCGCTACACTCGGTCTTGTCCTCTATGCTTACCTCGATCACACGGGAGCTATAGAGAAATTCTTCGGTGAACAGCCGCCGCCATTATTTGAGGGGCCCGCTGGGCCCGCGATCACCACCCTAACCATTGCTGATCCCTCCGAGACACGCACGCTGGAAAAACACCAAGAGCGTTGGATGCTAACGTCTCCGGTAGAAGATGTCGTCGATCCAGATTGGGTAGGAAGCATCATGCAGACCTTTGGTAGCATGCACCCCAAGGAGTTTCTTCGCGATGACTCAAGCACTCAGCGAGAAGCCTATGGTCTCACGCCTGAGCGGAGCATCGCGCTAACCGTGGGATTTGCGGAAGGCGAGCCGCTCATCTATCAAATCGGCAATCCGGGGCCGTTTGCTAAATCAGCCTATCTCTTTCCGGGAGAAGCCGACGCCTACGAGGGTGCCTTTGTCGTCGCCGGGGACTTCCGTAAGATCGTCGAGAAACCCGTCATCGAGATGGTCGATCCGATTCTCGCACGTTTCTCCATTGAGCGAGTCACGGGCCTGACACTTAAAAACGGCACCGAATCCATTTCACTCAACCGCAAGGCGAGTCCCGGCAGTCGGTGGCGCTTGGAAGCTCCTAACAAATTTCAAATTGACGATGATATCGTCAATAATTTACTCAGCGGGCTCTCCACTATCACAGGGGCAAACTCGGAACTTCCTTCAGAAGACGAGGTTCCAGCAGAACCCACGCACACGGTCGAGATCGCGGACGTTGCGCCCGAGAGTGCCTTTGAACTACGTTTCTACCCACACCCAACGGATCCCGAATTATTCAAAGCACGCCATTCCAAACGCCCACTCGTGTATGACGTCCCGAAGTCTGTCTTGGCCACATTCCCAAGCGACGCCAAGAAGCTCCGGGAACGCCGTCTCATGCGGGTCCTGGCTGTGGATATCTCGAAAGTCACGCTCACCCGCCGCGGGGACGGTGCCCCGTTGACGCTAGAGAATGGAGGTGCTTGGCTCCTGCCTGGCACTGACGGCGCAGTGCTAGTCAACCAAGACGAAGGAGACCGCTTCTTAGCACTCTTCAATGACACTGAAATCGATCTTCACTTGGAAGGCGGCCCTGACAAAGCTGCCCTCTACGGGCTCGATGATCCGGCTTTTACGGTGAAGTTTGAGGGTGAGAATCTTGGCCCAACTCAAAGCGAAAGCTGTCTCTTACGTGTTGGCATGCCTGCCTCTTCGCCTCAGGTCTTTGTTAGCATTGAGGGCATGGATACCATCGCTGCTGTGGACCGGACGTTTCTCACCGGGCTCGCACATTCCTCCGAGCCGCTCAACTGGAAGAGCCTAGAGGTACTCAACGTCCCCTTTGATCGTATACGCGAAGTTACCCTAGCTATCACCGGAGAAGCTCCCCTGCAAGTCGATGTCGACTTCAAAGCCGATCTGCCAAAAGATCGATTGCGAGTCTTGCGGGGTAAAGAAGATCGCTCTGCCGACATGTCTAGCAACGTCGCGGCGCAACTCATATATAGCCTCGGGGCGTTTAGCGCAGACCGGTGGCTGCCCAACGCGCAGGAAGCGGAACCCGCTCTCGCGACGCCCTCGCTCATAGTCACCGTGAAGAGTGAGCCTAACACGGAAGACGGCGGGAAAGAACTTGAAACGGCCACTCTTCGCCTGGCCCCCATCAGTTCGAATGCGAACGACTTCTACTACGGTGTCCGGGAAGGCAAGAAAGAAGAACCGTTCCTCATCCCCGGCGATATCTACAAACGGCTCTCCGGAGAAGGGCTACTAATAGAATGAAGTGAAGTAGAGCAAGAGCTTGTTAGCCCCAGAGCGGCAACGGGTAAGTGCCTTGATCAGCGAGCTCTTGCAGAGCATTCACGACAATCGGTTTATCGTCCTGATAGGTGACACCGAACCAAGAACTCTCGGTCGTAAGGACGCGAGCGGTGGCACGTTGTGCTTGGATAAGTTCGTCCACGGCAAAGGGGATGTAGAACTCGGTTTTATCCGAATCCCCGTGGCTGGCCATGAAGTTACGGAAGCGTTCTTCTAAGAGAGGGAAGAAGCTCGGCAGGAAACCCCACATGTTCATGGAAACGCGTTCGTCACCCGACAGCACCACCTCGGCTCCGCTAGCGTCCTCATAGGCAGCCCCAGCCAAAGTCTTGCGGATGTTAGTAATTTCCTGAACGGACTGCAAATTCATGTCCGCTCCACACTGACAAAGCCCTCGTGCGACGGCACCATGCTTAGACAACGTGTTCTTAAGAGGAAAACCAACCATGCAGTAACGCTCGACGTCGCTGGAAGCCACAGCGGCTTCACAGAGGTGGTCTGCAAGAACACCATAGCTACTCCTTCCATAAAAGTCGTCTGCATTGATGACCATGAAAGGCGTCTCCACCACATCCTTGGCCGTCAGCACCGCATGGCCCGTCCCCCAAGGCTTGGTGCGCCCACTAGGGACCTCGCACCCCTCGGGAATCGCATCTAGACTCTGAAAGGCATAGTCTATAGAAAGCCGGTTCTCGAAGCGCTTGCCTAGGGAGTCCCGAAAGGCGGATTCGAAGTCCTTTCGAATCACAAAGACCACCCGCTCGATACCAGCTTGAAGCGCATCATAGACGGAGTAGTCGAGAATGACTTCACCGTGAGGCCCGACCGGATCGAGCTGTTTCAAGCCGCCGTAACGGCTGCCCATGCCAGCGGCGAGGACGACGAGAGTGAGCGGGGAATCTATGGGGGAAGCCATGCTTTGAGAGGATCGCCAGCTACTCGCCCTTAATGAGACGATGCGCAAGCGAACCTATACCAAGCGCCGTCACTAATTTCCAGCCCAATACTAACGTAGTCGCGTTGACTGGTTGGTGGTGGTGACTTTTAGTCGCCACAGTATCGAACCCAAGCATTCCGCGGTGACTAAAAGTCCCAGCGTAACCGATTAGCGGAAAACT
>CALLLI010000358.1 GCA_938082635.1 uncultured Verrucomicrobiales bacterium
CCAAATCAACTCTATCGCTACCAGTTTTTGGAAAAATGCGTTTCAAATTACAAGTTAGAATCACCGTAATGAAACCCTTTTCGGATACGTTCTAGCTAGCCCATCGCACCCGCGAGATCACAAAGATCGAGTCCAACGCGTTGAAACAGAGTCTAGCGACTCTCAAGCCTACTATCGTCACTCAAGACACTCGTATTGACATGATCGCCCCCATTCTAGCACAAGCAAGTTGCGTGCGATGCCATGATGTGGAAGAGGGCGAGCCTTTGGGCGCGTTCAGCTATGTGCTGGAGCCACAGAAGACGGCTCCGTAGAAGTAGGACTTCAAGGAAAGGCGGGTTCCAACCGCCCCACGCATTGCTGGCGGTTGGAAACCGCCACTCCCTGGGGGAACATGGGTGGCCTAGTAAGTCTCCACTGGCGAGCGCTTGCCGTCTTCGACGCTGAGAATCTTGGCTCCTTCTTCGCCTAGGGCGTCCACACGGAGATCCCAGATACCTTTATTGACGGCCTCGAAGGCCTCCATGCTGAACTTCGTGGGAGCGACCAAGCGTTCCTTCAAGCGCTCGATACGGACAAGGGCGTCATCGAGCACCGGCTCTGGCAATTTCGCCAAATAGAGCTTGGCTTCTTCAACCATTTCCACACGGTGGCAGATCATGGCCATGTCGTTGCCTGCAAGAATGCACTCTTTGATCACGTCTTCAAAACCGACTTCATTGAGAATGGCTCCCATGTCGAGGTCGTCCGTCATGACGAGGCCATCATCGTAGCCTAACTGGTTGCGCAGCACGCCCGTGATGAGATTCTTAGAAAGGGACGCTGGCCAGCGTGGGCGATCCGCGTCATAGGCCGGGTAGTGTGAGTGACAGACCATCACACTGTCGAGTTCAGGGAGCATGGCTCGGTAAGGAGCGAATTCCTCTGCTTCGAGCTCTTTAATAGAACGATTGATGACTGGCAACTCGTGATGCGCATCACAATCCGCATTGGCATAGCCTGGGTAATGTTTGCCACAACTAAGGATTCCCTGTTTGCGCATGGCTTGGTTGAAAGAGGACGCCTTCTCGATGACCTCCTCGACCGACGTGCCATAACACCTTCCCATGAGTGAATTATCAGCCGTGTCATCGTGCGACACATCCAGCACCGGACACAGATCGAGATTGAACCCGAAGAGGCGAAGAATTTCTCCTGTGAGCGTGCCGTGCCGCTTGATCAGCCCAAGATCGTTCTTCTTGCGAAGGGCTTCCGCATTTGGGGGCTCCTGGCCGATCAGACGGAGGCGAGACACACGACCACCCTCTTGATCAATCGTTAGGATAGGCTCGATCTCACTGAGGTCACGGAGGTCATCCATGAGCTTACGCAATTGCTCAGGCGACTTGATATTGCGCCCAAAGATAATGAACCCGCCAGGCTGCAGCGCTTTGAGACGTCTAGCAGTATCCGCATCCAGCTCGGCGCCGGGGATTCCCATGAGGAGGAGTTGACCCAAATACTTATCTTCCATAAGCTCGGGGTATAACCGTGTCCTCAGTGAAACTCAAAAGCTTTCTTGCTACGCTCACCCTCCTCTTGGGTTTCGCGTCCTGCGCGCCTCGCCTCTATCCCAGCACGGGCCAGCAGCCTGCGGCTCCTGTGCAAGGTGGGCCGTTCATGCTGGGGATCGATGTTCTCGAGTCTCAGAGATTCCAATTGCTCGCCGGGCGACGCGTTGGGCTCATCACCAATCACACGAGCTATAATAGCCGAGGCGTCCGAACTCGGACGGTCTTGCAACGCGCGCGCAACGTCAATCTCGTGGCCCTCTACGCGCCTGAACATGGCATTGAAGGAAAGGCGCCTGCCGGCAAATACATCGCGACTCGCAAGGATCCGATCACCGGCCTGACAGTACATTCGCTCTACGGCGTGACCCGGAAGCCGAGCCCGGCCCAGCTCGCCGGTGTGGACATGATGATCTTCGAAATGCAGGACATTGGCGTCCGCAGCTACACTTACATCAGTACCATGGTTCGTGCGATGGAAGCTTGCGGTGAACGCGGCATCCCGTTCGTCGTGTTGGATCGCCCCAATCCCATGGGTGGGCATGGCGTCTTCGGACCTCCGCTGGAGAAACGCTGGGAATCCTTCGTGGGACAGATTCCTGTGCCTTATGTGCATGGGATGACGACGGGAGAGCTCGCCGTCATGACGAATGCTAAGAGCTGGATAAAGCGGCGGCCTCAACTGCATGTGGTCAAGATGCGCGGCTGGAATCGGAGCATGCTCTGGGACAACACCCGCTTGCGTTGGCGCCCCACGTCCCCTAACATTCCCAAACCCACCACCCCATTCTTCTATGCCATGACCGGCATGCTGGGCGGGCTGATGCCAGTCGATATCGGAATCGGGACCAAGGACGCCTTCGAATTCGCTGGTGGTGAAGGCGTGGATCCCAACGAATTCTCACATACCATGTCACGCTACGGCTTCCCTGGGACCGTATTTCAGCCCTACGTTAGCACCAATCGACCCGGCCGAAATGGCAGCCGGATCCTCTACAATCCCCGATCTGGGGCCGACCCCGTGGCCATCGATGTCGCCTGTACTTTGGAGTTGCATCGTCGGGTTCCTGGGGGACTCTTGTCCCGCGTTTCAGTCTCTGGGCTGAGCCTCTTCAACAAGGTCTACGGTAGTGATCAACTTGAGCAGGCGATGAGAAAAGGGGGTAATCCTCAGCAACTCATCAACTCCTGGCGCTCGTCGAATGAGAGCTTTCGCCGGGATCGCCAACGCTACCTCTTGTATCCCTAATTTTCATGTCTACGTCACCTAACGCCGCCGATCAGATCATCGGAGCCGAACTTGCCTGCGCCTGCAGTCGCTTTGCCGATGAAAAGCAAGCTGCTGATATCACCATCCTCGACCTGCGCGGCCTTTCTCAGCTCTGTGACTTCTTCGTCATCTGCACAGCGGGATCAGAACCCCACATCAAGGCCATTCGCCAGCACGCTCTAAAGGGCCTTGCCGACGACCACGCCGTGAAGGCAAACCACCGCGACGGCGCGGCTGAAAGTCAGTGGATCGTGTTAGATTTCATCGATGTGATCGTGCACATCTTTCACCAAGATCGCCGTAGGTTCTATGCTCTCGAGGATCTCTGGGCAGACGCGCCACGGCTCGACTGGCAGACGGGCAAGGTGATCGAGCGCAAGTCCAAGATTGAATCAGAAATAGCCATGTCTTCCTCTGCGGAAGACTAGCCGCTGGTTCATGCGCCTCGATCTCATCAATACCGGCACCGAGCTCGTCCTCGGACGGACGGTGAACACCCACCTGAGCTATCTCGGCGAGAAGCTCTTTCTGGCAGGCCTGCGTATCCAACGCCAGATCTGCATCCCCGACGGCGATGTCATCGGCGACGTGCTCAACGAGCGCATGCCGCACGCGGACATCATCATCGTGACTGGCGGGCTGGGGCCGACGAGTGATGACATCACCCGTGAGCTCATTTCCGAAATGCTTGGGCTCGAACTGCATTTCGACGACGCCGTGGCGGACAACGTGAAGAGTTACTACGCGCTGCGCAATCGCCCCTTTGGCGAAGGTGGCAAACGCCAGTCGATGGTGCCTGAAGGCGCAATCGTCTTGCCCAACAACCACGGCACCGCTCCTGGCCTCTATCTTCCCAAGACCAAGAAGAATCCTCACCTCTTTCTCCTGCCTGGCCCTCCTCGCGAACTCTACCCGATGTTCGAAGATGAAACGATCCCCTACCTGCGCAAGATAGTCGGCCAGACCGATGTGGAGAGCAAAGAATGGAAATTCTGCGGCATGGGTGAGTCCGAATTGGCGGAGCATTTGGAACCGCTGCTATCAAAGATTCCTGAACTTGAGATCGGCTACTGCGCGAAGACGATGGAGGTGCATCTGCGCTGCGTGGGCAGCGACAACTCACTAATACAAGCAAATAAAATCGTCCGAAACAAGTATCCACATCATGTGGTGAGCGACGACTTGAAACTGATTGAAGAAGTCGTGGTCGAACTCCTGCGAGAGAAAGGCCAATGGGTGACCTTTGCTGAGTCTTGCACAGGGGGCTTTCTCGCTCACCGCCTCACGAACGTTTCCGGAGCTTCCGCTGTCCTTGCAGAAGCCCACGTCACCTATGCAAACGAGGTGAAGACACGCTTGTTAGACGTGGATCCCAAATCTATCGAAGCACATGGCGTCGTCAGCGCCAAAGTCGTCACCCAAATGGCTGAAGGGGCCTTGAAGGTGTCCGGAGCAGATCACGCCCTGGCCATCACCGGTATCGCCGGCCCCACCGGAGGTTCCGATGAGAAGCCAGTCGGCACAGTCTACCTCGGCCTCGCAAGCAAGGGCGCTGAGACGCACGCCGAGAAATGTTTCTACCCAATCGACCGTGAGTCCTTCAAATGGCGCACCACGCAACGCGCCTTTGACTTGTTGCGTCGGCGCTTGTTAGGGTATCCCTTCGAGTAGTCGAGGGACAAGGTTGAGACAGAAATAGGGGGACAGAAAGAAAGCCCTGCTAGATGGCAAATGCGCCCCTTGCCCAGAGCAGCCACTTCCCCGGGCGGCCAAGAATGGCCATCCGACACTAACCAATGGATTCTACTCTTCGTAGGATGGCCCTTCCTGGCCGTCCCCACGCAACCTGCACGATCAAATCACACCCAACCCATTGCTATTTCCGTGTCTTCCCTGGTTGATCCAAAGCTCTTCTGGTTGATCCAAAGCTCTTAGATTCCTATTTCTGCCCCCCCCTATTTCTGTCTAAAAGCACATTCCAAGTCCAACCACAGCCCGAGATTCTCCGCAGGCTCGCCAGGCCACCCGGACTCGCTACGCACCACCCCCTGAAAGCGCGTGGCCCCTTCCTCAGGAAAGGGATGCTTCGGCATGGTGAAGGTGTAGGCTCCATTCTCAAACTCACATTGATGCGCTTCATTAGAGGCGGTCCAACCGTTCCAACTATAGAAATAAAGTGCCTCTGATTTTGGAAGCTTGCCCTGCGCAAGCTCTGCGGGTGGAGACAACGTCAGAACGAAGTGTTTCTCCGCTTCAACGACCTTGCCTACCCAACCCTCAATCGCTTTAGGTAACGCAGCGCGCGCCTTGGTGAAGCGTTCTTTCCAAGCCTTGTCGGGAACTGCCTTCTCGCCCAATGGCACCTGCATTTCCAAATCCTCAAAACCGGGTGTGCAGCGTTCCTGTGAGCAGCACATGTACCCTACCCTACATTTCAAATGCACGAATTCGGTCCCCCATGAGATAATACTGGGACCTGTGACCTCTATTAACAGAAGCGTGTCTTCGTGATAGCCATAGGCTCCGTGGCCGCGCATATCGACCTGCTCGGGTGTCGGCCATTGAATCTGACCGGGAACAAAGCCTATGGGAGCTGTCCAGGCAATGTTGGTCGGGACACCGACGATGCCGGGAAACTTGTAGTAGCTGTGATGATGGGGAGCGTGTTTGAGCAAGAGGCCCACGGTGAAAGGTTCGCCAGGGGTGATGGCGGACATTTCAGAAACGAGCTGGAGCTTGATGGGTGGTGAGGAGTCCTCGGCCCACAGCGTCAGCGGCGCGAGGAGGCAGATCCACCACTTGCACAGAGAGACAGCGTTCGACATACTGAGAATAAACCGCAGTCCCCCACCCTTCGCAACTCAGCATGAAATCCGCCTACGAACTCGCCATGGAACGCCTCAAGCCGGAGGGCCGCCCAGTCACTCTAACAGACGAACAGCGCGCCCAACTCGCCGAGGTCGATTCGCTCTACCAATCCAAGGTAGCCGAGAAAGAGGTCTTTCTCTCCGACCTTATCACCAAGGCCATGGCCAAGACAGATTTCGCAGAAGTCGTCCAACTAGAGGAGCAGAAGCGCCGGGAGATCGCTCGCCTCGAGGAGAAGCGCGAGGGAGAGAAGGAGAAATTGCGCAAGACCTGGAGCCCTTCTTGACCCTCTGAAAGGCAGATTCTACTTGGTAACTCTCGGTAGAGATGCTTGAGGTGAGCCATGGAAGAAGGCGTTACCGAACAACAACTCTTGCTGGTCCGGCGTGAGAAACTGCAAGCCCTCCGTGATCAAGGTGTCGACCCGTTCGGCGGGAAATTCGACATCACACATGAGCCCGGCCCGCTAAAGGCGAATTTCGAGGAAGAGCTCGAGGTCGTTCTCGCAGGTCGCATCGTGGCCAACCGCGACATGGGGAAGAGCCGCTTCTTCGACATCGCCGATGCGCACGGCCGCATCCAGTGCTTTCTCAATGCCAAAGGTGTGGGTGACGAGGCCTTCGCCATCTTTGGAAATTTAGATCTTGGCGACTGGATCGGCGTCGAGGGCACCACCTTCATGACGAAGAAGGGTGAACCTTCCGTTCGCGTGGCGAAGCTGACCGTTCTCTCCAAGTCCTTGCGCCCCATGCCGGACAAGTTTCACGGCCTGTCTGACAAAGAGACACGCTATCGCCAGCGCTACCTCGATCTCATGTCCAATGAGGAAAGCCGCGACATCTTCATCAAGCGGATTGGGATGATGTCAGAAATCCGCCGCTTCCTTGAGGATCGTGGTTTCTTGGAAGTCGAAACGCCGATGCTCCAACCCGTGGCCGGTGGTGCTGCCGCCGAACCCTTCAAGACCCACCACAACGCGCTCGACATGCCACTCTTCATGCGCATTGCGCCGGAGCTGTTTCTCAAGCGTTTGCTGGTTGGCGGCTTCACCAAGGTCTTTGAACTGAATCGCAATTTCCGCAACGAAGGCATCTCACGTCGTCACAATCCCGAGTTCACCATGCTCGAAGCCTACTGGGCTTACGCGGATTTCGAGACGATGGCCAACCTCGTCGAAGAAATGGTCTGCCACCTGGCCGAGAAATTCTGCGGTGGTCTCCAGATCGAACACAAGAACGACGCGGGCAAGCCCATTCGCACGATCAACCTTGCCCGGCCTTGGAAACGCGCTGCTTACCGTAACCTCATCCGTGAGATCGATCCCGAGTGGTTCAACTACACACCCGAGAAGCGTCGCGAGCGGTGCAGAGAACTCGGCGTTGAGGTCTCCGAAGCCATGGAAGACTACGAGGTCACTCAGCAGGTCTTTGAGAAACTCATCGAGGAAAAGACCTTCGATCCCTGCTACGTCACGCACGTGCCGAAAGAGCTTGTTCCCTTGGCCAGGCAGAATCGTGACGATGACAGTCTCGTCGACGTCTACGAACTCATCATCAACGGTCAGGAGATTTCTCCAGGCTACTCCGAGCTCAACGATCCTATCGTGCAACGTGAGCGCTTGTTAGATCAAGCCGGCGAAGAAACCCAGGACGTGGATGAAGAGTTCATCACCGCGCTTGAGCACGGCATGCCACCCGCAGGCGGCATCGGTATCGGTATCGATCGCCTCGTGATGATGCTCACAGGCGCTGAGAATATCCGCGACGTGATCTTCTTCCCCCACATGCGGAAAGCGTGAGTAAGGCTCTAGTGTAGGATCGCCATCTTGGCCGTCCAGAAGGGCAGCATCTCCTGCCGAAGAGATGCGCCTCCCCTTGTACGCGACTTTGGAAAGTCACGCCACGCTGGGTCCCCCTCTAAAACGTAGGCGCTTCCATCTGTTGCCCATCCGAAGGCGGTTCATCTCCCCAGAAGAGTGCTTTCACATCAAAACCGGTGATGAAGAGCATGAAGCCCATGAGGAGGATGGCGCAACCGCTATAGGAGATGTCTAACAAACGCTTGCTGAGCGGGCGCTTTCGAATGGCTTCGAGAATCGCCATGGTGATGTGACCACCATCTAACACAGGCAGAGGCAAGAGGTTCATGATGCCAAGATTGATGTTTAGAATCACACTGAACCAAAGTGCACGACGCCAGCCGTCTTTGTCTTCGAAGAGACGGTAGTAGAGATTCATGATCCCGACAGGGCCACTGAGATGCTTTGCACTGATGTCAGACTTGGGAGAGAAGACAGCACCGAGCGTATTGCCCATCGTCTTCAAACCATCTTTGATCTGATCCATCGGCGTCGCCCGCACGAGTTCTGTATCACCGGTGAGATCCCAGGCGAGACCGATCATCGGACGGTTGTTTGCCTCATGCACTTTATCGCGGTTCGCAGGATAGGAAGGCGTGACGGTGAGCGGCACATTCTTGCCATCGCGCAGAACGACAATATCAAGAGGAGCAATGCCAGATTCCCTAATGATGTCATTGATCTGCATCGGGCTAGAAACACGCTTTCCTTCAACTTGCACAATCGCATCGTGCTTCTGGAGACCCGCTTTAGAGGCTGGGCTGTTCGGCGTGACATCGCCAACGTAAGGGACGGACACCGGCTGCACACCCATCCTATCGACCATGCGCAATTCTGGACGCTTGAAGTAACCTCCGATGCCTGACACTTTCGCGTCCTTGGCTTCCCCTGGCTTCTCTGGAGCAGCGAGCTGAACCACAATCGGCTCGGCCACGCCCTCACGCTTCACTTTGAAAGGAATCGTATCGCCACCACTGCTGATGACATTCCAAACCACACTATCAACCATGCCACGCCAAGAATCGACGCGCTTGCCGTCCACCTCGATGACGTCATCCCCCACCTGCAACTGATCGGCACCATCCACGGATTTCTCAGAAATGTAACCGATCTCCGTCGTCATCGACGACGTGCTCTTTGGATACTTCACACCCCACACGAGGACGGCGAAGACGAAGGCGAGTCCAAAGCTGAAGATAGGCCCGGCCGCTGCCACGATAATCTTGTCCATTGGCGAGATCTTGGGGAGAGGATCGCTACTTGTGGAGCCGCCCTCGAGCATCTCCATAGGGTTCATTTGAGGTAGAGCGACGAAGCCCCCCGCTGGAATCCAACCAAGGCCCCATTGCACCCCATTGATCGTCTTCGACCAGATCGGTTTGCCGAACCAGATTTGGAATTTCTCGACCTTCAGTCCGCGCCAGCGTGCTGCCCAGTAGTGTCCCAACTCGTGCACAACGATGACGAAGTTAAAGAGGACGATGATCTCTAGAATGATCCCAATGACTGTAAGAGCTTGCATAGGTCAGCCAACTATACCTGGAGGCGAGGCCGCTGCAATCAAGCGTTGCCCTAGGTGCCCCACTCTCGGGAAATTCCCGTGGCCCCCCGCGAGTCAGGTTCGCGACCTTCGCCAAGAAATGATTCTCCAATTTCAGAAATCAACTTGCGTCGCCCAAATAAGCTGCTCATTTGAACAGTAAACAGACATATCATGGCAAAAAAACCGAAAGACCAGAAAGTAACCGACGGACGCTCAAAAAATCTCGATCTAGCGATCTCTCAGATTCAGAAAGACTTTGGCGAGGGCGCGATCATGCGGCTTGGCGATGCACATCGGGTGGATGTGGACGTCATTCCTACCGGAAATCTCCTGATTGACCGGGCTCTGGGAGTGGGTGGTTTCCCACGTGGTCGTATCGTCGAGGTCTACGGACCTGAATCTTCCGGTAAAACGACTCTAACCCTCACGGCCATCGCCCAAGCTCAGAAAGCTGGCGGCCTGGCTGGCTTCATCGATGTCGAGCACGCCCTCGATCCCGAGTATTCCCGTCGTCTTGGAGTGAATCTCGATGATCTCCTCGTCTCGCAGCCAAGTTCAGGTGAAGAAGCTCTACGTATTTGCGAAACCTTGGTCCGCTCCAACGCTCTCGATGTCATTGTACTAGACTCCGTCGCCGCTCTCGTGACCAAAGCCGAACTCGAAGGTGAGATCGGAGACGCTACGGTGGGCGCCCAAGCCCGCCTCATGAGTGCCGCGTTGCGCAAACTCACCAGTCTGATTGCCCGAGCCCGCACCACCTGCATCTTCACCAACCAGATTCGTGAGAAGATCGGCGTCATGTTCGGCAGTCCAGAGACGACGCCTGGTGGTCGCGCTCTGAAATTCTACTCCAGTGTGCGCATAGACATTCGCCGCATCGGCATGATCAAGAATACGGATGGCACCGTCACGGGTAACCGCACGCGGGTGAAGGTCGTGAAGAACAAAGTCGCGCCTCCATTCACCGAAGCCGAATTCGATATCATGTTTAACGAAGGCATCTCTGCCGTAGGTTCCTTGTTAGATCTGGCCCTTGAGTATGAAGTTCTTCAGAAACGCGGCTCTTGGTTCAGCTACAATGGCACCCAGCTTGCTCAAGGCCGAGATGCGGCTAAGGAAGCGCTTAAGGAAGACGAGAAGCTCTACAAAGAGATCGAGCAAATCGTGAAACAGAAGATGGATCCCGAGCGTTACCCCGATAAAGAAGCTGCCGCCGAGCCTCCTGCGGATGAAGAGCCGTCAGCTGAAGCCTAGGGAGCCTTAACTAAATTTATAACAACGCTGGGATTCGTGCCAGCATTGCTCAGCGTCGCACTTCGCCAAGACGGGTAGGTCTTGAAGAGGTGCGGCGCTTTGCACTCCGTCTTAGAACCACGAATGTTGCTCGGCTAAGAAATCTTCACGCGAAGCCGCAAAGGGAAGCCTCCATCGCGTCGCGTAGGATGGCCATTCCTGGCCGTCCGGGATAGCGGCTGCTCTTGCCGAAGAAGGCTTCCTCAGAGAATGCGTGTGGCAGATATGCTTGCAGAGTAAGGCTTTGCAACTCGTGCTAGACACACCCACCGTCCTGGACGACCAGGAATGGGGCCATCCTACCTAGCCGTTTAGTCTACTTCAACGTCTTCAGATAGGCCATGAGATCGCGGATGTCTTTGGCGGGAAGTGCTAGGCCCATGGGGGGCATGGGAGAGATCGCTGGTGTGCGGTCTTGGATGTCTGCCTTGACCACGGTGACGGGATCACTGTCAGGGGTTTTGAGGACCACGGCCAACTCCGTTTCTTCAATGGGCGCACCAGCGACGACCGTGCCGTCTTTCTTAGTGATACTGGCGATGCCGTAACCCGCGATCACCTCTTCACTCGGGAAGACGAGTGAGTGGAGGAGCTGATCACTGTTAAGACGGGTCGCGATGCCTTCAAGAGAGGGTCCGGCATCCTCAGAGGCGTCTCCTTCCACGCGGTGACATTTCCTACAAACGCCTTGATTGGCAAACACCTTCATCCCTTGCACGGGATCGCCCCCCTCATGGGTGTATGCTAGCTTACCAATCGGCTTTGAAGCCAGTTGTGCGGTCACTTTGGCAACTTGCTCAACGATGGCAGGCTCCGTTCTAAGTTGGGCAACTTCCAATAAGTCTAACCGAGTGGCCGGAGATACGATGCCGCCAGCGAGTGCCTCCAGTTGTTTGATAAGAATGTCCGCACAACCCTCCTCTTTGGATTCTGCAACAATCTTGTAAGCGCCACGCAACTCACGGGTGCTACCACCACGGAGAAGGAGACGCGCCATGAGGGCACTGTCTTTCGGATAGAGACTTACCGTGGATTCAGCAGCAGCCACTCGCATCGCCGCACTGTCATCCTCGTAGAGACGCTGCAGATCCAAATTGAACCCCTTGGGCGCCTTCTGTTCAATCATTTGCAGTGCCTGACGGCGGGTGTCTAGGCTGTGGTTACGATCCAACAGGAAGCGGCGCAGTTTAGGAATCTCAACCGGCATCCCAAAGGCTTCAGCAACTCGAAGCGCTTGGTGAGCGACAGCTGTTTCTTTGGTGGCTGCTAACAGATCGCGCAAGTCCACTTGAATAGCGCTTAGTCCCACTGATGCCTCACGAGATTCTAACGGGCGATAGATCCCTAAGGTCGGATCAATGCTAGGAGGATTCGTCCACGATGCGAGCGCGCGAAGCGAAACCTCCCGGTAAGCGATCGGAAGCGAAGGATTGGCGCCCATGAGCAGGAGGCGCTTGACTCCTTGAGCCGTGCCCAAACGGAAATTCACATTGACCACACGGCGAAAGATCGGTTCGTCTGGTAAGAGATTCGCAGCGACGTCTTTCACGAGGAAGTGATACCCTTCTGCGGCCGCCGCCAGGGCTGGCTGAATGTTGAGATCATTGATGGCACGAAGAGCTTCTTCGGCAATGCGCCCATCCGGATCTTGGAGATACACCTTAATGTCAGGACTCTCTAATTTGCGAAGCGCAATAGCTGCGGCAAGCCTTACATGACGAGAATGATGCTGCGCTAGCTTGGCCAAGTCACCTGATTGAGCCATGCCTTTGAGAGCCATGATGCCTCCGTGCTGCAAGAAGGCATCCACACCCGCGTTGGACTCAAGTAGTTTCAGAACACCAGGCATGGCATTCCTATAACCGAGCTTTCCTAACGCAAGCGCACTGAACGCTTGAACACGAGCGCTCTCATCGGCAAGGAGTGGCGTCAGAGCCTCTGCGGCTTCGCTTGCCATGAGATCGCCGAGAGCACGAGCCGCTTGGACCCGCAACTCGGCCTCAGAGTCGCCTAACAACGATCTCAAGGTCGCAGAATCACGCAATTGACGCAGGCCCCAAATGCCATGTATGCGAGCGAAGAGATTCGGGTT
This sequence comes from uncultured Verrucomicrobiales bacterium, assembly GCA_938082635.1. Classification (GTDB taxonomy): domain Bacteria; phylum Verrucomicrobiota; class Verrucomicrobiia; order Verrucomicrobiales; family DEV007; genus JAACDM01. The sequence goes on from CALLLI010000358.1 coordinate 12,475, forward strand.
CTCCCTGGCTGCGGCAATGAGGGCCGTCTTGCTCGCGTCGTCAGCCTTAGCAACGAGCGCGTATTGAGCGCGAAGACGGACGCGCATGTCTGGGTGGGAGAGAAGTCCCGAAAGCTCTTCCGTCGACCGCTGATCAAAGCCTTCAGCAAAGAGAATCTCCGTTTCTTTCACCACCGGATTGTCCAAGTGCTCTGGATCCGAGAGGGCAAAGATGTTTCCTTTGTCAGTCTTCTTCCAACCGCCCCCAAAGTCACCTAGGTAGACTCTGCCATCGTAACCAACCTCCACGTCGGCTGCGGTGATCCCACTATAGAAGATATGGCCATCGCGCATGGCGTAGCCCGCACCTTCTTGCTCCACTTTGAAACTGTAAAGGAAGCACTGGTTGCTAGAGCCCTTGTAGTCACAGACAAGAAAGTGATTCTGATAGCGTTGTGACAGACTGGTGCCCGAGTGAAAGACGAGTCCCGATGGCCCCATCGTCAGATGATCCACGGCTGGAAGAATCCAGGCCGGCTGCGCAGGGTAGCGTTTCTTCCACAAGCCCTCACTCATCCAATGAGGCGACTGCTCCATTTGCCCGTCTTCGACTTGGTCAGAGAAGGTGGTCAGTGCTTGGTGACCCATGTGCCAGCCCGTGTCACCGCCCTCCATGAGGTAGCTTACCCTAGCAGCGTCTCCTTGGTCACAGTTGTTATCTACAGTGAAGAGATCACCATACTCATTGAACGCCAACTCCTGCGGATTGCGGAGGCCATAGTAGAAGATCTCCAGATCGGTTCCGTCTGGATTGCAACGAAAGGCGGCACCGGAACCAGGATCAGACAGGATCTTTCCTTCCTTTGTCTTCAAATGGTAGCCACGATCCCCCATGGAGAAATAGAGTTTCCCATCTGGTCCCCAGACGAGTCCGTGAAGATCATGGCCGCTCAAGCTGAAACGCGGCCCAAAGCCTTCCTGCATCGATTCGCGTTTCTCAGCGACGCCGTCGTCATCAGCGTCTGTCAGAGTCCAGATGTGCGGGATATTTGCCAAATAAATCTTCCCAAAACCTGACAGAAGACCGATGGCGGGGCCATCGAGTGCATCCGTAAAGCCATCCGCAAAGATGCTCTGTTTATCCGCTTTGCCATCACCATTCGTGTCTTCAATGCGCACCACGCGCTCAGACTCTGACGTGAAGAAATCGGGAGCAAACTTGTCCTTCCATTTCTCAATCATCGCCCGGCGATCCGCTGTCGTTTGAGAAGCGAGGTCATCCATGACCCAGAATAGATGATCTCGGTTGTCTTCCACACCATTGCGCCAACGATCACTCTCAGTCACATAAAGCCTACCTTTATCATCGAAGCAGATGGCCGTGACATTCTTCACCATCGACGCATCGGCAAAGGTCTCTACGGTGAGTTTGGGCCCCTCACTCGTGCGCACTTGGGCTTCAGATTTCTGCCCATGGCTATCGGCATCTGCCGCAATACTCAACGTGGCGCTGCATATACAGGCACTGATAAATAGACGGAGTGGGTTCATCTCTAAACCATGCCCTGCTCTCAGTGCTTGTCTAGATAGGGAATCTTTCAGGATGAGTGCGGGGTGTGCAGTAGCACTCTCTCCCGTGGGAACGTGAAAGTGACGACGGGCGCTGAATATTTTTTCTTAGGCGGATGCAAATTCGTCGTGCCTCCTTCCCAATATACGCCCCTCATCCTCCGTGCCCGTTCGAGCACGAGGACAGCCCGTGCCTTCAGCGTCACGGTCACTACGAGCGCAACACCCACCCGGAGGGCTCTGGTAGGACACGTATCCAGCGTTTCTTTTGCAAATTCACTGGCAAAACCCTCAGCGTCCTCCCCGACACCTTCCTTCCCTACCGCTCCATCAACGTCCCCGACGTCCAGGAGCACTTTGATCGCGCTCAAGATCACCAGTCTCCGGTGCAGAGCAAAGTCATCCGAGGCTGCCTCAATCGGGCTGTAAAGCGATTCGCTAGGGCAGACAGAGCCACCAGGCTCACCGACTTCTTCGGGCAACGACTCCCGCGTACCTCATCGCCTCAAGCCCTTTGGAAAGCCATGCGCCACGCCGCAGGCAATCTCAGCCACATTCTCCTAGAGCTAGCCACTCAGGGCAAAAGCCTCCTCGGAGACTACCGTTGCCTCAAATAAAACTGACAGAACACGAATTATCGAAACAACGATCACACAGAACCCTTTCCTTTCTCAAATGGCTCCGTGGGAATACTCCTTCCCGCATGCCAGACAAGCACCCCATCACCTCACAGGAACAAAGCGCTCTCGTCCGCTACAGCGCCATCACGCACCTCACTCAGTGCCTCGAAGAAGGCCTCACCCTGGCAGACGCATTCAAGCACGCCGCGACCAAACCTTGGCCCCGCGATCAAACCTTGGCCCCGCGATCACGGTCGTTGTTATGCCACGCGCACCCTCGAAGACTGGTGGTACACCTATCAGAAGAACGGATTCACCGGCCTCACCCAAGACTCCCGTCAGGACTTTGGGCAACGTCACACCCTCACACCAGAGCAGTAAGAATGGCTCATCACTCAACGCGAAACCTACCCCGGCATCCCCATCAAAGTCGCCTACCAACGCTGGCTTAAGCAAGACCAAGGCCGTGATCTCCCATCCCTCACCACCATCTATCGCTTTCTCAAGAAAGTCGGACTCA
>CALLLI010000359.1 GCA_938082635.1 uncultured Verrucomicrobiales bacterium
GGAGTGCAGCAGAGTCGCGAATCTTCACGTTAAAGTTCAACCATGGTTACGAGGAAGTGATGAGACGAGGACATCAAAACGTAAGACATGAGCAATTAAGGAAAGCGGTAGCCTTCAATCTACGGAAACTAGTGTGGCTCCGGGCGGAGATCTGCTGAAGGGAGATACGGTGGAAATGCAAGGTGGCTTCGTGGAACGTTGTTTGGCCGAAGCCGAGCCCTTCGTGCCTGAACCCTTCATTAAGCGTCTTCGTCTAAAGAGTGCGAGCAAGCGCAGCAAGATTGCCCTGTTTAAACATCTCAGAACCTATCCGTGGAGTGAACTGATTGAGATTTGTGAAGCCTGGTTCGAACAAGAGAGTGGCGAATTAGCTGCTATGTCGGGAGAGATCTTGCAGCGTGCTGGGCGAGCGATGGCAGCGCCATCGGCGCAGACCGTCGGCAAAGGTAGCTTGCCTTCTGAGTTCATTGATGAACGCACGGGCATGGACTTTGTTCGCCTTGAGGCGGGAAGCTTCATGATGGGTGAGGACTTTGTAAATTTAGACAGTGCCCGTCCATGAAGTGTGCCTGGCGAAAGACTACTGGATCGGTAAGTATCCCGTGGCCAATGAAGAGTATCGCCGCTTTCTGGAGGCCACCAATCATCGTGAGCCAAAGAAGTGGAGTGATCGGAAGTTCAACCAGCCGCGCCAACCCGTCGTGGGCGTGTCTTGGGAAGATGCTCAAGCCTTCTGTCAGTAAGCTTCGCTTCGATTGCCTACTGATGCGGAATGGGAGTATGCCTGTCGAGCAGGGACCAGCACTGCCTTTAGTTCTGGTGATGATGGGAAACAGTTAGACCAGCATAGATGATTTGAAGGGAATAGCGGCAATCAGCTACAGCCAGTCGGCGGCAGGCAGCCGAACCCGTGGGGGCTTTATGACATGCACGGCACTGTGTGGAAGTGGTGTGAGGATTGGATGGAGGAGACCTTCTATGCTAACTGCAGCTGCGAAGACCCAATCCGTACGGAGCCCGGTAAGTGGCAACATGAAGACGGCCCTGTGAGGGTGCTGCGCGGCGGCAGCTGGGGCAACACGCTGAGTTCTGCCGCTCGGTGTTTTTCGCATCGCCAGCGAGCCTGGCGATCGCGGCTACGCCTTTGGCTTCCGTTTGGTGGCAGGTCGGGACCGAGTCCGGCAAAGGGCACGCCCAGAGGGCGGCTAAGGTGACGTGAGGGACAAACGGAGTCGAAGCCGACTAATGGCGCGGGCATGTGGATCTAACAAGATCCTAAATCGGGTTGCTTGAACAACGCCTTCGTAAGGGCGTGCTATCGAGATCATTGCTCAAACCACTTCGTGAGAATGGGAGTCCTGGCGATGCGTCGCGTGTGGAGGTGCCTCACGAAGGCGTTGCCTTTCTGCAAGATGCCCGCTAAGGCTATCTCCTGTCTATGCCTAAGCCCGATGCCCCGTCAGACCAGTGCTTGCGACTTCTCTTCCTTGGAGATGTCGTGGGAGAGCCAGGTCGGAAGGCCGTGATCCAGAATTTGTCGAAGATTCGGGAGCATTGGTCGATCGACTTTATCGTGGTGAATGGCGAGAATTCGGCTGGTGGTCGAGGGATCACGCCGAAGATTTCGATCGACTTGCTGCGAGCAGGGGCGGCCGTGGTGACGACGGGGGATCATGTTTGGGATCAGAAGGAGATCATCGAGTATTTCCCGACGGAACCTCGTTTGCTTCGTCCGCTGAATTATCCCGAAGGGACGCCCGGGCATGGCTCGGTTGTTTTAGAGACGAAGAAGGGGAAAGTGGGTGTGCTTCAAGTCCAAGGCCGGACGTTCACGCAGCCGAGTTTGGAGAATCCGTTTCTCGCCTTGGAAGAGGAGGTGGCGAAACTGCGAGAGGAAACGAAGGTGCTCTTCGTCGATGCCCATGGGGAAACGACGAGTGAGAAGATAGCGTTAGGTCGCTGGATGGATGGCAAGGTGTCGGCGGTGATCGGCACGCACACCCATGTGCAGACCGCTGATGAAGAGATCTTTCCGGGTGGCACGGCGTTTCTGTGTGACGCGGGCATGTGTGGTCCGGCGGAGTCGATCCTTGGCCGCCAGATTGAGGCGGTGCTCTACCGATTCCGGACATCGATGCCGACACGGTTCCCAATCGCGAAAGGCGAGGTGCGGCTTTGTGGCGCCCTGGTCGATATCAATATAGAGTCGGGGAAAGCCGAGAAGATTGAACGGTTTCGCCAGCAATGTGACTTAGAGGGAGTGCTCACGCTGTAGCGCGCCTCTTCGTTTCTATTTCATTCATGCACGCTAACGCCTTGCCCAAAGCCGAACGTGGTTCGCAGGAGATTCGTTTCACGCGCAATGCCCAGGCGGTTCACTTCTTTGTCCTGGCACTGGTCTTTTTCTGTGTGGGAATCGCGCTCTACTGCTTGAGTCTGGATTTGTGGAAGACGCAGGAGCCTTTGCTCAAACAGTCTTGGTATGGCTTGTTAACCTTGCCGTTCATTGGGCTTTCAGTGTGGGCAGGCGTGCATCTAGCTAAGCACGCTTACATGATCTTCTCGCCGATTGGAATCGAGATCTTTCCGTTCTTCTATCCGAGCAAGAACATGCAAGTGCTCTACTGGCAGGAGGTCGAGGATGTTGCGATCACGCCTGATGGTAAGATGCTAGAAGTGACCCTCTTGAGTGAAGGCGAGAACAAGATCTTCATTGCGACGGAGCCGCTCAGGTCGAAGTCTCGGGACTTGTTAGGAAAGACTATCGATGGCATTCGCACGCAGCGTGAAGAGTCGAAAGCGCGGATGGAGCAGAGCGAACCTTCCGTTCCTTCGTAGTATGAGCGACGATTCTCCTTACGCCGCGCCGCTTATCGATCTGAAGAGCGATGACCATTTCATGGGTCAAGCCTTGCGCCTTGCGCAGCGCGCCTATCAACAGGAAGAGGTTCCCATTGGCGCGATCATCGTGAAGGATCAGCAAATCATCGCGCGAGCGTTCAACCAGGTGGAGACGCTCAAGGATGGGACAGCGCATGCAGAAATGCTAGCGTTGACACAAGCACAGAGTGTGGTCGAGGATTGGAGACTGACAGATTGTGATCTTTATGTGACGAAAGAGCCCTGCCCGATGTGTGCGGGCGCCATCGTGCATTGTCGATTGCGTCGGGTGATCTTTGGATGTCCTGACGAGAAGGGTGGTGCGGCTGGTGGGCTTCTCAATCTGTTGCAGCACCCGAGTTTAAATCACACGTGTGAGATCACACCTACCGTGATGCAGGATGAGTGTTTGGGCATCTTGCAGAGCTTCTTTCGTGAACGTCGCCAAGCGGCGAAGGATTCAGGGTAGGGCGTAGAAGCGTACGGAACTGTAGAAGAAGTCGCCAGAATTCTCGGAAGGGGCGGGATGGAAGCGTTCGGAACTCTTGGGAGTTCCGCTACAAGGAGCGAGCAGGATTGGACTGCAGTGCGCTCTTGTTAGTTGGTCTTCACGCTCACGCGGTAGTAGGCTTCGCCGGTTGGGGCGTCTGCATGCAGGAGAGAGGTGGTTTCACCTGCGGAGGCGGCGACGCTATCGCTTATGGGGGTCCAAGCGACGAGGTCTTCGGAGACTTCGACGATGTAGGTCACCTCGGGCTGGCTTTTCCAGGTGACAGTGCGCGTGCCATCAGGCGAGGAGACGCCGATGGCTGCGAGCTGAGAATCTCGGCTGAGAGGGTCTGTCTTGGCGGCGACTTCCTGACCGTCGGAGAAACCATCGCCGTCGGAGTCGGTGAGATCTGGGCGTGTGCCGAGTGCTGCTTCTTCGGCATCAGTTAGGCCGTCGCCGTCTGTGTCGGCGGTGGGCTCAGGCTCGGTGGGGCCGCCGATGGCGATGCCTGGATTCCCAAAGAGAATGGCGACGTCATCAGCGGACAGGGCGGTTTCGTAGAGTTGGAGATCATCTAGCCGTCCGACCATTCCGGAAATCCCTGGCACGCCACCGAAGAGAACAGGCGTGTTTCGGACGCTGGTGAGAGCATCCACCGGCTCTTCGATGGACTCGACGAGAACGCCGTTGATGTAGAACTCTAACAGATCTGCGCCGGATTCATCCGGTCCGGTGTCTGTGTGGGTCATGACAAGATGATAGGGGGTGCGAGATTTTAGAAGCTCGCCCTCCGTGACCTCGCCACCGACCTGTTGAATGATCCACTGAAGAGGTTGTTCTTCTGTTCCGATAGGCAAGGCTAGTGCTGCGGCTTCCTCAAGAGAATCACCGATGGAGAACAGCACGGAGGCGGTGTCTTCGTCGGCAGCGTCAAACTCGAACCACATGGAAACGGTGAAGGTGGGAATGGCGGGTAGGGAAGCGGTGGCGGGAATTTCGATGACGGATAGGACACTATCGTCGCCGCCGACGAGCCGGATGGAGGTGCCGCTGGCGAGGGCGTCTTCACCGAGGACCGCCGTGCCACCACCTTCGGTGCGGATGTGCGCTGGGCGGTTATTACCTGAAGCGTCTGCGAGAACATCGCCGCTGGTTTCATCCAATTTGTAGTGTGCTAGGAGACCACTTGGATTTGGCACGAGAGCCGCGAGGGTGGTTGTGAGCATGCTGTCATTCTCGTCATTGCTATCGACTTCAAGGGTGGCGGAGAATTGACCAAAGGCGCCCTTGGAATCAAAGGTGACTGTGACTTCTTGGGTTTCGCCAGGGGCCAGGGTGGTGGGCAACTCAGAGAAGGTGAAATTGCCTACATTGTCACCAGTGACGGCTGTTCGAGTGATGTTGAGGGTTTCTGAAGCGCCTGTGTTGCTGAACTTGATGATTTGAGAGACAGGCCCTCCTTCGGCGACGATGGCAAAGTCTCCCGTGGCGCTAACAAAGAGATTAGGATTATCAAAGCGAGCGCTCGTCTCAGGTTCGTTGAAGAGTTGAGTGACTTGGCGTGGCTCGAGCTCGACCCGGTAGGCTTGGAATTCATCGAAGGCGCCAGCGTAGCCGCTACCAGCTGCGATTCGCGTGCCCACATAAAGCTCGGTGGCTCGCGCGTCGTCCGGGTAGTCACCGAATCCAACCGTGTTCAAACCAGTGGCTTCTGCGACCATCTCGCCATTGATGTAGAGCCGTGAACGAGCGGCGGTTTCATTGTCGAAACCATCGTCATCGCGATGAGTGAAGACGATGTGGTAGGCTGTGTCGTCTTTGATGGTGTCTGGATCGGTGACCAAGATATCTTCATCGCGGACGCGCACGGTGAGCGCGCCATCATCTCCTAACGCTAGGCCATAAACGCCGTCGCTGTCGACGAAGCTCGCGGTGTCATTGCGGTTGAAGATCACGTCCGTGCCTTCGCCGCCACTTGGCTGGATCCACATGGATAGGGAGACGGAGGGCGTGTGGAGGACATCGAAGATGGCCCAGTTGCCAGTTCCAGACGCGTGAGCATCTGTGAAGGTGATGGAAGAACCGGCGCCACCAACGAGGGAGGGCGCTTCGTAACCAGGCTCGAATCGTCCGGCGGCGTAAGTGCCGACGGTGCCGTTTTCAGAGGCGTCGGTGGCTGGGTTGCCTGTTTCATCAAACTTGAACTGCGCGAGCAATTCGCCAAAGCGTGAGGCCGTGAGTGGTAGTGCCGTGGTGGGCGTGTCAGGATCGTCGGTGATGAGTTCCAGCGTGGCCGTGCGTTGGCCCGAGGTCGCGCCGGGATTGAAGCGCACGTCGAGCATGGCGGTTTCTCCGGGAGCGATGGCGAGTGGCAACGTGGTGAGGACTTCGAAGAGTCCGCTGTCGCCGCCGGTCACGTTGGCTTCCGTTAGATTCAGAGAGACGTCGCGTTTGTTTGTCAGCGAGTAGTTCGCCGTGGAGACGCCTGCAGGAACCGTGATGACTTCGAATGGCGCGTCAGTTGCGATGGCCAGCGCGGGCTCGACGATCTCTTCGACCATGATGTTGTCGATCAAGCACCACTGGAAGTTCTGTTCGGCTGAGACGGAGCCGAAGGGGTCACCGTAACCGACGAGTGGCGTGCCTGTGGTATCAGATTCGGTGATGGGCGCTTCGTGAAAGAGTTCGCCATTGAAGAGGACTCGGACCACATCGCTGAAGACATCAATGGTCACCTCTGTCCAAGCGAGGGCGGGGACTTTGTTCACCTGACCGCCAATCTCAGTGCTGAAGGCAGCATTCCATAGATCGGTAGACTCGGGGGGCGCTCCGTCTGCCTTGCGTTCGATTTCTTCGGTCGAATTGAAGATGGAAGTGTCAGAGGTGCCGTAGCCATTCTCGCCAGCGAGCCAACCCCACATGCCCGTGAGAGAGTCCTCTGCCCGCGTGGCGCGACTATAGAGGGGGCCAGCACCGGTTCCCACGCCCCAGAGGAGCTGTTCGGTGCCGCCTTCCGGGACGGGATCATGGACATTGATGAAGCAATCGAATGTTAGGCGATAGGTGCCCGAAACGCTGATCGGTTCGCCACCTGGGCTGCTGGCCGCGAGAAAGTTGACGGCTGCTGGAGCGCCGTCTGCCAGGTTGGTTTGAAGGAACACGCCGCTTGTCAGAGCGCTACCGTCGAGCTTATTCGGGGCTTCTGAGATACTGAAGGTCTGATCTCCGACCGTGAAACTGCTGTAGTCGAGGTAACGGACGATGGTGTCTGTGTCCTTGTTTACCACAACTTTGGCCTTGGCTTCCGAATCAAAGGCCTCGGTGTAGAGGACTTGAGCTTGAGCGGAGAGTGCCACTCCAAGAGCACAGCCAAGGGCGATGAGAGGTGCAGGGTATTTCATAGGGATCGAGGGGATGAATTTAGCTCAAGAGTAGCAACACAGGCCACCTCAGCAAGTGCGGGAAAGCAGCGTTCGTGCCGATGGGTGTCTACCTTGGATATTTCTCCGATGACTTCCACGAGGGATGACGTTGAATGAAGACAGTCGCAATTCTTTCTGCCCTTTGTTTATTATGAAACGAATCTTTAGTTCTCTCGCCTTGGTCTGCCTGGTGATGGCCTCCTGCCTTAGCCACTCTTCCGCCGAGTCCCTCTGGTTTGGTGGTGCTGGTCTTGAGGTTCAAGATGTCTACAGCCCGTCGAATGATCCTATCGAGCTTCGCGTGACGTTCTGGCAATCGGTCAACGTCTCCAGTTTGGATAGTCAAGACTTGTGGGTGGTGAGCCAGAATGGCTTCCAACAGTTAGCTACCTTTGTCCGCGTTGAGCGTGGGCCTAACGTGTTCCCTGAACCTGAAGTGCTCGAAGACAGGCTCATTGCTGAAGATCCCTTTCGGATAGCGCCGACAGTCGCCGTCTACCATGTCCTACCAGAAGTGGCTGAAGGCTGGAACGAGTCGGATAATGGACGCTATGTTGTTCTGATAGAACCTATGCAAATTGAATTCGTGGGTGACGGCGCGATGCAGGCCGACTATCTGGGCGATTTCCAAATCGGGATTGGCCAGCCGCGTCCTGCCATTCCTGGAGCAGTGGAAATGAAGATCGCGCAGAACGACGACGGGACGTTTACCGTTCATGTCGTCTATCACTACTCACAAGGGCCGGTCGAAGTGATCGAGTGGGGTGAGCCAGAGCCAGAGCAAGAGGGCAACCGTTTCGATATTCACTTCGCGGCGGTCTACCCATCCGAGGCCTTAACGGATGCCCCTGTCGTCCTTGAGCGTGAGTATCCTTTGCCGCTTGTGAAGCCGGGCACCTATCTCGTTTACCTCTACTATGGCGATCAGCAAGTGGTGCAGCGTTTCGCAGTGCGTGAGGATCCTCCTGACGAGATTCCTGCTAGTGCAGAACTCACGATCAAGCGTGAAGACGAGCGTGTGCTCGGGCATGTCGCCGTGACCATTGAGCCGAATGCCGACGGCAGTATTTATCACATTGGCAGTTGGGGTAAGCCTCGTCAGGACGGCAATACGATCTATCTAGATGCCACTTCCAACGGGCCTCTAGAGTCCTTCAATACAGAGCCTTACCACGCTGAGCACGAGTATCTCCTTCGTGGTGACGAAGACGACGATGGAGAGGGCCGGCCGATCAAGTTCAAGACTCTTGATCTCATCCCCTCTTACTTGCGTCCGACTAAGCGAACGGAACTTGTGTTCCGAACGGAAGAGGAATGGTCCAACTGGGTGCGCGATAATTGGCCTCCGCACATTCGTGCAGCCCTTCCGCCAATTCCCGTGGATTTCGAGAACAATATTGTGCTCGCCGTCTTCGCAGGTGAAACGGAGCAAGGCATTGACATCGCCATCACTGCGGTTACGAATTACGGCTCCAGCATCGTGGCGGATCATCTGACGTCGTATCCTGGCATTCTGCCTGAAGATCCCGAACTCGTTCGACCTGGGCACATGGTAGCCATTCCCAAGACCCAGCTACCCGTCCGTTTCCGAGGAAATACTATTGCCTTTCCAAGCCCGCCGCCAGTCGAAGTCTTCGATATTGCTGCCCAAGAACTCGATGAGGGCCATTACAGAGTGGTCTTCCGCATTGGCGGTGTGGCCTATGCAAAAGGTGAGTTCACTGTAGATGATGACGGTGACCGCATTCCTGCTAGAGCCACGATCGAAGTGAGCGAAGGGAATGATGGCGCGATGAGTGCGCTTGTTGAAGTAGCCTTCACAGGCTTCCCTTACCACACGGTGAATGACTGGGGGCCGGTCATTCGTCAGGGCAATCATTTCATCTTGGATGCGGAAGCTTCTGAGGTGAACTTTGTGCAAGAGCCGGAGCTGCCTTACTTTGAGTCTCACGTTTATCCCTTAACTCTCTTTGGGGGTTCGGAAGAAATTGATTTCAAACGCATCGACCTTCGCGTGCAGAAAGAGCAGCAGCGGAACGTGGTCATTCAGACAACTCAGGAATGGTGGGACCTCACTGGCTTTGAGCCAGGCCCTCTTGTCTTGCCTGTTCCGGATCCTGTGAACTTTGATGAAGTGACACTCATCGCGGTCTTCGCCGGTGCTAAGCCGAACGGGTGTCACAATGTTGGGATTCAGGAAGTCGCGTTAGACAATGGCGTGATCAATGTCTCCTACCGTGAGCGTCTCCCAGATCCACGCGAGCTTTGCACCCAGGCCATTGTCTACCCGGCATCGGCCATTGCGATCGAGAAGACTGACACGCCGATCGATTTCATTGAGAAGCCTGCGCAGATTGGCGGCGATGTGAATGGCGCTGGCGAGAAGGGCGAAGAACCTATTCCTGTCGATGGCCCTCCTGGCGATGGCAGTGCTGCGGGTCCGTTGCCAGAAGGCGATCCGCTAATCGCATCTCCTCCTATTCTCCCTCGCGGGACTCTCTACACGATCGAGTTTCGTATGAATGGCGTCACCTATGCGAGCAAACGGTTCTATGGAAACGATGTTATCGTCATTCCGAATCCTGGCCCTCTTCCAGTGCTATTCGTTGATTGGTTAGATCGGTTCCTCCCCAAGCTTCCTGCTGAAGGTGCTCTGGGAGCGGATGCCGCTCGACGTCTTGATGAGAACCAAGATGGTGATCGTTGGACGAACTTTGATGAGTTCTTGTTAGGGCTTGATCCGACGAATGGAAGTGAGCCTTCCGCAATCTGGACCGAGTGGGTGACCGATGACGATGGTGCTGAGCACTTCGCGCTCTGCTTCAAGCGACGCAAAGATGCAGGTGACATGGCAGACTTCATTGTCGAAGTTTCCAGGGACCTTGAGAATTGGAGCCACCTTCCCGAGCTCGTTTTAGAGCCTGTCATTCGCACGATCGATGCTGATCTTGAAGAAGTGATGATTGGCCTCGCTCCCGATGCGACAGCAGAAGGCTTCCCCTTTGCTCGACTGCGTGTGAACCACAAGTAGAGGGCGGGGACGTTGGGACGGCCAGGAATGGCTATCCTACGAAGGCACGAGATCATGTAGCTCGACATTGGAATGTCGAGCTATGCGGGAACCTGAAAAGAGTGGTGGCGTCAAGTCTACGAGGACACCGCCACTCCGGAGCCTGAGCGCATGCTGCGGAGTTTCTCGACGGAACTGACGATCATCTGAATAGCATGATCGAGTTCTTCGCGAGTTGTGAAGGAGGAGAAAGAGAACCGAGCGGTTCCCAAGGCGCGTTCGCGGTCGAAGTTCATCGCGGCGAGCACGGGTGAACTGTGGAGCGCACCGGTGTGGCAGGCAGATCCGGCCGAAGCACAGATGTTTTCTTGGTCTAGCATGATCAGCAAAGCGGCTGCCTCGATGCCGTCGAAGGCCAAGTTGGAGGTGTTTGTTAGGCGATTCTCAGGATGGCCATTCACGCGTACGTCAGGAAGTTGTGACTGAAGGCTGGCTTCGAAGTAGTCGCGTTCTATGCGCATCTTCTCTTCTCCTTTCGATGCCAGCTTGGCTGCCATCAGTTCTGCCGCTTTACCAAGACCTACGATGCTCGCGACGTTCTCTGTGCCGCCGCGTCGGTTCAATTCTTGCGCACCACCGATGAGGCGTGGCCTTAGGCGGACTTTGGAGCTGGCATAGAGCGCGCCCACTCCTTTCGGGCCATGGAATTTGTGTCCTGATAGAGCCAGGAAATGCACGCCCGCGTCGTGAACGTTGATAGGCGTCTTGCCTACGGCTTGCACGGCATCCGTGTGGAAGAAGACGCCCTTGTCGGCCAGACGTTTGGCAATCTCAGCGATGGGATAGATCACGCCGGTTTCATTGTTTGCCCACATGAGCGAGACGAGCGCGGTTTCGTTAGGCTTGATCATAGCGTCCAGTTGATCGAGATCGAGTTGGCCTTCACCGTCTACAGGAACCAAGCTCACGGAATGGCTTTCCTCACGCTCTAACATTTCAAAGAACTGGATCACGGCAGGATGCTCCGGAGTGCTACCCACCAGGTGCTTTCTTTGGGGCAAACACGCCGTGGCCGAGGCAATGGCCGTGTTGTCTGCTTCCGTGCCACCGCTCGTGAAGATGATCTCTTCGGGGTGCGCGCCTAACAAGCCAGCGATCTGTTCCCGTGCTAGATCCATGGCTTTCTTCACTCGCCGCGAACTGGCGTAGCCACTGGAGGGATTGGCGTAGGCGTCGGTGAGAAACGGCATCATGGCCTCAAGGGCTTCGGGATGCAGTTGAGTCGTCGCGTTGTTGTCCAGGTAGATCATGGGACAATGAACACCACGAATGGACATGAATGCACACGAATAGTGATCAGCGGGACCATAGTAGGTCTCGTGTGACGCGTGCCAGAGCTTTCTCTACGATTTGAGCTTCATTCTCGGGCAGCTCAAGCGCGTTCAGATAGGCCGTTGCTTCGTCGGGATTCTGCTGCCACAGCCCTGCGATTGCAGTGCCTAACAACCCCGCTTTGTCTTTCGCTGATACCGGAAAGTTGTCGAGCTGCTCGGGAAATTGATGGGGCTCTTGCGTTGCCCAATGTTGCCCGATGTATACGGTGGCTCCTCTCGAAGGGAGGCCGACTTCCTGAAGCCAAGCGTAGGCGTCGGCCGGATTCTCCTTTGCCATGATCAACCCGAGCTGATCGATGACGGCTAGCCGAGGGCCGCTTGGATGGGTTGGTATATTATCTAATAAAGCAACTGCTTTGGGTAGGTCTACTCTGGCCACCCATCCTAACAATTCCGCCTGTTTGACGGAAGCCGGTGTTTTTAAATGAGTTATAGTGATAGTGATAGTTTAGGATTGTCGCTGACGTGTTCGCGAGTTCCATCGTTCAGTTCTTCCGCCCAAGGCAGCCTCTCCTGTTCCGCCAGCGCGTTCTGTGCGTAGTAAACTGATAGTTACGTGAGCCATCGAGAATCATCGGCATGCTGAAGGGCACTTCCGGAAACCTTAATTTTGAGCGCTACGAGTAGTAATGTTAGTATTAATTGCTATTGGTAGCCCATGAAATACCGGAATCAGGACGAAGGCGGCGATCTCTTCGCGTTCATTGATCACCAAAAAAAAGCCAAAGCGAATCAGCGCAGCACCGGGGTTGGCAGGCTCGCGGAGATTATCGAATGGGAGGGTTTTCGAAGCGACCTCGAGGATATACTTGGCTACGTAAATCGCGATGATATACCAAGCGCCGTCACTAATTTCCAGCCCACTACTAACGTAGTCGCGTTGACTGGTTGGTGGTGGTGACTTTTAGTCGCCACAGTATCGAACCCAAGCATTCCGCGGTGACTAAAAGTCCCAGCCACTGGATCTCCACGAATAGAAATTTATGATGGCGCTTGGTATAGCAAGGGCGGTCGCCCTCCCTTCGATCCGGTGTTCATGTTCAAGGTTTTCGTGCTGCAGAAGTTTCACGGCCATAGCGAAGCCTCTGTTGAGGAACAGATCGCGGACTGTTTCAGCTTCATGCGCTTTCTGGGGCTACGTCCAGGAGATGCCATTTCGGACGCAAACACCGTGTGGAATTTCCGCGAAGCGTCATAGAGTGATGAACGCAAGGGGAGCGAGCGTCTCTTTGCTCGATTCGGCGAAATGCTAGAAGCACAAGGGCTCATTGGACACGAAGGAAGCATTGTTGATGCAAGCTTTGTGGACGCCCCACGGCAGCGAAACACGCAGGAACAGAACAAGAGTATCAAGAAAGGAGAACGCCCAATCGAGTTCGGCAGTGACACAGCCAAGGGAAGGCAGAAGGATTGCGATGCCAGATGGGCTCAGATGAACAACGAGACCCACTTCGGCTACAAGAACCACGGGAAAGTGGATGCCAAGAGTAAGTTGATCATTGGGAGTGTCACGACGAGCGCCAATGTGCACGACCGCAAGGTATTCCAAGACCTCGTAGATAAAACGAACAATGCAGTGCTTGCGCGACAGCGCCTATCGGTCCGAGGAAAGCGAAAGGTATGTGCTGGAAAAATGGGACTGCGAGGAATTCATCATGTTCGAGGGCTGCCGAGGGAATCCGCTCACCGAAGAAGAGAAGGCGACGAACACATTGCGCAGCCGGATACGGGTGAGAGTCGAACACGTTTTTGGTCGAATGAGTCAGATGGGAATGGACATGGTCCGGACGATCGGACTGAAGCGAGGAATACAGCACAACACTCTTAGTAATTTGGTCTACAACATGGACTGCAGTGCCTTCTTGAGCAAATGAGAGGCCAATCAACGGAAACCAATACACAAAAGCGAATGACGCCTTCAGAAACCGAGTATCAAAGCCAGATCGATTGGCAAACTGGCCGATCGAAGGTGGATATCATTGTAGAAACAGGGTGGCGATCGCTTAAAAACTGATAATCACGCCACCACTGGCGCTTTGACGAGTTTCCGGACGTGCCCTACATGAAGATCATGGTGTCCATGGGACTGGGAGACTGGTGGAGGAAGCCGAGAAAGAAGTCTATTGGCGAGGCTGCTCTGGCCACGATCATGACAAATCTCCAAGCGCAGGAACAGGCGCGCAAAGCGAGTCGACCGGAGATGACGTTACCGGGCGGTGAGAAGTTTTACTTTGAGGAAGATGACATGGGGCGTGGCTGGTGGTGGACCTCGGATGGCGCGGTCTCCTCCGAACCAGGTGGTCGTCAATTGTCGTTGATCATGCTGGTGGACAACCAGGGCGAGCTGCCTTCCGCAGATCTGCAGGCTCGGCGGCAAGAGGTGCTCGGTCATCTACCTGACCGTAAGAAACGTTTGCCGGAGGTATGCTTGGAGTTTGACTTCGATGAAGAAGGGCTTGAGCTCGCCTTTGATACACTTCAAGGCTGAATATCTTGGTTTGAGACACCTTTGTCTGGAGAGCATGAGTGGGCGTTCCTATGCCGATGCGAGCCTAGTGGTAGTCCGCACTACAGTGCCTAGGTTGTTGGTCTCGAACTGACCGGAATCGTGCCCATTTATTGATCCGTTATTCGTGTCTATTTGTGTTCATTCGTGATTTGTTTCCTGTATGCTTGCCTCATGAAGCGATTCCTCATTCTGGCCATGGCAGGCTCGCTAGGAGCGGCCGAACCCAAGAAGACCCGCGATGAAATGGTCCATGAGGATCGTGCTGCGTTGGCTGAAAATGACGCTTGGGTTTACAATGACCTAGCGAGGGCGGTTGCCGAAGCGGAGAAGGCGAAGAAGCCGCTCATGGTGATTCATCGCTGCATCCCATGACATGCATGTGCCGCTTTTGACCAGCAGTTGGTTGGTCACGATCCGAAGGTTCGAGAGTTGATGCGTCAGTTCGTTGGTGTGCGTGTGATCCAGGCAAATGCCATGGATCTAACGCTGTTTCAATTTGATTATGACATGTCCTTTGCCGTGCATTTCCTCAATGCGGATCGCACCGTGTATGCGCGGTACGGTTCGCGCCGAGGGAACGAAGAGGAAGCGAATGACGAGATGTCTCTGGAAGGCTTGGCAGAAACAATGACGGGAGTTCTAGCGCTTCATGAGGCCTACCCAAAGAACAAGACGACTCTTTATGGGAAGCAACCAAACCCAGATGTGCCTTATCCGGTCCCGGAGAAACAGCCACTTTTGAACAATTACAAGTCGAAGCTAGACTACGATGGAAAAGTGGCGGGGAGCTGTATTCACTGTCACCAGATTCGCGACACATACCGGCAGGAGATCCGCGAGTCCGGGAAGGTGTTGCCTCACAAACTTCTCACTCCCTACCCTCTGCCGTCTGTGCTCGGTATCGAGATGGATCCGAAACGCGCGGCTGTCGTCAAAGAAGTCGGTCCAAACTCTGTGGCTGCGAAGGCGGGGCTGGCGGTTGGCGACGTCGTTTGTCAAATGCGCGGACAGCCGATTCTCTCCCTCGCAGACATGCAGTGGGTTCTTCATAGTACTGCGAAAGGAGGACCGCTGACTCTAAGAGTAGAGCGCCATGGCGAAGAGAAGGACATCATTCTCACGCTTGCCGATGATTGGGATCACACCTCGGACATCGACTGGCGTGTCTCGACCTGGGACCTTCGCCGGATGGGATTTGGCGGCATGCGCTTGGTGGAGTTTTCCGCAAAGGAGCGGCAAGAGCAGGGGGTTGCCGAAGGGGCGCTTGCTCTACGCGCGAAGAACGTTGGCAAGTATGGGAATCATGCGGTCGCAAAGAAAGCAGGGATGAAGATCGGTGATGTGGTCACTTCGTATGCGGGCTTTGAGGAAGCCATGCCAGAGGGCGTCTTGCTCCGGAAAGTGCTAGGAAAGTACAAGCGCGGTGATAAAGTTTCTCTAACCTATGTGCGAGACGGCAGGCAGAAGAAGGCGGAGATTCGTTTGCAGTAGCCTGTTAGACGCTACTTCTTCGCATCGAGTTCTTTGCTAACCCGCTTCACAAAGCGGACGAGTAAGGGATGTGCTGGATCGGCCATTTGCCCGTGGTTGTAACCATCGAGTTCGTGGAGCACGGCGTCGGGGTGTCCCACAACTTGAAGCATGCGCCAGAAGTAGGCGTTCTCTTCGTGGCGCCCTAATATTTCTAGTTCACGATCGCCGGTGATCAAGAGCGTGGGTGGCGCGTCCTTGCGTACATGATAGAGTGGTGCAAGATCGTCGATGATGGGTTGTTTTCCATCGATCCCGCGTTCTGCCCTGACGGTGAAGTGTGTGATCGTGTGCCCACTGTAGGGAATGAGTCCGGCGAGCGCGTCAGAGTCGACGCCATGCTTGGCGAGCCATTGTTTGTCATAGCCGATCATGCTGGTGAGGTAGCCGCCGGCAGAGTGGCCACTGATGAACACCCGTTTGGGATCGCCACCATACTTCGCAATGTGCTTGAGGGTCCAAGCGACGGACGCGGCCGCGTCTTCAATGTAGGTGGGGGCGGTGACCTTGGGGTGAAGCCGATAATCCACGGCCACGACTGCGAGGCTTTTCTCTGCCAGGCCGGTTGGCACTGACCGATTCCCCGCTTTCAAGCCGCCACCATGGAACCACACCACGGTTGGGAAATCTTTGACGCCTACAGGATGCATCACATCGAGGCGGCACCGTTCTTTCATGTAATCCGTCAGGTCGTCCCCGGTGCGGTAGGCAATGTTCTTCACCGTGGTGTAGGTGAGCGGAGCTTCGGGGGGCTCTGCCCAGGCAAGTGGGAGGCTAAGGAGAAGGGCGAGGACGGTCCAACGATGCATGTGCTCAGCAAAGAGGCGACGATACAAGCTGTCCAGGCGTAGTCAGCGACGACCTTTTGAAAGAAAGTGAACGGTTTATGGAAAATGCAAATCGATTCCTCTAAATCTTGAAAGTATTCAAAGAGCGTGAAACATCATTTTATAAATTAAGCGTAGTTTTTCCCAGGGTTGAGTCCAGAATATCCAATTTTTATTGAAATCATTAAAGCTGTGACCGTTGATTTATAATTTGATAAATTATAAATTTACTCCAATTTCCACCCTGCGTAGAAATCCCTTTTATCATGACAAGTAAGCGCTCAGGAGCATTAATCTCCCTCAGTAGTTTAGTCGTATGCCTCGTTTCCGTTGGCTTCGTTGGCTGTTCTCTAGAGTCGGACGACCTAGGACAAGCAGGCTTCTCTAAACGCACCTACGTTCGAGCGACACCTAGGGCGTCTACACGAGCCACTGTGCCACGTATTGTGAAGGCTCGCAGATTAGCAGCCGCCTTCCCGAAAGCTACCCTACTGGTTCAGCAGCAGGCTCCTGAACCACAGGTGTCACGGGTTGTAAAGTTGGCCTCAAAAGCGAACTATCAAGGCTACGCCGTTGCCTACGCCAGGCCTCACGCCATGGTTCAGGATTCGTCGATTATCCCCTTTGCCCTCCAATCCAAGCCCAAGGGGCTAAAGCGCTTCACGCTGCCGTTCTTTAACAAGTTCAAACGGAAAGCAATCCAATCGAGAACCAATCGTTTGGAGCATCTTGCAAATGCCCTCCCTTCCATTCGCGTGCGGACGACCGCATACACCCACAATGAGTCGGATCATTTGAAGTATGGCCGCAAGACCGCCCTCGGCACTCGTCTCCGCTTTGGCAAGGTCCGGAGTGCTGCAGCTGATTGGTCTCGTTATCCGGTGGGAACGCAGTTTCGGATCAAGGATCAACCTGGCATCCTCTATGAAGTAGATGACTACGGTGGGGCTTTAGTTGGCACCGGCACCATTGATCTCTACAAGCCCACATTCTCGGCCATGAACCGCTGGGGTGTCCGCCACATCGACATCGAAGTGGTCAAGTGGGGCTCCTTTGCTAAGAGCTTACATATTCTCAAGTCTCGCACCAGGTTTTCACATATTCGCCGCATGGTCGCTTCGATTCATAAGAAGGGAGCCACCGAGGAAGGCCGTCTTACCGCGCTTATGATGGTGCAGGGCACGAAGGAAAGCTAGAAGCGTTCGACCATCAGGTTTGAAGCCACAAGCCTACTTTTTGAGGAACGCCGCTGTTTTGGGAAAGAGGCCAATGCCTTCGTTCGACCCACCGATTGCTTTCACGATCCGTTCCTGAACGAGCGTTTCAGAATCGTTAAGCGCCTGAGCGAACCTGTCATCGCCAACGCGTGCTAGCAGTTCTTTAAGAAGGGCTTTCAGAGCGATTTCACCAGCTGCGGAATGGGTTTCGCTACTGAGAATGAGAAATAGCGTGTCCAGGCTTTCTGAATGTGTCAGACTATGAGCGGCCAATGCCTGGAGGTCGCCATCGGGATACGTCTTGCGAAGATCAGGGTAAGCCCATGGCCCCCAGACTTTAGACACCGGGTTGAGTGTCTTAGGGATCTCGAGTTCCTTGAGATCTTCGTGGGCGCCTTCACCAAGAACGGAGAGCTCACAGTCGAACACGCCTACGGCTAGGAGGTTCTTCTCTGCGGCTACTAGGATACTTTCGAGAATCGTGACGCGCACCTCTCTGCCAGATCCTGCGACCTCAGGACGAGCGGATGCTGGCTTTAGTTTGGTGAGATCAAGCGTCAAGCGCCAACCGTCTTCTCGGCGTACTAAGTCTGACTTGAGCCCTAACAGACTCGCCCAGTTGCGATCCCCCTTCGCTACATCGTCGTGAGGGGTTCCGACGATCGCAGGCCAACACAAGGCTGAGAGCGTAGACTCTTGTTCAGCGCCATACCAAGTGACGTAGGTTATCGGAGCGATGGTTGACTCGGTCGCCCGGATTGAGAGTGCCTGGTAAACGGTGAGCGTATGATGTTCAGTCGCTGTACAGAGCGAGGCGCTGAGCCAGATTGCTGTCGAAACTAGTGAGGGAACAGAAAGTCTCATGGGCCAGCTTAAGCCAGAGGATGGCCCCGCCACAAGGTCAGTCTAGCAAATTGAACTCCACGAAGTTCTCGTTCAGATCCGTTGTGTAGACTGTGGCTGAGGCTTCGCCCAGACCGAGGTCGATGGTCAAGCGATGCTCGTCAGCGTCCGTTGCTTCGCGCATCATTGCCACTGAGGTACCCGCTGCAATGCCCTGGCGAGTCGCAGGCACGTCATTGAAATCGATCGAGATCTTGGATTCCTCCACGTCGACACCTGCATAGCCGATGGCATGCATGACGCGGCCCCAATAGGGTTGACCTGCGTTCCACATGCACTTGACCAAGACAGAGTTGGCCACGGCCTTCGCGACCGTATGGGCATCCTCCTCAGAGGCGGCACCGTGAACGGTGAGTTCGATGAACCGAGTCGCCTTCTCCGCATCGCGAATCATGGCCTTCGCCAAGGACAACATCATGTCGTGAAGGGCTTCGTAAAAAGCCTTTGCCTCAGGGCTGTCTGACTCAATGACGGTATTGCCAGCAAGCCCGTTTGCAAGGACTAGCACCGTATCATTTGTGCTCATGTCGCCTTCCACCGTGATTCGGTTGAAGGTGTACTTCACGGCCCGCTTGGTCAGTCCGCGCAAACAGTCGGGAGTGATGGCGGCGTCCGTTGTGATAAAGCAAAGCATTGTGGCCATGTTAGGGCAAATCATTCCGGCGCCTTTCGTCATTGCCCCTATCTTCACAGATTGGCCGTTTCCAAGAGCGACGTCCATTGCTCTGTACTTAGGAACTGTATCACTGGTCATGATCGCCAGGGTGGGTGGCAACGGGTCCTCGCCCAATTTCGCTGCAGTCTCAAAGCCTGCGCGTAATCGATCCATCGGCATTGGCGTTCCAATCACTCCTGTCGAACACACAAACACCTGCTCGGGCTTCAGTCCAAACTTGGTCGCCGTGAGTGCTGCCATTTCCCTGGCATCGGCCAAGCCTTGCTCGCCCGTGCAGGCATTGGCATTGCCGCTATTCACGATGACCGCACGGATGTCGTTTCCTTGCATGTGTTCTTCACACACATGAACGGGAGCCGCCTTCACGCGATTGCTGGTGAAGGTCGCCGCTGCCGTGGTCTCATGCGGCGTGTAAAGCACTGTGAGATCCAACTTCTCTGCGCCTACTTTCTTGATGCCGCACGCTGCTGCACCAGCCTGAAATCCTAACGGAGTGGTGATGCCGCCTCCTTCAATGTCTTGGAACGTCGCCATAAACGTTTCTTAGCGGGTCGCACAGCGGAAGCAACCGCAAAGGACCAGTCTTCTACGTGGATTGCCTTCCTATTGCGTCGCCTCCCGGTTGTAGATCGCGTAGAGCTTTGGCTCTAACAAACGATTAATAGGAGCCTCTATCCGGGAAGCATCTTTCCCAAAGACTGAGGAAGCGCGGAGCACGTCTTGGGTCATGTACTGTGTGGGCACCTTGAACTTAAAGTCGTCCACATCGAACGGCTCGCGACAAGCCATGTGAAACCCCCACACGCCGAAGCTCAGCATCCCGAGATGATAGTTGTAGGTTTCGAAGCCCGCTGCTTCCAATGTGGTGGCAATGCACCAAAACGTCTGGCGGGTGGTGAAGGGCGATGAACTCTGCGTGACCAAGGCACCGCCAGGCGCCAGCTTGGCCTTGATCATCTTGTAGAAATCGACCGTATAGAGCTTATCTAACATTTCATTGTGTGGATCAGGCAGGTCGATGATCACGCGGTCATACAGCGTCGTCGTTTCTCGCACATAGATGAAGGCGTCGAGGTGATGCACGTGCAGTCGCAGATCATCGAGAGAGCCTGCGTTGATCTTCTTCACGGTGGGATTCTGCCGACAGAAATCCGTCACGGTTTGATCGATATCCACGAGGTCGATGCGTTCGACATCGGCGAATTTAAAAACTTCGCGTGCGGCCATGCCATCGC
Source organism: uncultured Verrucomicrobiales bacterium (assembly GCA_938082635.1). Classification (GTDB taxonomy): domain Bacteria; phylum Verrucomicrobiota; class Verrucomicrobiia; order Verrucomicrobiales; family DEV007; genus JAACDM01. The sequence continues at coordinate 20,094 of CALLLI010000359.1, forward strand.
CGCCACCCAAGATGAGCACGTTCTTACGTGGCCCCGGCTTTGCCATCACAGGCAAGGCGAGCGACTCGTGATAGCGATGCTCGTCCTTCTGGGCGAACTGCAAGTGGCCGTCGAGATAGAGCCGATACTCTGAGGAAACGGGCGAACGCGTGAAGACCACGCGTTGATAGGGCGATTGCTTGAAATAAATCACCTGGTCTGAGTAGAGTTGCTTCTCTGCGAAGCGCGTTAGAATCTGTCCGCCTAACACGCCGGCGATCATGATGGCGGTGCCAGTGAGCGTAAGAGCCAAGAGGCGCTTGGGCCGTCGCAGGACCTTCCAAAATATCGCAATGTTAATGTAGGCGGTCAGCACATTGATCAGCCCGATGGCAAAGGACGAGCTCATCAAGCCAAGCCGGGGCAAGAGCACGAGAGGAAAGACAATGGAGCCGATCAGTGCGCCAAGGTAATCTAACGAAAGTACATGAGCGAGAGAGTCTTTCAGGTCCTTCTGTCGATCACTCAAGATGCGAGTCAGAATCGGAATCTCGAGACCCACCAACGAACCAATGAGAATGATCAGGAGATACATGATCCCGCGATAAAGAGATGGGAAAGTAGGGAAGGCGATAAAGAGAATTAAGCTGCTCAAGCCTCCGATGATCGAGATGATCACCTCGACCGTGATAAACACATCGATCAGGTGGTCCGGAAAGAGCTTCGAGAAATACGAGCCGATGCCCATGGCGAACATGAACAGGCCGATGGTGACCGAGAACTGCACCACGCTATTTCCTAGCAAATAGCTAGAAATAGCTCCAATGATGAGCTGATAGACGATCCCACAAAGCGCCACCAACAAGATGGAGATGGAGAGAGACGCCAACTGGCGGCCTTGTAAGGGAGGGAGGTTGGGAGATTCCATAGAGAAAGGGGCTCGCTAAGATAGCCTGGTCTTCCAGGCCGAGACTCGGGCAAGATGCCCGAGTTACCTTAAGAGTAGTGATCTAACAAAGTAGATCTAAACGAAGAACGGCTCGCCATCACTGGCGAACCGTTCTCAAAAGGGACTAGGTTAGAGAAAGCAGAGGCTACTTGCCGAACTTCAGGCTGCGGGAGCCAGCACGAGAACGCGCCTTTGCCTTTGCCTTTGCCTTTGATTTCGCTGCCGTGTGGTAGTTCTTGGGGCTCATCTGCTTCCCGCGGTACTTGCTCTTAGAGATGCCCGCCGCAGAACGGCGATTCAGCATGGAGCTAATGAGCATACCGGTGAGAAGGCCTGTGCCGATACGGCTCATCGGACTGGAATCCCGCTGGTAGCCACCCTGGAGATCAGTAGCAATCAGGCGGACGGTGTTCTCATCGATCTCGTCGATTTCGACCGTGAATAACTGCAATTCATCGGCACCCGGATCGCCATCTTGGAATCCAAGAAACGAGCCCGACTCCGTCATGCCGATGCCCACAGTCTTGCCTTCTTCGAGCAAGGGTGCCGCATTCAAATCCATCGCGTATTGCACAATGAAACCACCGACTTGCTCATTGGAAGCATCTGCGCCTTGTTCGACGGCGTTGTCGCCACTCGCTGTGAGCGTCGCCACCATCACATCAAGAACTTTGTTCAGGTCCACAACCTGTGCTGCTGGCCCACCGCAGCCAGTCAATCCAAGGGAAAGCGCCCCGAGGGTCAGATATTGTAAAGGGCTGTGAACTAGTTGGCGCATCCGTTTCATAGGAACTCAGCCTAGCAACAACTGCGATTTCGTCCAACTAGAATCTTACACATGTCTTAGTCTGGTTCGAAGGCCGCGCTACCATAAGAATTAGCTATCGATGATCACGAGATGGTTAGGACATTCTTGTCGATCGTCAGTAGCTCTGGACGTTGTTACTTCATCAGTCTTTAGTGATCGCGGTTTTGATAGAATAATCGCAATGTCAGAGACTGCGACGGCTGTTGGTTTGTGCGGGGCGAGCATCGTCTCCAGCTGCAGTTGCATTTCTTCCAGGGCTTGACGTTCTAGTGGGGCGGTGTGCGCAGACTTTCTTCTGCTTGCGCCATTGGCTCGCTCTGTAGATTACCGCGCCCTTCGTGGCGACGGTTCACGTGATGAGGGTAACGACTATTGAACGAAGAAGCGCGCTTTCTCCGGCCGCGACTTGCGCTACGCTAGCCGCATGCAAACGCGACCTCTCGGAAACACAGACCTTCAGGTAACGCCAATGGGCCTAGGGCTTGCGGCGTTGGGCCGCCCCGGCTACATCAATCTTGGGCACGGCGATGACTTGGCGCATGAGTATGATTGGAAAGCTATGGAAACGCACGCTCACACAGTGCTTGACGCTGCGTGGGACTCGGGCGTGCGCTACTTCGATGCTGCGCGGTCCTATGGAAAGGCGGAAGCGTTTCTGAGTTCCTGGCTCGAGAGCAGAGGGTGCGTGGATGCGGTCGTGGGTTCCAAATGGGGCTATACCTATACGGCAGATTGGCAACTTGATGCCGCTGCTCATGAAGTGAAGGAGCACTCCCTAGCCGTGCTCAATCGCCAAGTGAAAGAGAGCACTGCCCTGCTTGGTCCACATCTCAAGCTCTATCAAATCCACTCCGCCACGCTGGAAAGCGGGGTGCTTGAAAATCAAGAAGTCCTCACTCGCTTGGCAGCATTGAAGGAAACAGGTTGGTGCATTGGTCTATCGGTCAGCGGGGTGCAACAAGCCGATGTCATTCGCAGAGCTTTGGAGATCCAGGCAGGCGGGAAGCTCCTCTTCGATATCGGTCAGGCGACTTGGAATGTCCTCGAATGTTCTGCTGGGATGGCCTTGCAACAAGCGCATGACCTAGGAATGGGCATCATTGTGAAAGAAGGCCTGGCCAATGGTCGCCTAACCGATCGCAACACGCTTTCTGAGTTTGCCGAGAAACGTACCTTGCTAATGGCCCTCGCTGACAAACACGAGATGAGCATCGATGCTATTGCGTTGGCAGCTGTGCTAGCTCAACCGTGGGTAGACACCGTACTGAGCGGTGCCGCTCAGGAGAAGCACCTTCAGGCCAATCTTACGGCCATGGAAGTGCAACTCGATCAAGAAGATCAAAGCCTTCTGAAATTACTGGCAGAAGCACCTGAGGACTATTGGAGCCAGCGTTCGGCACTGGCTTGGAATTAGTCGACAGTCACGGCTGTTCCGTAGGCGAGAATCTCAGCGGCTCCTTTCGAGATCATGGATGTTGTGAAGCGGACATCCGTAATGGCATTGGCTCCTATACTGCCACGCGCCAATATTTGTGAAAAAGAGGGGTGATGTTATTCAGCTACCTTGCCTTACCATTGGAGGCAAAGATGATTCGCCTAGAACTCACTGACCAATCGACAAATGCTTCGATGATCTGTCCGGTCCTCTCAAAGCGGAACTCACCAGCTTGATGAGCCTCAACTTTCAGTTCTTCCCGAATCACAAATCATGACGCGCGGCAGTATAAACGTTTCGCATCAGCACACATGCGATCCAGGGCCTGTTCGCGGCTCTCGGCCATGAGTTTCGTATATTCCTCGATCTCGCCGCCGACAATGTGACGAAATACGGCGAGGATGTCGCGTCCCAAGTGGCGCGCACGGATGGTGTTCCCTCGGACGAGGCCGTGGGATTGAGTGATGGTTTTGCTTGCGATCGTGTTAGAATTAGTGATGATCATAAGATGTTTAGGTAGTTAGCGCCGAATGTCTTTGTAGGGGGCGACGGCGCGTTTGGCGATCCGCTCTCGAACAAGCGATAGAAGAAGAATGGCCGAGCCAATGAGAATACCGATGAAGCAGAGATTGGGGAAAGCGAGACCTTCAGAACTCAACATGCCAACGACGGCGTAGCCAATGAGGCCGAGGTAGCCAAGGAGGACTAACCAAATCCCTCCTGCTCTAGCGAAGTGATGGTGCGGACTCTTCCAGAGATGGCAGGTGACTTCGTCGCCCGGTTCAAGAAAGCTCATCGGATGAAGATGATCACCCGTTTCACACAGGCGTTCATACTCCTCGCGAAGCTCCGATGAGCGGGTGAGGGCGTTGTTCACGGCGGCGGCTTCTTCAGGCTTGAGTTCGCCGTCCATAAGCCCCATGAGCAAAGGTCGGTAGTGATTAAGATCGATGGGCATTATTTTGGTGGAGTTGTCGAAGGGCAGAGCGCGCCTCGTAGAGCCGGCTCATGACAGTGCCTCGCGGGATGTTGAGGGTTTCTGAGATCTCGTCGTATCGGAAACCGTGAATGTATTTTAGCGTGAGGATCTCCGCATGCTTTGGTTTGAGTTGAGAAAGAAGGTGCCACACGTGCTCACGGGATTCGCGAGCCATTGCGTGATCGCTAGGATCCTGAATTTCTGCTTGAGGCAGCGGAGACATTGCCGTTTCGGCCGCATAGGCGTTCCGAGTTCGGCGTCGCCCTAGCATGTTTAAACAGCGATTGCGAAGAATGCGATAGAACCACGGGTAGAAGCGATCCAGCTTGGCCAATCCCGGCATGGCGGCAAAGGACTCCTGACAGGCATCGGCAGCGTCGGGTTCATTGCCTAACAAGGCGTGAGCGTGATAGTAGGCTTCCCGCTTGAACTTGCGCCCGAGAAACTTGAAACCCGCAGGGTTGCGGTGTTTCAGGCATAGGCGGATGGCAGTTTCTTCGTTAACAGGTTTCGGTTTCTTCAGATACTAAATCGGTGACTGCCCAAAATATTCGGAGAATTCGTTCGAACGCTCTCTTGCCAGTCGCCCTGCAACGTGTGGGTAAGGGAGCGCTCCATTGGAAACGGGCATAAAAGTATGCCGTGTAAGATTTCGAAGGACTCGAAGTGGCTTGGTTTACGATTGCGGCCAGGCAAAGCAGCGATTGCGAGGAATCCGATACGGCCCGTGTGAGGTAGGTGGTTTGGTGCTATCGCGTTCGCGAGGAACAGCCCTTAATATGCCATGATGAACTCCTCCTACGTTGGTCTCGCTGTCTACCTCAGCATTTCACTGCATGTTCATGCGCAAGCTCCAGAGGAAGTCGGTGGACTTGAGGTGGCCACCATTCTCGAAATGTTAGGAGCGAAGCAGGAGGGCGGTGTTTCAGCAGGGCAAAGGAGAATTTACCAGAAGCACTTCGGTTTCGGAGATCACAATGGTGACGGGTTGCATTCCGCCGAGGAGTTCATTGAGAAAGGAAGCTATCTCAGTCCGCAAGCTCGACGAGGGATCTTCACGGCGTCTGATGCCGACCAGGATGGCACGGTCACGCAAGCTGAATACGTGCTGAACCGTATCGTCACGGATGAAGCGAAAGCTCTGATGCAGGCCTTGGATGCTGATGACGATGGCCTGGTGAGCCGAGAGGAGTTTGATGAAGGAGCGAAGGCCGATCTTCCCGTTAAGGAGCAACGTGAAGCTACTTTTAGAGCTTTTGATAGCGACGAGAATGGTCTTCTCCGGACACCGGAGTACCTCCGCGTGTGGGGTGGCTGGGCTCGTGCCGGTAGGAAGCCCGCCGAGGCGCGCCTGCGAGAAACCGCGCTTGATGCGCTTTGGGCGAAAGTTTCACGTTCTGTGAAGAAAGGCGACTTCGCTGGCTATAGCGCGACGTGTCATCCTGACGGCGTGCTTGTTTCTGGGACCAAGGCGACAAGCTACCCGCTCAGCAAAGCACTCGCTGGATGGCAGCAGGGCTTTGAAGAGACCAAGGCGGGGAAAATGAAGGCCAGCGTTGCTTTCCGTTTCAGTCAACGCCTCGGCGATGCCACGACTGCCCACGAGACGGGGATCTTTCTTTACACCAGCCAAGCAACTGGCAGTGAACCTAACAACGCCTTCATTCACTTCGAAGCCCTCCTTCTCAAGAACGGCGAGGGTGAGTGGAAGGTCATGATGGAATATCAGAAATCAGCGGCGACGCAAGAAGCCTGGGAGGACCTGCTGTTACCTGGTTCACCAGGAACTCGCTGATCACCCTCTATCACAAGTTTCACTTGTCGCGGTGCAAGGTGTGCGTGCGGATCTTCTTCGTCATCTCGACGGCGCGTTTAGCCCGGGTTTCGGGACGTTTGGCGGAGTCGATGTAGTGGTTGATGGAGCGTTTCTTTCCAGGTGTGAAAGTGTCCCAGCGGGCTTGGGCATCGGTGTCTTGCGAAAGGGCTTCTGTCAGTTCTTCGGCAATGTGCATGGCGTCTGCTTCTGGGTCCACGGCGATGCTTGCGGATACCGGCGAGCCATAGCGCAGGCCTAACGGTTTAAGAATCTGCAGGCCGACGCCGATGTAGGGGCTGCCGGATTTCACGCCTTGAAGCGCGCGGCGATGTACTTGATCTTCTAGCGTGAGCAGCACGCGCTTGGCGTTGCCTACTTTGGTAGCGATCTTGGGCGGCACGGGGATCACGTGGATGGAGATGCCCATGTCGATGCGATCAATTTGGCTAGTGAAATGATAGGCTCTACTCATGGATCGTTAGGGCCGGGCCATTTCCATGGTGCCACGATCTCCTTTCGATGACGTGAAGTCCGCATGGAACTGTGAACTGCTGGCTTCGCCATCGTGATGATAGACGCCGCCCAATGAACCAAGATCGGAATCGCCTGCGAAACGCCAGCGATCTGCGCCGACTTGGGTGACCGGGTAGACCGTCGTAAACGCACCGCTTAGAAGGCCCCACTTGGCCCAGTAGTGAAAGTTATAGTAGCCCGACTGAGATCCTTCAGGTGTGACCAAGCAACGAAGTTTACCGCGGTGATCGCTTGGTATACTGTGCCATTGGCCTTCCCAAGCGCCAGAGAGGTCGGTGGGAGTGGGTTGTGCTGTGGCCGTTCTCCAGTCGCGATGGAAGCTACTGCACCCCGTTACTAGCATTAAGGTAATGAGCAGAAAGAAATCTTGAAAGCGCATGCAGGTAATTTGCCTAATGGACTTGGACAGTGCAACGGCTGTCTTTCCTGAAAGTCAGTTTGCAGCTGACGCAACAGCGCGTAGAGAACGGAGGTGATCTCAAGCGAAGAACGCGTCCTCGAACTGGCTCAAGACATAGGTCCTGCTAAGGCCTTTGAACAGCTCATTGCAGAGAATGATCGTCTGTTTCAGTCATCTGTTCTAAACAACGGACGTGAGATTGCGGCCGAGCGCACGGTCATTTACACGACGCTGGTAGCTACTTGGGCTGAACGCGAACGTGAGGCCTTTGGTTACGAGAAGCGTTTCGCTGTCGTTGCTCTGGGTGGGACGGGCCGCGGTGAGATGACGCCGTGCTCTGATAATGACTTTGCCTTTCTCTTTGAGGATGCGTTAGAAGATAACGAGTTTCTGAAGCATCTTCAGGGGCAGATTCTGCATCGGGGAGAGTTCGCGGCTGAATATGGATTCGTTTGTGAAGCCATGCCGTTTAGTCTTGCAGATGTACCGTCTCTGGACGGGAAACAGCTCAACTCGTTTATCGACATGCGAGCTGTCTACGATCCCAACGATTTCGTCCTGACCTTTCGTAAACGGATCATTTCTCTCTACGATCCCTTCGATCATTTCCTTCATCTTTTAGAGTTCTGGAAGTCGACTTGGGAGCCTGCCATTCATAAGACGGAGCAACTGAATCGATTTGACATTAAGAACGAAGGATTGCGGGTCTACCTCGCAGGGGTTTGGACGTTGGCAGGGGAATCATTCCTGACGAGTCGGGAAATTTATGAGTCGGCAGCGTGTTCGGAGAAGGACCGCAATGCCTATGAGTTCTTGCTCAGGATTCGTGGATTCATTCACTTGCGGCATCCAGATGTACCTCAGAATGCTGCGCCGGGGAATCATGCGGAAGATGTGATGTCGTTCGAAGACTTTACGTCATTCGGGGAAATGCTAGGCAAGGAAGTCAGTGAACTCGAGAGGGTGGAATTTGCAAATGGAGTCCGGGCAAGGCTTCTCTCTGCTCGGCGTCGGGTTGGGAGATTTGCTAGAGGGGTTATTCAGTCCGCACTGAAGTCTGGCCGACCGGTGAAGAAGGAAAGCCCGATAGTGCTCGGTCTCGGCGGGCTTTCGTTTCGTCCGCCAACGGATTGGGATCCAACTAATGAAGAGAGAAGTGCGGCGGCATTGTCACTGTTGTTGGCCTCGCAGCGCTATGAACTCGAGATCGATCCTGCGGAACTCAATTCGACCTTCTTTAACATTGGCGAGTGGCTCCAGCCCACGCCGGAATTGGCGGAACTCTATTATGAAGAACGCGGTAGCTTGGCGAAATCGTTCGCTTTTCTAGCAACCACCGATGGTGCTGAGGAACGTCTCTTTCCGGGTTATGCGAGTTTTGAATCTTCGCTTGATGGCCGCGTGTTGGATGAGAAGCGATCGCTGCGCGGTGCCCTCGAGCGTCAGAAGGTGGCGATGCTAGAAGGATGTGTTCGCGAAGGACAAGACCGTCTTGCTCAGGCGATTTCGGAAGACCGCGTCAGGGATGTGGCTAAGAATCTCAGCGTCGAAGTGGAGGCTGCCTTGTTAGGTTCAGAGAATTTGGCGGCGGTGAAGCTAGCGTTGAAGACGAAGAGGTTGCCTGTGACGTCAGACGATGTAGTAGCTCGAGAGGACACCACGCGTCCTCTGCACGAGCGCCTGGCGTCTGGTATGTCGGGAATCCCGATTGAAGACTATTACGAAACCTATCGAACGCAGAGTCGCTTTTCGGAGGAGACGATTGAGCTCACCAAATTTCTCGTCAAGAATCGGCGTGCGTTTAGAGACTTCGTGAGGGTTGGCTACAATTCTAAGGAGCAAGTCCAGAAGTTTGTGGGGCTCTGTCAGTCGGAAGAGTGGCTGCGCGCGTTCTATATCTTCACATGGGCCGATCAAGCCAGCTGGAGTCCCGCCGAAGTTTCAGATGTTCATTTGCCAGAAGGGTTCAATGGTCGCGAGCTCTACGTCAAAGCGATGGCCGCTTACCACCCTCCTGCCGCCGTGGAAGAGCATCTTGTGAGCGCCGGTTTCACTCCGGATCACCTTGATGTGCTGGAAGACTTTGGGGGTGTCTTCACGGGTTCTTATCGTGAACTGTCCAATCGCTTCTGTTACCATTTGATCGAGTTGAGTGAGAGCCCTAACAAGGGCCCTTTAGTGCGGACGATTTGGGATGGGCCTTCGACCATTCTGGGTGTCGCCGCGAGGGACACCCGTGGAATAGCGGCCTCAATTACTGGGGCATTGGCGGCGAAAGGGATCCCTCTCCTTCAAGCGCATCTCTTCTCTGCGAGGCGCTACGGTCTCATCCTCGACTTCTTCCATCTGGATCTAAGCGATCGTTCTGTGGGTGCTGCCTTGGCGAAAGAGATCGAATCGGCTATGCGTGAAGATCGTCTTGTTCAAGAAGTTGAGGAGAACTTACTTCCGAAGTTGCAGGGCACCGCGACGCTAGAACGTTGGGATGATCGAGGACGTTTCCATCTCCAAGTAGAGTCGGTGGCCACGTCGACTGGTCTCATTCATAGCCTGACCTATCAGATCTACAAGTATCTGGAAGCGAACATCTTCGGGCTGACAGCCTACACGGCTCAGGGGACTGCCTACATCTCGGTCTACCATGATTTGCCGGAGCATCTTTCGTTAGAAGAAGCGCAACGCATTGTCGCTTCCAAACTTGCTTAACCCGTTACAGGGAACGCACGCGATGCTTTCCTGTGAAGAGGCGCTTCACATCTTCTAGCATGATGTAAATGCAAGGCACGAGGAAGAGCGTGATGAAGGTGGCGAAGAGAATCCCGAAGCTTAGCGAGATAGCCATGGGAATGAGGAACTTGGCCTGAAGGTCTGTTTCCAAAAGCATCGGGGTAAGTCCTGCGAAGGTGGTGAGCGAGGTGAGGAGAATGGGTCGGAACCGAGCGGCTCCCGCTTCCCAGGCGGCTTCCACCACGCCCTTGCCAGCACGGACTTCACGATTTACGTAGTCGACTAAGACGAGACTATCATTCACCACTACGCCCGCGAGTGCGACGATTCCGCACATTGACATGATACTGAGGTCCGTGCGCATGAGCACGTGTCCAGCCACTGCACCGACCAAGCCAAAGGGAATGACCGACATGACAATGAGAGGTTGGATGTAGGACCCTAGCGGAATGGCCATGAGCACATACATGATGATCAGAGCGATGACGAACTTGTTGCGGATTTCCACAAGAGAGTCGCGTTGATCTTGCTGTTCCCCGAGGAATGAGAAGCTGACGCTAGGATAGTCGGCAGCAAGATCAGGAAAGTGCACTTTCTCTAACTCTTCTGCAACAAGCTTCGCGCTCGCCTTGGGGTCGCGATCATCAATATCAGCACTGATCTTAATTGCACGTTTGCCTTCAGAACGTTCTACCGAGGAATAGCCACGACTATACGAGGCCACGGCGACTTCAGAGAAGCTCACTTCACCTCCGTCGGGCAAACGAATCATCATCTGGTCAAGATTCTCAAGAGATCGACGCTCATCCTCGGGGTAACGCACCATCACCTTGACCTCGTGCCGCCCACGTTGCAGGCGTTGCACTTCGTCACCGTAGAAACCTTGCCGCACCTGGCGTGCAACATTTGCGAGGCGCAAGCCTAACGCTTCTGCTTGTGGCGTGAGAGACTCGAGCTTGAGCTGTCGTTTGCCAGCGCGATTGTTATCTGTGATATCGGTGACCCAACCGTATCTGGCTAACTGATCTTGGATCTTCTGGGAAACTTCTTCTAACTTCTCCACATCACGACCAGCGATTTCAAGATCGATGGCATTGCCACCTGAGCCGGAGTCGGTTCGGAAGCTAAGTTCGCTTGCTCCAGCGATGCCTCCGACCAAGTCCCGCCATTCTGCGGTAATCTCGACCGCCGTGATTGACCGAAGTTTAGCCGCGCTCAATTCTAATGTCACCTCACCGAGGTGATCGCCTGCTGGAGAACCTCCAACAGCGTCGAACCCGACCTGGAAAGGCTGATTTCCCACGCTGGCCAACATGTGACGGATGATGGATTTGCCTTCGCTGTCTTGGTGGCGCTCGCCAAGAACCTTGGCGGCTTCTTCGATCGTCTTGATCGCCTTCGCTGTATCTGCGGATGGCACGCCTTTGGCCATTGTTAGTTTGGCGGAGATCAGTTCGGCTTCGACGTCTGGAAAGAAACGGAAAGTGATCCAGCCGTTCTTGACCAACGCGCCGCAGATTACTAGCAAGGAGACGAAGGCGATCAGGACAACGTAGCGATTGCCTAACGCTACTTTGAGGACGGGACGGTAAGTCTTGTCGACGAAGGTTTCTAGCCCCTGACTAAAGAGCATACGAAACTTCGTGAAGCCCGAGGGGGAATCGTTGGGCCGGATCTTTGGCAGGAGTGCTAGATGAGCTGGTAGAATCAGCTTCGATTGGAAGAGTGAGAAGAGCAGCGTGGGAATGACAATGAGCGGAATGTTCGGCCAGATCTTTCCGCTCACGCCACTGAGCCCTAGCATGGGCGTGAAGGCTACGGCTGTCGTGAGAATGCCGAAGATGACAATCACCCCGACCTCATGCGTGCCTTTGGGGGCGGCGACCTTTGGATCCTCGCCATTGCGCATGCGCCGGAAGACGTTTTCGCCAACGACAATGGCGTCATCCACGACGATACCAAGCACGAGGATAAACCCAAAGAGGGAGATCATGTTGATCGAAACGCCTAACCAAGGCATCATCATGATGGCACCTGCGAAGGACACGGGGATGCCAATGGATACGAGAGCGGCCAAGCTCGGCTGAAGGAACAGCGCCAGCACGATGAAGACGAGCAACAAGCCGACGAGCCCGTTCCTAGCCAAGAGTTCCATGCGGCCACGCAGGTAGACCGACGTGTCATTCCAAACTTCCAACGTTGCTCCAGCAGGAAGGAAGCTCTTTGCTCGGTCGATGACTTCTTTGGAGGCATCGGCCACGGCTCGAGTATCTTCATCGCCTACCCGGAAGACATTGACCAGGATAGCAGAATCGCCGTCGAGGCGGGTCTTGACATAAACGTCCTCAAAGCCATCGATGATGGTGGTGACCTCATCTAACTGCACCTTGCTGCCGTCTTCTCGGGTGACCACCGTGATGTCGGCAAACTCTGCCGCGGTGTAGCGTTTCTGTGCCGTGCGGAATAGGATTTCTCCGCCCGATGTCCTGACTGAACCGCTAGGAAGGTCTAACGAAGACGCGCGCACCGCATTTGCGACTTGCTCGAAGGTGAGCCCGTATTCTCGTAGCGTTTGTTCTGAAACTTCGATCGAAATTTCGTAGTTTCGGGTGCCTGCTAGGGCGACTTGAGTGATCGAGCTCGAGGAAATAAGCTCATCGCGCACGCGCTCCGCCAATTCACGAAGAGTGCGCTCGTTCGCTTCAGCGGTGACGGCGACACTGAGCACTTGGGTCTTCAGAAGTAGCTCTTGAATGCTCGGTTCCTCGGCATTCTCGGCCAAGTTGGTGATGGCATCGACCCGTGTTTTGATGTCATCCATGACGTTGCGAAGGGAGAAGCCGTTCTCCACCTCGACGTTGACAGATCCCACGGACTCAGACGCCCGTGAGGTCACGCGCTTGATTCCGTTGACGTCCTGAATCGCTTCTTCAATGGGCAGGCAAATTCCTGTCGCTACTTCTTCGGGCGCAGCATTCGGATAGGGGACCTGAATCGAAATGATATCGACACCAGTTTCGGGAAAGATTTCCTTCTTCAGCTTGAACCACTGACTGAAGCCCATCACCAAGATGATGAGCATAAGGAAATTTCCCGCAACGTGGTTCCGAGAGAACCAATGGATGAGGCCTTCCATGACGTTTAGTTAGGCGTTTGGTTGCTCGTCGATCACGCGAACGCTCATGCCTTCGATGAAATTGGGCACGTAGGAAATACAGACTCGTTCGCCATCTTCGAGGCCCTTGCTGATGAGGACGCGCTCTGCTTCCTTTCGTGCCACGGTGACCTGACGTCGTGTGAGTGTGTAGTCTTTGGTTAGGATAAGGACCTCGTTCTCGCCTAACAACGCACGTCGTTCCACAGGAACGACATTCTCCAGAGGCTCGGCTTCGATCTGCGCATTGACGAATAGCCCTGGAACTAAGAGTGGATCCTGGGACACGATCTCGGGTGGTAACGCTGCGATCAGATCGAGAGAACGGCTGCGCCGGTCGATCTCAGCATCTTGGCGGACCACCGTCGCGGGCCAGGTTTGACCGGTGGAGGTGCTCAACGTCACTTTCCGGCTGGTCGATTGGAGATCGATGAAGGGCAGTTCGCCTAGTGACACTGGCAGTTTCACCTCAAGAGAGTCAGCCTCATAGAAGTCGGCGATGGGAGCGCCCATGGTAACGAAAGAAGCGACATCCGTGTGTGTCCGCAGGATGCGACCGTTGTAAGGAGCGCGCAGAATGGTGCGTTCCAAGTCGCGTTCGGCCTTGGCGAGCCCGGCTTCGGCCGAAGCCAAGCGAGCCCGAGCGCTTGCGAGCTGGGGCTCTCTTTTCACGAGGGGACTGGCCTCTTTGGCGCGGCCTAATTTCTTCCAATCGCGTAGATACTGCATGGCCTTGGCTTCCTCGGTCTGAACAGCGAGGCTCGCATCAGCCACGAGTGACTTGGCTTGAGCGAGGGCGGATTGGTAATCAGCGGGGTCGATTCTTAAGAGAACATCGCCAGTCTCGAAGCGGCCGCCGGTTTCAAACGAAGGCGAGACTTCTAGCACTTTGCCGGAGACTTCGCTCGCGGCGGTCGTAAGTGTCTTGGCTTCGAGAAGCCCTTGGGAAACCAATCTCACTTGAAAGTCTTGACGCTTTGCTATTGTTACGTTGACGGGCGTGATGAGTGGCACCACTTCCTGTTCTTCTGGCTTCGGCTTGAAGAAGGCTAACGCAAACATGATGCCACCTGTCGTCAGGATGATGAGGAGGGCGACGATGAAAGGTCTCATTTCGGTGGGTTGGGCTTGAAATCGCCGCCGAGGGCGAGGTGGAGGTTCACGCGATTGTCTAAGCGCAGTCTGCGGATGCTGATGAGCTGACCGGAGAATTGCAGGGCTCTAGATTGAGCGGCCAGCACGGTGAGAATGTCTCCCACGCCATCGCGGTAGTCTGCGCGTGCGGCACGATCGGCTTCTTTGGCGAGCGCGGTGGCTTCTTCCAAGGCGACCTGGCGCTCTGCGAGATACTGATCGGCCTCTAGCGCTAGCTCTACTTCGAGGAAGCTTTGCAAGACTGTGGATTGAAGCGCGGCGAGCGCTTGGCTTTCCTGCTCTTCGCGAACATGTTTCTCGGCTAACAAACGGCCTCCCGTGAGTATGGGCTGAACGATGTTTCCAGCGAGATTCCAAACGCCAAAGTCACTGTCTAGCAAATCCCCCAGAGAATCCGTGGAGGTGCCTCCGCTTGCGGTGAGCTTGAGTTGAGGAAACATCGCCAGACGGGCTTCTTTGATGCGTAGGCCCTGCGAGGCAAAGCGGCGTTCAGCGGCCTGAATGTCAGGACGTCGCAGAAGAAGCTCTGAGGGGAGTCCGGCAGGAGGTCGTCCAGGCAACTGGGGTAGTTCTGGATTTCCGCTGAGAAGATTCTTTGGGTAACGGCCTAACAAGACTTCTAGCTGTCGCCGAGTTTGTTGTAACAGATCTTTCCGTTGGGCGACCTGTTCTCGAGCCGAAGCGACATCGGACCTGGCCAATCGTAGCTGGGCTCCTGTGCCGCCTCCCTCAAGTTCGCCGATTTCGAAGCGATCCGCGATCACGTCCTCAGTAGACTGGAAGGTTTTCACGGTCGCAACAGCTAGAGCTAGCTGTTGCGACACTTCTGTCAGTGCAAACCAGGCCTTGGCGACCTGTGCTACTAGCGAAGACCGTGCCGCTCGAAAGTCCGCGTCTGTGGCTTGCGTTTCTGCCAGAGCCACGGATTCCCCGATTCGGATGCGTCCCCAGAGATCGGCCTCCCAACTCAGGTCGAGGGAGGCGCCGAAGGTGTCTGATATCGTGCTAATGACAGCGGGCTGGGAATCATTGACGTCTTCGCCTCCGAAATCAGGGAAGCCAATGAAGTTGGATTTGCGTCGGTTTCCTGACAGAATGGTATTCAATTGAGGGTGCCGAGCGGCGCCGATAATCTTTGCGTTTGACGCGGCAACACGCACGCGCGAGGCGGCCGCTTTCAAGTCGGGGTTGTTCGCCACGGCTTCACTGGCCAGGCGTTTCAGGATAGGTTCACGAAAGCGATCTATCCAGGCGTGATCGACACCAGCGCGAGCCGTCTCTATTGATGTCCAAGTGTTAGGTGTTTCCATGCCTGCTTCCGAGGTCCGCAGATTTGGCGGCAGCGCTTGGCACCCGCTGAGGAAGTAGACAACTAGCAAATACCAATTCCTAAACATCGTTTGTTTCAAGTTTAGTCTTGGGAGCTGCCAAGCCCGCCTGACAGTAGTCCTTTACCATGGTGAGGATGTTGTCTAAGGACGGTTTGCCTAACCGATCTCCGGCAAGTTGAAGGAGACCTTCTGTGTGAATGAGCACATGGATTAATACGCCAACGGTGAAGTGCAGGCGCCAAAGGCTCTCTTTCTCTGAGAGGTCTGGTAGTGCCCTGCGAAGAGCAAGGGGAAAGCGAACCACGACTTCGCGGAAGAGTTCTAGCACCGCAGCGGGCATGGTCTTCAGTGATTGATTGGTCATGCAGCGACCCATGAGTTGAAAGAAGAGCTGTTCAGAGATCTGACTCTCGTGGACCGCCTCCAGCACGGGACGCATGAAGCAGTCCAAGATGGCGTCGAGGGAGAGGGCGTTTCCACTGGATTCAGATTCAGCCGCATCAAGCCGCGCCAACCGGGCTTCATTCACTGGATTCACGTATCCGGAAATGACGGCATCTATCAGCCCTTGCTTGGATCGGAAATGGTAGTTCACCGAGGCCAGATTCACGCCGGCTTCCTGCGTCAGCATACGTAGGGAAACCTTCTCAAAGCCCTCGCAGGCAAACAGCCGTTGAGCAGCCTCGAGAATGAGGCTTTTGGCTGAATCGTCTTGTTGAGGTGGAGTCACGAGATAATCATACGTTCGTTTAAAACAAACGATCACATGAATTATGAAGATTCAACTTAGAATGCGCTCTTATTATTTGGCATTTAAAATTGCCCGCATGGGCGTCGGGTATCAGGTTTCGTAACTATGAGTCTCGATTCCCCTGAAGGTCTTGGCGAGGAACGCCGCCGCAAAGTCCGCAAGAAGCGCCGTGTGACCAAAGTCATGGTGGATGGGAAAGAGGTGATAGGGGACTTCCTGAAAAATCCGAAATCCCTAGAATTTCCCGATCCGGGCAAGAAATCTCGAAAATGGATCATTCTCGCCATCATTCTCGTCGGCGTGGCTCTGTCAGCAGTGCTGTTTGTGAAGATCGGCGACTTTGTGCCCGGCGAGACTGGCGCGCCCCCTGCACTGAATAAATAACCCTCAATCTTGAGGGGGTGAATGGCGACCCGTACGGGATTCGAACCCGTGTTGCCGCCGTGAAAGGGCGGAGTCCTAACCGCTGGACGAACGGGTCACGTAGGACAATCGGAGGGGAGATTTAGATCAGGCCAGAAGGGAAGCAAGGGAAAAGATCTTGGTTTTTCAAGCCGGGTGCAGGCTCCACTTGACCACCCGTACCTTTGTAGACACCGTAGCGCCCACTTTGGCAGAACGGCCAAACGCTAAACCATGACTCGTCACACCATCTCCGTCCTCGTCGAGAACAAATTCGGCGTTCTCGCACGCATCGCCGGCATGTTCAGTGGGCGTGGGTATAACATCCACACGCTCAACGTGGGGCCTAGCCACGACCCCACCATTTCTCGCATGACCATCGTGGTCCGTGAGAAGGAGAATGTCCTCGATCAGATCATCAAGCAGCTCGATAAGCTCATTGATGTCATCCAAATCGTCGACTTCCGCGAGGGGGAAAGTGTCGACCGCGAACTCGTTCTGCTACAAGTAGCCGTCAGTCCTGACCTACGAGCCGAAGTCATCACGCTTTGCGACATCTTCCGTGCTCGTATCGTGGATGTCAGCACGGAGCGCCTCACCGTCGAAGTCACCGGCGATGAGGGCAAGATCAGCAAGTTTCTCAAACTCATGGAAGGCTTCAACATCGTCGACCTCACCCGCACGGGTAAGATCGCCATGCCCGTTCCTACCGAACTGGGCGACGACGCCTAACCGAAAGATCGTTTTATCCCTAACACCATACAAACTAGCTCGTAAGCACCCAAGACCATGTCTGCTAAAATCTACACGGAACAAGACGCCGATCTCAATCACCTCAAAGAGAAGACCTGTGCGGTTATCGGCTTCGGTTCTCAAGGCCACGCCCACGCCCTCAACCTCAAGGAAAGCGGTGTCCGTGTCATTGTCGGTCTCTATCCTACCAGCAAATCGCGTGCCTCTGCTGAGAAGAAAGGCTTTGAAGTCTTCGATACGGCGGAAGCTGTCAAGCAAGCGGACGTCATCTTCATCGCCGTTCCGGATGTGAAGATCGCTGCCATGTACAAAGCTGATGTCGCTCCTAACCTCTCCGCTGGTAAGACCCTCCTCTTCTCTCACGGATTCGCCATTCACTATGGCACCGTGACCCCACCTGAAGACGTCAACGTCATCATGGTCGCTCCTAAAGGCCCTGGACACATCGTCCGCCGTCAGTTCACGGAAGGCAAAGGCGTGCCAGGTCTCATCGCGGTCTACCAAGATCCATCAGGCAACTCTAAGGACATCGCACTCGCATGGTCCAAAGGCGTCGGCTGCACACGCGGCGGTGTCTTCGAAACAGACTTTCGCGAAGAGACCGAAACGGATCTCTTCGGTGAGCAAACCGTCCTTTGCGGTGGCGCATCCGCCCTCGTCCAAGCTGGTTTCGAAGTCCTCGTCGAGGCAGGTTACCAGCCCGAGATGGCCTACTTCGAATGTCTGCATGAGCTCAAGCTCATCGTCGACCTTATGAACGAGTCCGGCATCGCCGGCATGCGTTTCTCCATCTCAGAAACAGCCAAGTATGGTGACATCAGCGTCGGTCCTAAGATTATCGATGCCTCTGTCAAAGAGCGTATGAAAGAAGCTCTCACCGCGATCCAAGACGGCACCTTTGCTAAAGAATGGATTGCCGAATACGAAGCAGGGCTTCCTGAATACAACCGTCTCCTCGAAGAGGGCACCAAGCACCCGATCGAAGAGACCGGCGAACGCCTCCGTGGCCTCATGCCATGGATCAAGAAGCGCGACCTCGGTGGCGTCCAGGCTGACTACTCCTAACGGAGTGTGCTTAACGGAGTGTGCCTAACGAGTGCCGCATTCGTTAGGTAGCCTTACAGTTTTACAAGCGGAGGGATGGCTGAGTCCGGTTTAAGGCGCTCGATTCGAAATCGAGTGTAGGGCAACCTACCGTGGGTTCGAATCCCACTCCCTCCGCCATCTCTGTAAGTCGTTTAAGACAAAGAGATTAGATGATCCTGACAGGTAGGCGGAAATGCCAATGTGTCACTAACTGTGCCATGTTTCCGCCACGGTCCGCCACGGTCCGAGCCCGTCCGAGCTTGAAGAGATTCCCGATTGAACGGCGAATCGAGTGACGCTACATTGGTAGCCACCACCACCACCGCTTGGAAAAAATTCACAGAAGCCGCTTTCTTGCGGACTTGGAAGCCTCGATTGGAGGCCGAGGAAGGACCCTGGGAGGCTTGAGCCTTCTCTTGCGGTCTAAGAGACCGATGGCTTGCCCGGCCTTAGAGTTGCTTTGGGATAGTCGCAAAACGTCACCACGATCGACCAGCGTTCGCCGTTTGGCCATGGGTGCCGTTGAGCGTAGCCCATGACAAACACGGCCTTGCCGCTTGGCTTGGCCGCTTCGAGTTTGGCGGCTTGCGCCTTTGTGAGTGTGAGTCTGATCACGGTGAAATATTTCAAATGTGCCCAGATGGGATACCTGCAAAGCCTGCAAAAGCCTTCTGCTGGTTTTGCAGGTAACGGGACTAGGCCCTTTTGAGATTATTCGCCTCCTCCGCGATGTGGGCAGATGTC
>CALLLI010000360.1 GCA_938082635.1 uncultured Verrucomicrobiales bacterium
GGACTAGGCCCTTTTGAGATTATTCGCCTCCTCCGCGATGTGGGCAGATGTCACCCAATCGACTAGGTGAAACAGGTGTTTCGTCCTGCCTGTGGTCGGTTGCTCTTCTGCTCTTAGCCATCGATGGCGGACGAGAAGATCGAGCCCCTCATTCACGGATTCACGATCTGAGATACCAGCCCACCCGTTGTTGTAGATGTCCCTGGCGACAAATGGAGCGCTCACTTTCCCTTGATCGATCTTAGCCAGGATGCGGCGAGCTGCGTCGATGTCATTGGTCATCGCAGCGGCATAGAGGCGACGTTGATGTCCCTCGCTCCATGCAGCCCATCGGATAGCCATCTCAAGGGCCTTGATGCCAACTTCTCTAGATTCGTGGTTCTCTGCTAGCTGGATAATTAGAGCCATGGCGGGGACGAGCTTTCGTTGCTTCTGTAGAGCGCTCTCCATAGCCTCTGTCTCGTCTCCTGATCGGGTGCGAGCCTCCATGCCTGAGCGCCAAGCCACAAACCTATCATAAGCCTCAGAATCGAAGCGTAAGCCTTGTGTGGAGTCATCCGCACATGGGTATGGGTAAGCAGCGAAGCTATTCAATCTCTCGAAGACTTTGAGCATCGCATCTTTCGCGTCGGTATTTGGCCACCGGTCCACATTGCTCCATGGCTCGTTATAGCCATCTGGGAAGGTTACGAGCTGAAAGCGCTGCAAGAAGCCATCGTCATCATTACCGCCCCTCATCGCACCTCGAACAAGCGGCAGAATCTTCCCTGGTTGCGCTCCTCCCACCCAAGAGACGCAACAGGCTTCAATGTGATTATTGAGCCCACGGCCTATCCGGTCAGACGTGTAACCCTGTTTCCCATTCCAACAGGTGAGCAAGAATGATCGTAACTCAGGATCTCTGTCAAAGGCCCTAAAGACGCTAACCACCTCGTCAGATTCAATGAGGATACCGTTTGGGTTCTGCTGCAAGAGGACTCCCAGAGAGGCGGTTGAGACATCGCTTGTCGTGTATCGGTGCAGGGTTGGTTCTACTGGCCACTCATCAAATAATTTAATGTCTTTTACCTTCTTGTCAGCTATTGCGGCCTTAGCGGTCTTTAGTGCGTTGGCGTCGCTCGCCTTCTTCATGATCTTGGCTTTGTTGAGAGCGGCCTCATGCTCTGCGGCAGCGGCATTGAATTCCTCTTGGGCCTGCTTTGAGAGATAGTTCAATGGTTTCATTGCAGCGCTCATAGCAGGTGATTTCATCTCTCCAGGGCGACCAATATTGAGAGCCCAAAGATTGGGGTATTCGTGCCAGTCATCATTTTTCTTCGGGAAGATGGCGCACTTTCTCCCTGTCACTGACCCTAGGGCGACCATGAGTGTTGATGCTACGTAGTCGAAGTGGAAGTTGCCCCGCTCAACACAGTCTTCGGCATAGCCTCGAAGTGATTTAGGCAACATGTCAGGCTCTACTGTAGGGACTGCGAGCAAGGTCTTCTCTGGGAGAGGTTTAGGCCCCGTATGCGGCTGCTCTGGAAAGGCAGTAACCGTCGGCAAGCCCAAGGCTAGAGGGTCAGTGTTAATGTCATTCATGCGGCTATCTCCTTCTCTGTGAGATCGTTGATGTCTTGGCCGTCTGGCAGATCGCAGACAGTCACCGACTTGGCACCGGCAAAGGTTGCCTCGTCTTTCCATCGATCAGCGGCAGCCCGCCCAGCTTCCTCACCGTGAGCGTAGATGACTACCTCGCGGTCTCTAAGCTTTGCTGCGTGTCTCCCAAGCCGAGCACCTGCCCCAAGCATACAGACGACTTGCCACTGCTCATGCTGGCCTTTTTGCCATAGCCTCGCCAACGTCGCCAAATAGTCGGGTTCTCCTTCAATCAGGATGACTGGCAGTGAGCCTTTTGTCAGGCCGATAGGGTGTTTCTCGCTCCCTGGTAAGGTGTCGCTCTTGTGTGGGGTTCCATGCTCCCAGAGCTTGCCGTCTAGGCGTCTAGCAGCGGCAGCGGTGCGGTCTCCGACAACCCAAGCCGTGTGACCTTTCCAGATCAGAAAACGAAGGGTTCCGTAAACCTGTTCAGTTAGCCACGGTCCCGCATAGTGGATGCCTCGGAGCCTTGCCAGGGTCTTGAGATCGCCTATCTCCTCACAGTCTGGCCCTTTGCAATGGAGCCCGAGAAAGAATTGAGGCCATCTAGCTCTCTTGGCTTTGTTCTCACCGCGTCTCTCGGCTTCGGCTTGCTCTTGCCGCTGGCGTCGCTCCTCGATGCGCTTGAGTCGCTCGGCGACATCCTCGGCAGTCTCGCTCTCGGTGGCCCCTAGCTTGAGGCATGCCTTCGGGAATGATAGGTCTGACAGTCCAGCCTCTAGCTTGATAGAGTCGCCGTTCCAGCCGCAGCTGTAGCAATGAGCGTAGTCGGCGTAGACGTTAAAGGATGGTGTCTTCTCCGTATGGAACGGGCAACGTCCTAGCCAGCGCGTGCCTTTCTTCTTCAGTTCGAGATTGTGGCTCAAGGCCACTTCGACTGGTGAGTTTTCCGCTTTGATGCGGGCGATTGCTTCTTCTGGAATCATGGTGGTATGGTGGCCACCACTTGACTTGAGAGATAATTAGCCTATCGTTAGGAGTCCTTTTCATCCTAACTGATGGCCGTCTCCCGAGTATTCGTGGAGGCGGCTTTTCTGTTTAGTTGGCGGCGGTTTCGCGGTTCTTTTCAAGTCAGGCGTCGATTTCTGCGAGATCAAATCTGGCAACGCGGCCTATCACTATCACTATCACTTTCACTGGAAACTTTCGGTCCCATCTCCAATTATCGATGCAGCGAGTGGTGACACCACAGTAAGCAGCGGCGGCTTTCTTGGTGACTATTCGGCGGGTGAATTCACGCATGGTCGCTTGTGCGGCCTCGTGCTTGTCTGTGGTGGGTATCGAAGTTGCCTTCATCTGGGTGAACCATCAGCGCACTTCACCCCCCCCCATAAAGCAGAATTAGGGTTTGGTTAGTATCGCTATTTTCGGAAAAAAGTGATACCTAACAGAAGAACGTCACTTCAGTATCACCATTTCCAGATAAAGATGATACCTGACAGAATGATATGCCTCACTCTGGTCGATTCATCGGGAGACCTCGCAATCCGAGCTTTCCTAAGACTCGGTGGAACCCTGTCTTCGCGGACTCCGTCTGAGCACCGGTCTCCGCAGATTTGTAGGGCTCGAAGGTCTCAACCAGTTCCTCTTTCGAGGGAAGTCTGCGTTCATCACAAAGAGCGTCGTAGACTTCCATTAGCATTCGGAACGCATGATCGCTGCCCTTGGGGTCGTATCGATCATCTAACCAAGACAAGGACTCCCTAGCAGCCTGTCGGACTTAGGGTGACATCTACGGCGCAAGTCGCTAAGGTGCATCCATGGCCGCCAGGCTGCTAGAACGGGCAACACATTTTCAGCTCTATCACAGGGATCCGCCAACGTTGCGTCGCTGCGGTCTCAATAACGCTTTCCAGCATGTTTCCTTGTGTGTCGTGAGGTCCTTTTTTTCGGAGACGAGCATCTTGAGGCTGGTTTTCCAATAGGCCACGTGTGGTGCACGTTTTGGTGTTGATGGCACTCATCTCCATTTTCCGCATCAAAGGAGGAAGTGTAGCGTTGTGAAACACGACCTTCGAAACGCTCGCCGGAGACTGAAGACAAGTATGACCGGAAGGCGTTGGAGGCGATCCAGGCTATAAAGCCCTAGCGTGGCACCAATACCATGGTTGAGCAGATCGAGGAGTTTGCCGCAGACGCTACCAACTTCAGCATTGAACCTGATATGGGAGAGTCCGAAGCTACCTCAAAGTAAGTCTGAGCATTGGCGACTCGCTTGGTCTGCCGATGGATCGCTGGGCAGAGGGCACGCCAAGCCCCACGATTGATGCGCTTATCGGGCTTTTACAGACAAAGGCTTAACTGACTTCATGGGGAAGTCAGAAAGCGCCACTCGAACCCGTATCGACTATGGCGCTGAGCCCAGATGCCCTGGATTGACCGATCAGCGCGGGCTTGATAGGGTGATCCATTATGGACATGCTCCGAGCCCTTTCCTTGCTGAGCTTCATGATCAGTGCTTTGCCAGCGTACGCTCAAGAGGGTGAGGCAGAGGAAGCGCTTCCTAATGTGAAGTGGAGCCATGACCGGGGGGTGGTAGAGGATTCCTTCGAACTCACCCTCAGCGCCGAACCGCCGGGCAGTGCGATTCGCTACACGCTCGATGGGACCAAGGCTTCATCGGATCAAGGCACTCCCTACACAGATTCGATTCTGATCGATCGGACCATGATCGTTCGCGCCATCGCGACGAATGCCGATGGCAGCTCCAAGGTCGAGACACGGAGCTTTCTCTTTGTCGACCAGGTGAAAGACCAGGAAGCCTTTCCCGAGGGTTATGTGACGGAGATCGTCTCACGGCGCAATGGTCCGGACCGACCACACACCTTTGACTGGGCCATGGATCTCGAGGTCCTGGACGACGTGGCCAACAACGGCGACCTCGCCTCACATTTGAAGGACATTCCCACGCTCTCGATGGTCCTCGAGGTGCAAGACCTGAACTTCATGTTCGAGAACCAGACGCGACGCGGTGTGGATTATGAACGTGAAGGATCGTTAGAGCTCATCTATCCTGACACAGAAGCCTTTGCTGAGTTCGATGGGGTCCAGATCGATTGTGGTCTGCGCATGCAGGGAGGTGGGGCTGGTGATCAAGCGCGTAAGAAATCGTTTCGAGTCCTGTTCAAGAAAGTGTACGGCGAAGGTGCGCTCAACTACCCCTTGTTCGAAAGTGCGGTTCACTTTGGCGGCAACGGAGCGAGCCGTTTCGATGGGGTGATCCTGCGCGCGGGAGGCAACACGAATTGGTCCAAGGACGACGCCTGGAAACACGAACCTAGCACTTACTTGCGGGACCCCTTCGTGCGCGACTCACAGATTGCCATCAGCGGAATGGGATCGCGCAGTGTCTGGGTGCATTTCTATATCAACGGCTTCTACTTCGGCCTCTACAACATCGCGGAACGCCCTGACGAGAAGTTTGCCGCGAGCTACTTGGGAGGTGAGGTGGAAGATCACTACGCCATCAATCATGGTGGCACGGTCGCTGGTGACTCGAGTCTATGGAATGACATCGTAAACGGCGGCCTGCAAAATCTGCATCAGGCGGATCGTTATGAAGCCATTCAAGAGCGGATCGATGTGGAGGCCTTGAGCGATTACCTTCTGCTCAACTGGCTTGTGGGGATGGGGGACTGGCCATACAACAATTTCTACGGCGGCATGCGCAATGAACCTCCCGGCAAGATTCGTTTCTTCTCTTGGGACTCTGAATACGCTTTCTGGACCTTGGAAGGTTATCTCGGCTCCAATCCCACCGCCTGGGTGCACCCGAATTTCGGATCAGGAGGCGACGTCATCCCCGAGATCTGGACGTCCCTATCTAAGAACCAGGACTTTCTCATCACGTTCGCTGACCGTGTCTACCGCCACTGTTTCAATGACGGCGCTCTCACAGATGCTAACGTGCAAGCGCGGTTTCTGCGCTTGGCGGACTTCATTGAGAATGCCATCGTGGCCGAGTCCGCTCGATGGGGCGATTCTTCCTGGGGACGAGAAGATGATCCTCACACACGCGCTAATGATTTTTATCCCAATCGCGATGCCGTTGTAGAGCTCATGGAAGGGAATGTGGCCATCTTTATCGAGGCGTTGCGTGATCGCGGTTACTATCCCGATCTGGATCCGCCCACCTTGCCATCCTCACGTGAAGCCGTGCCTGTCGGTTTCGAAATTCCAATGGAGAACCCGAACAGCTTGGGCTCCATCTACTACACCCTGGACGGCAGCGACCCCAGGGTGCCCGGCGGAAAGATTTCCCCCAACGCCATCAAACACGAGACGGGTGCCCCCGCTCCAACGATCACAGAATCGACGCGCGTCAAAGCCCGCGTGATCCGGGTAACGCTGTTTGGCGCTGGCACGTCGAGCGCGTTAAATGAACAACTCTACCTGACTGAGCCCGTCGGCTACCCACTGCGAATCACGGAACTCATGTATCATCCAGAAATAAATGAAGCGTTAGAGTTCATTGAGATTCAGAACGTGAGCGAGGTCAGCCTCGAACTCACGGGATTCTATATCACAGGCATCGACTATCGCTTTCCTGCAGGAACATGGCTCGAGCCCAAGCAGATCATCGTGCTCATACCCAATGACGACCCCGCCGCTTTCAGCAAGGTCTATCCCGAGGTTCACATCTTCGCCACCTATCGGAAGCATCTCGCGAACGATGGCGAAACGATCACGATTCACGACAGCGATGACCGGGTCATCACGAGCGTGACCTATGATGACGACATCGAAGCGGATTGGCCCGAGTCGGCCGATGGTTTAGGGTATTCGTTAGTCGTCCGCGATCCGACCGATGGAGCTTCGGAGGCTGCCGGTTGGCGCCCTAGCAAGAGTCCTGGAGGCACCCCTGGCATCATGGCCTCCATGGACATCGACTCTGATAAAGATGGCTTCACCGACTCCCAAGAAGCCCTTGCGCACACCGATCCGAACGACCCCAGCAGCTTTCTGAAACTCGAAATCGCACGCGAGAGCCCATTGTCCGTCCGCATGAGTTTCAGAGCCGAGGCCAGGCTGAGTTACACGCTGCAGTCACGCAAGGATCTCGACAGCGGTGCTTGGCAAGTGGTGGAGCAATTTCCCGCCGAGGACGCCGCAACGAACCGGACGGTGGACGCGGTCATTTCGGTCGAAGACGAGATTCTGTTCTATCGCCTGGTCATTCCTTGATCCTGACTCTTTTCTTACACTAATATTGTCACGTTTTCGCCGATGCTTTCATCATCGTTCTCGCGCAGGCACAAGTGCCAGTGTTGCTAGCGGGCGAATCGAGCCAGTAGGCCTTCGGCATTCCAGGCGCACGTGCTGATGAACCGATCCGCGAACAGAGAGCTTGGTTCGACGGTTCTACCAGGTCGTCGTTCTCCCATGAGGACTATGAATTTCGACTGATCGAGACGAAAGATGACGCGGGCATCCGGGGATTGACAGCGGATACGTTATTTGGCACACCCCTGTGCGTTACCTCATCAACAGGCCTGGATTGCTGAGGAACTAAAACCTTCGTCCCTATCATGAAAACCCATCTATCTGTATTTCAGTTGGCGGCAGCATTGATCTACTGGCTTGGCGCCTCCGCAAGCGCCCAGAACACCGTTCTTTGGGAGGCTTACAACGATTATCGCCCGACCGAAGGCGTCACCCATGAAAATGTGTCGGGCTTTGATACGCGCATCATTGATGATGGAGGACCTTTGATCAACTTTGCCACGGGAGCAGAATTGGGTGCCTCGATCTTGGTGGTCTCTAACGGGGACGGCGCACCCGATGACTTTGGGGCCATCACAGCGCCAAATGAAGGAAGCCCAGCCGATCTTCTCTTCAGAGGGAAGGTCGACATGGCAAATGAAGGACTGCCAGGATTGCGCGCAGGGAGCAATGCGAATATCCTTCTCAGCTTTAGCGGCTTGGATCCCACGAAACGTTACAACGTTCGTGGTTCGGCAAGCCGAGGGGGGCTCTACGGAGACCGTTGGAGTGTCTTCACGATCGGAGGAACCGAGGCGCACGTGGCAGGCCATGTGGATGGTAGCACCGATAAGAACATCATCACCAAGGCCACGTTCGAAGCGGCAGACCTAACGGAAGACCAGGTCGCGCTCAACTCCGGGGATAACAAGGCAGGCTCTTTGGTTGGCTGGGATAATATCGAGCCCGGACCGGATGGCGAGTTCACCATCTTGATGGAGCAGTATGGTGGGGCGACGCCGTTTGGAGACGCGGCAAGGGGCGTGATTGAGCGCTATGGCTATGGGTTGACCGCGCTCTATCTGGCAGAAATCGAATCCACGGGGAACTTGCGGATCACGGAGAATCCTCCCCTAGTTCTCGCCATCCCCGACGGAGAAACGGTTACGCTAGCCGTGGAGGGCAGCAGCCCTGAACCCATCACCTATCAATGGCAGAAAGTATCTGCAGGTGGCGGCGCATTCGCCGATATCGCGGGGGCAACCGAGGCCTCTTATACAACGCCAGCCCTTACCTTAGGCGATCACGACAGCTCGTACCGAGTTGTTCTCACGAGCGGCGGCAATGAACTCATCAGCGGGGTGTCAGTGATCGAGGTCGATGGCGTCCTCCCTTCCATCTCGGTGGTCGAGCCGAGTATCAACTTTGACTCCGTCTATGTGACTTTCTCAGAGCCGATGAAGTTGGCTTTGCTGGCAAACCGCACGAGCTATGAGATCGATGGTCTCTTTATCGACGATGTCACGGTACGTGATTCGTTCACCGTTCGTCTCCACACGAGCCAACAGCCAAAGTCCGCGACCTTCACACTATCGGTGAAGGATTTGCAAGATCTAGCGGGGAATGCGGTGGATCCCGTGACGACGGCTGAGTTCAAGACCTTCACTTTCGCCAACGAAGCCGTGGGCTTGGAGATCTGGGAAAACGTGGGGGGCGGAACCATCGAGGATCTGCGAAATTTCCCCCGCTTTCCGCAGCAACCCGATGTAGACTTCTCCATCACGGGCATCGATTCGCTACTCGTCTTCGAAGATGGCCCTAAGAACACCTATGGAGGTCGATTCCGCGCTTGGCTCATTCCCGATGAAACAGCCGACTACCATCTCTTTCTCCGTGGCGACGACAATGCCGAGTTGCGCATCAGTGAGGGCACTCAATTTGGCCCCTTGGAAGATCCTGACAGAGTCGCGGATGCCAGTGCTTCCGGGAACGCTCCCTTCCAAGAACCGGAAATTGATGAGTCTACCACCGAACCCATTTCTCTCGTAGCCGGCAGTAAATACGCCGTCGAAGTTCTGTGGAAAGAGGCCAACGGTTTTGACCGTGCCCAACTTGCCTGGCGCAAAGTAGGCGATGCCACGCCAGCTGAGGAACTGCTGCCCATCCCGAGTCAGTTCTTCTGCTACTTCGGCTCCAAGAGTTTCGACACGGACGGCGACGGCTTGTCCGACGCCTACGAAGTGTTGAACGGTCTCAATGCCAGTGCAAACGATGCCAACGGGGATATCGACGGTGACGGCCTTTCAAACATCGAAGAACACGACTTGGGTACGGCGGCGAATCTCGCCGACACGGATGCCGATGGGCTTGAAGACGGTGCGGAAACGGGAACAGGCATCTATGTAAGCGAGAATGATACAGGTTCTGATCCTCAGATTGCGGATACAGACACCGACACGCTTGCGGATGGCGCCGAGGTCAGTGGAGGCACCGATCCTAACAAAGGCGATACCGATGGCGACACCTTCGCCGATAACGTAGAACTTGCCTTGAATACAGATCCTATCGACGCGGCGAGCAAGCCTAACGTCATCATTGCCGTCGACACAGGCGCCTGGGACGATGCCACCATCTGGTCAAACGGCTTGGCTCCGGCTGCTGCCACCGATTATGTGGTCGTGAATACCGTGACGATCGAAGTCTCTGCGAACACAGGCACTTTCCCTGGGAATTCACTCACCCTCCTCGGCCCAGGCATGGCGTTGCGCGCCAACCATGTGGACACTGCGGCAGGGAACATCACCCTGAATGATACCACCCTGAAGATCCGCGCCACGAACACACTCGATGGCACCTTGGCGATGAATGGGCAAATCCTGTTCGATGTTCAGAACAACGACTTTGTGTTAGACTCCACGTTGAAAGGAGCGCCACTTTTAACCATCCAAGGGAACGACGAATCGCTAGGCGGCATCCAGTTGAACGGTACCGGCAATGAATACTATGGGCTGACCACCATCACCGGCACGGATGTGTTTGCCAATGGGGACGGCACGCTCGGCGACCGCACGATCACGCTTGTAGGGGCCGGATTGCACTTTGGCTACGATTACAATAGCCCGACGGCTCTCTTGAAGATACGCGGGGGCGATTTCCGGATTGGTTTGGATGGGGCGGTCACCATGGCAGATGTCGTCGGGATCGATGAGAACGGTAACTTCATCTTCAGTCTCTTTGAACTCGCCGGCCCAGGGCCCTACACGGCAGACGATCTGACAGCCGCATTTCAGCTCGGCGAAGGCATCACAGGCGACGGCACCCTCACACTTGCAGGTAATACGGCGGACGCCGACTTTGACGGTCTTCTGGATGATTGGGAGAATGCGAGCTTCGACAACCTCAACGCCTTGCCACAAGAGGATCCTGATGGCGATGGCCTCAGCAACCTCGCCGAGGAAGTTGGGGGGACGGACCCGAACGTGTTCGATGCGCCCGATGTGGTAGAGCCACCAGTTGTGAATCCCAATCCCTCGGATACGCCCGTGATTAGCGACATCACGAAAGATGCGTCTAGCATCAGCCTAAGTTTTCCGACAGGCACTTCGTTTGATGTCGAATACTCGGAAGACCTCAAGGCCTGGAGTGTGATAGCGAATGGCATCACCGGCGATTACAGCGACTCGAATGCCGCTCGAGTGGGCAATCCCACGGGCTACTACCGCGGCGTGGTGAAGTAAGAAGGAACTCCTCGGCGCGTTCTTTAAGAATCCTCCACGTGGAGTGGTCAATAGACATCGGAAGTGTAATTAGGGCCTGTCCCAGAAACGCTTTTCTTTGATGGAGCGCTTCAGTTTGGTCAGCTGGGTCAGTTGGATGGTGACGTTTCAGCTCCAGTGAAGCTGATAATCGGTGCTAACATCGTGCAAATGCTCTTCTCGGAGCTTTCTCTTTGGGACGCGTACACGGGTCTCCCGGCTCCAGCGTTTCCGTCGCCGATGGTGCACCTCTCAAGTGCGTCTGTTGACCTAGCCGATCTAGGCGGCCAGGTCTCGAGCTTCTCGTTCCCGCCTCTCTGCCTGCTCTTTGCGCATTTCTGCTAGCTTCCAAAGGTTGTGGGCGAGAGCTCCCCAACTAACCGGAATGGCACCAGTTTAAGGCCGTGCATCGGTGGAAAATCTTTGCCATAGCCGTAACTAACTCTAAAGCATTTTCGACCCGCTATACTAATAATGTAAGAATTGTCGAAAATACTAACATTTCAATGTTTATTCGGGCTCACTATTGCCAAAAATCGGTGAGATTTTTGAATTAGATAATGCATGAACGCTGTCTTGGAGAATAGGTTTTCATGCTAACAAAAACTTCGTTTTTAGCCGGATTCTCTACCCTTCTATGTGGCCGTTCCAAACGCAAAAAGCAAGACGTTCTCGTAGAGCAGCGGAAAGGGATCTGTGAACGGAGTCCCGATGGCCTTAGCAAGCAACTGAACTCTGAGATCTCTCCCG
>CALLLI010000361.1 GCA_938082635.1 uncultured Verrucomicrobiales bacterium
CGGATGGTGATCGCCCGCATCCTGAACCCCGCCGGCTGGAGAGAGCATTGGGAAGGCAGAAAGAACCTTGGAGGCAATGCTATCATCATCTTTCAGGGTGTCGAAGTTATCAGTTAGCCCCCCACATCCCGGACGTTACCATTATATTGTGATATTTTTCTCAATTACGTCTATTAATAATGAATATTTGATTGGCACAGTTTACCTAGGCCAATGCCACAGCCCGAGAGCTGTCGCTGTAGTGACCAGCCCCAAGTGAAGGCTGGAGGCGAACTGACCCTCTTAATTGCTGCCAGGAAGGCTTCCGGGGCTATTGATGACGGCTCCACGCCTTCTTCGGGAATGTGTCCGTCCACTTCCGCAAGATCTTTGGCCAAGAATCCCCAGTGACGATTTCCAAGTCGGCCGGTGTCTGGCCAACTGTTGCCGAGGGAGGTCCACCTGGCCGCTTATTACACCGTCTCTTCGCTAAGTTCTCGAATTGCCGCCTCCTTGGGACTCTCGCCCTGGTCTACTTGTCCTGCTACGAACTCAAGGGTTTTGACTTCAACTGCAGGTCTATACTGCTTTACGAGGAGGATACGTTCATCGGGAAGAATGGCAAACACGCCAACGTAGTCAGGTAGATTCAGAGCATAGTAAGGGGCTTCGTCATCGCCATCTACCGACTTCGATTACAATTGGAACCAAGGAGTTTCAAACACTGTGCGTCGTTCAGTAATTTCACACATAGGGAGAGGGTGAGTTTCATGTTGAGCAAAGTCAAGGTGTCGACTATGGAGCTGAAAGCGTAGTGCTAGGTAAGGAGGGCGTTCCCTCAGCTGCCTAATACGGATTCTAATGTCTCCATGTAGGGTTCGAATCCAAAGACGCTGCCCACTCGGTCAAAGGCCGCCGTGCCCATGGCTGAAGCGGTATCGTCTTCCGTAAGCACGCGGTCTAACGCAGCGGCAAAGGCGTCACAGTCTTGCTCGGGTGCTAAGAGCCCTGTGATGTTATGGTCTAACCAATCTGGAATACCGCCGACATCAAAGGCGACCACTGGGCGCCCGTGCATCATCGCCTCTAGGCCGACCATGCCGAATGGCTCGGGCCAGCGGGAGGGAACGACGACGACTCGAGCGTCATTGTAATGCGCATCGAGCTCTTCATTTGGTGCCCAACCTAGGAAGCTTACGCGATCTGATAGTCCTAGGGATTCCGTCAGCGCCTTCAGCTTATCCTCTGCATTTCCTGCTCCGATGATCTTTGCTTCAAACGGCACGCGAACCTTGTTGAGCGTGTCGAGTAGGAGATCAACTCCCTTGCCTCGCAAGAGCTGGCCCACATATAGAATTTGCGGCTTGGAGGGTACGGGCAATGGATCGCAGCCTAGGGAGAGCCTCACCACGGGAGCTAGCAAATGCACGCGGTCCTCATCGCAGCCGTTGGTCAGTAGCTCCTCTTTCATGTACTCGCTCGCGACAACGAGAGCATCGAGTTTAAAGTTAGCATGCATTTCGCGAATCTTTGATCGGATGCTAGTGTATCGGACGGGGAGGGGGCCATCTGGAGTTTTTTCGAGAAATCCGAGATCAGCCCAGCAACGCCAGCCAGCCTTGTGTTGACACAACTTGCCATTGCGGCGAAAGTATTTGTAGCCAGTGGGGCAACAAAGATCGTGGTCGTGGATCATTCGCACGGCGCGGACACCCGCATCACGGCACACGTTCAGAAACGGCTCGATGCTTGGAATTTTGTGCAGGTAGACGCAATCCGGTTGGGTCTTCGAAACGATGTCTTTGAAAGTGGCAGCTTCATTTCCCCCGCCTAACTCGCTGCAGCGCTTTGATGCTTGGAAGAGTTGATGGTAACCAAAGGCATCTCTTGTCCCGCTATCATTGCCGAAGGCAAGGTAGGCCTCGTGACCTTTGGCCCGAAGGCCTGCTGCACAGTCGGCAACATTCTGCTCCACGCCGCCGAAGAAACCGCCACGATCGTTCACAAACAGGATCTTCATGCAGGAGAAAGAAGGTTCATCTTTTCAAAAGGTGACCGGACCAAAGTGATTGTCTAGAAATGCTCGTGTTTCGAATGGATAAATCGATTCGGTTGCCCTCGGGGAAACTCTAACTTTGATCGTCTGTTGGTACAAAGTAACCCCAGATGTCTGCGGTGGCTTGGGAGCCTTCGTGAACATGGAATTGATCGACGGTGGCGAAGCCATCGCTGCCGAGGTAGCCGAACTGGAGTTGAAGCTCATACTGTTGACCATTAAGCGTGGTTGAGAAGGCGTTGTTAAGACTACGGATACTGACATAGTCCGCGTTCTGATTCGCCGTGTTGCCCTCGTCGTTGGACGTGTTCTCCAATGCAAAGTTGAAGTTGAACGTTTCCATCACATTCGGTGTGCTGAAGGCAATGGAGAGATCGAGCTCCACGTTGTTGTCCTCGGTGCCGGACCAGATCGTCGAATTGAAATACTCGAGCCCGCCGAGCCGGAACCAAGACTGTTCTTCTACGTCTAGGAAGTTGGCCGCGTAGAAGGAGAGATGGCTTCCAGAATCGAACCTACCTGCTCCCTCACCCCACTCGAAGGTGCCGTTGAGACCGTTCTCAACGTAGTCGGCGACCATGTTTTACCACCCACCGCGTTGAGGAACTGGCCAGAGATTGCCCAGCAAAGGACAGAGGCGCCGTTTCGTCTACCCGATAGAGTACAGTTGTGGTGTAGCTTCTGTAGAGCTGATTTGAATTGTTCTTGTCGGCGTAGGCGACGACTTGAGAGCCACCAGAAACCGAGATCGGTGTGCCGGTGTGTACTTGCCAGGGGGTGCTATCGATTGAATAGTGGATCGGCGTATTTACTGGGTTCTCATATGGGTTTGTTAGCAAAAGCAACATAGGATAGTCCGACGATGGATAACTGCCACCAGGTATGGAGAAGATTGGGGAAGCTAACTGGAGTGGGGTGTTATAGCCAGGTGCTAGGGTTGGATCGATGTCGGTCGTGACCACAGGTGTCGATGGTAGAACCGAAATCGCGGTCGTTTCGGCAAAGTCCCAAACGCAGCTGGAGGTTTTGGAAAAGCCCGGAGTTTGCGTTCCGCCTGCCTCTTCTACATCAGTGTCAGCCGTGTTTTGATCGAGCATCTTGAAGAGCACTCCGTCAACGTCATCGGCTAGGTTGAATTGAAATCCTGCCGCGTCCCAAACCGCTCTAGGTCCGTGCTGACTAGCGCTCACATTGTAGGCAGTGAAGCGGCCGTCGAGGTAGGAACCGCGGAAACCAGGAAGGCTTCGACGAGCATCCGCGTCGCCGGTGGTCTTGAGCTTGGAAATGACTTATTGGGCCGTGAGATTGTCGGCGAGACTACCGCCGTTTGCTTGGTAAGCGGAGACGGATCGATTGAGAGACTCGATATCCTAAACGAGGCGTTGGGTCCTAACTGAGTCCTGACTTCCAAGGATGAGCGTGATTGAGACCGCTCCGAGAATGCCCACCATCCCAACGGTGGCCAACATCTTTGCCATGGTAAATCCACGGGGGCGCATAAGTAACTTCATCTGCATTGGTGTGTTGGAAATTTCGTTTATTATGAATAATTTAAAAAAATAATCATAAACTAAACCTTTATCTGAAAAACCCATGATTAATGGATTCGAAGATACGGTTTCCGAACGGAAACCTTACGGATCCACATCTCAGCTGTGGGAATAGGGCCAAAAAATAGACAGGCAAAGCGGACGGCACTCTTTTGAAGAATTCGTGTACCTTCCGGGCGCGAATGATCTTTTAGGGGGTAATTCCTATGAAGACCTCATTCTTATCACGATGTCGGACAGGACGACGCCTCGCCGGCGCCTTTCTGTGTTATCTTACTTTGCAGACCAGTGGTCTCACTCAGGCTCCTAGTTGGGGAATTCCACTGACCCAACCCGGAATCGCCGCTGCTACTTGTGCCGGTCCTTCCGAGGATCTCACCGGAGTGACGATCCCGCCCAGCTCGGCCTACACCTTCGGATTGGTAGACCTGCGTAGTCCGAGCCTTCCTGACTACGGTGGCTGCGTGCCTGGAGCGCCCCTTTGGAATGCTCCCATGTTTCACCATTCTTCTTGGAATGCGAAAGACCTGGGCAATGTTTTCGGTATCACCCTGGATGCCCGCGGTAATATCTACTTGGCTGCCCACGGGCTCTATGGTGCCTACCGCCCTTTGCATCACCGCTATGGTGACATCGGTGGCGGTGCCGCAGACCTCAGTGCAGCTGGTACCATTTATAAGGTGGATCGCCTGACAAGTGCTGTCTCTGTCTTTGCCGTTGTGCCAGGGCAACAAGCCATGACCCTCAGTGGGGGGCTCGTTTCTGGGCCTGGTCTTGGAAATGTGACCTACGATGCAGAGAACAACCAGTTCTTCACTACGAGTTTGGAAGACGGGAAGATCTACCGCATCAATGGGAGTGGTGCCATCGTGCAAACGTTTGACCCACTCACTGCTGACAATGGCGCCGCTGGTCTGCCTTCTCTTCGCGAACGCCTTTGGGGCATCGAAGTCGAGCGCGGTGCCGTCTATTATGCCGTCTGGAATTCTGGAACAACGACGGACCCTAGCAAGATTCGTAGAATCAATATTCTCCCTGGCGGAGCATTGAACCTGGGAAGTGACACCGAAGTTCTCACCATTCCAGGAAAGAGTTATGCCTACCATTCGGTGCCCATTGCAGATCTGACCTTCTCGAATGACGGCCGCACCATGGTCCTCGGCGAGCGTTCGATGCTCAATTCGACCTACTCGTACAATCACCGCAGTGGTACACTCCTCGCTGAACTCAGCGGCGGCACCTGGTCAGTGACCAAGACGATGGCCACCGGCTGTAATGCGGCTCAAGGCGAGGGCTACGGTGGCGTCGCCTACGGCAACTTTGCTGGAAATCCTGAAGGGACCATTTGGACCACTTCAGCAGATATGCGCAGCGGCTATGGGCCGCACGGCCTCTTTGGAGTGCAGACGGCGGAATTCCCCACCTCTGGCAAAGCAGCTAATTCCTGGAAAGTGCCCTACGATCCTGGCTACACCGATCACTATCTCAACGACCTCAAGGGTAGTGGCGGCGATATCGAAATCGTACACGACACGCGCTGTGCCAATCTACAGATCGGTCGCATTGATTGCCCAGAAGAACCGCGCGCGCCTTACGAGACCACGCTGAGTATCACAAACCTTTCGGTGAACACCGCCGTCTACGCGGTCCTCACGCCTTGCCCTCAAGGCCAGCTTCCTAGCGGTGCTACGACGGGCCAACCACGTCCCGTAGGTGTCATCACCTTGCCTAGCGCCATCGGCACGGGCGATACGACGTCGATCAATATCGCCATTCCTTGGGACGCCGGTGATGTCTTCTGTTTCCAAGTCACTCTCCTAACCAAAGATGGCGAAGAGTGCTGCACGGAGAAGACTTGTGTGCGTCTGCCAGACTGCGCTTGTGCCCAACTCGTCGATCACAAGATAGATTGTGAAGTCCAAGCGGACGGCACAGTGAAATACACGATTGGGTTGGTCGTCAAGAACCTTACGGCAGCAGGCGGTTCGCCTTATCCCTTTGGTTATGCCACGATCTTGCCACCTGCTGGCTTCTCGCCTTCGCTCCTCAGTCCCACTGGCGGCTCCATCGCTCCAGGTGCGACAGGCACGTTTGAAACTTGCTATTACGGTGCTCCTGGCAAGCGTTGCTTCGATCTTGCCCTGCACGATCCTAACTTCACCACTTGTTGTTCGATCGAAGTTTGTCTCGATCTACCAAAGTGTGGTGAGCCGAGCAAGCCTGACACCTGTGCCATTCGTAGTCGCCTCGCTTGTTGCCCACCAGATGGCGTCACGCCAGTGCCCTTCACGATTTGCAATAACTCCTCGGCACCTCGCACTTACACTTGGACGGCTTCCGGAATCGCTTCTGCTGATTGCACTCAAACGCTGACGGCTGCCCACTTCAGCCCCTCCAGCGGCACGATCGGGCCCGTGCCTCCAGGCGGTTGCCTCACTGGCGTCGTTAAAGTTCGCTGCGCAAACTTTGCACCAGGAGACTGTGCTAGATTCCAGATCTGTTTCACACACAACCCTCTCGTGCCGCCGACTTGCTGCATCAGCACTGTGTATCGCCCAGGCTTGGACGAGCCCGTCGTGAAGATCGATGAGACTCCAATCGCCGTTCCCATCGGTGGCGTCGTGCCCGTGAAGATCAGTCTAACCAATCCTGGTACCAAGGTGATCCGTGTGCCCGTCCTCTTCTTCTCGGAAGATGGCGCCCTCGACCTCGGCGAAGCCGATACTCCGGGCATCGCCACCCGCGTGGTTTCTCTCAGTCCTGGAGCAAGCCAAGACCTCACCATCGACGTCCGATTGCCTGAAGATTCAGGGTCGGACTACGCCCCTCTCGCCATCTTTGTAGGCGCAGAGAGCTTGGAAGACTTGGCGAAAGTCGGTGCGCCTATCATTGTGCCGATTCGTTCCGGGCGGCTGAAAGAAGCCGTTATCAATGTCGCTGCTCTTCGTGTCGATACCATTGACGTCTTGCCTGGAGAACAAGCTGAAGTCGTCATGGCAGTGCCTACCTTGAGTGGCCACCGCTACCGCGTCGAGCAGTCGGAGTCGATGCAGCCTGGTTGGAAAGTGTCCTCCTGCAGTGTACAAGACGTGGTCACGGGCCCAGACGGCGTTTTCATCGGCACCGGCGGCACGGTCACATGCAAAGTGCCTTGTGGTGCGAATGAAGGCGTTATGTTCTTCCGCATCCGTGACCTCAGCCTTGATTAAGAAGCGCCCCTTCAAACCCCACCCCTAGTTAGCCATGAATGCGCGCATCTTCGCCCCTAGCTCCCGCCGCCAACTCCTGGCGGCGGGGGTCCTCTTCTGGACCTCCCTTGTCCTCAGCTCAGCGTTTGACATTACCCTAAAAGAACTTCGAATCACCTGCGTCGCAGAAGCTCCGACACCCACCTACACGGTCGATATGACTGTGGTGAATGGAATGGATTGCCCCATGGGCTGGATCACGCTGCACTCGAGCGCCACGTTCAGCCCTCACATCATCAACCTTACCGCCTATGTCGTGGCAGGAGGCGAAGCGAGCTATACCACAAGGCTGACTGGAGCGGCTCCCGGGACGATGCATTCCCTAGTGCTTATGGCACACTGCCTCAGCAAAGATGAGATCTGCAACCCCTGCCGACTCGACATCAAGCTCGACCTCCCCTCCTGCGATCCTCCGACTCCTCGTCCCGTGAGACCGCGTCCCGTCCGAGCCTTTGGCGTTGAGAAGGAACGATTCTTTCTGAGCCTGCCCAAGGTAGCCGATGAAACGAAACCCGTCCGCTTCGTCGTGGAATCTAGTGAAGACATGGCTGTCTGGAAAGTCGTCGCCTCAAGTGCCAGTGCCGATGGTGTGCCTACCATGGACTCCGTTGATGCTGATCACACCGTCTGGGTTCCCAAAGACAACATGAAACACTGCCTCTTCTACCGAGTCCGCGAAGTTCCCGTGGAATGATTCTTGCCTCAATCCTGCCCTAACAACCCCAAACCCCACGGCCCGCCTACACCTTGCAGTAGGCGGGCCGTTCTGCGTCGCGACCACCTTGACACTTCTAAGCAACCGTCCGTAGTTCCCCGATGCTCATCCCATCCCGGAGGGCGATGCTCCGTCATCGTCGTGATCAAGCACCAAGCGCTCTGCCTTGCCGAACGCTCTTAATCTTGGTTTCCGTTCTCTTACCACTAGCGCTCTTTCTCGTCGCGCCAGCCGTTCAAGCTGAAGACAAGGCTCAGAATGAGCTCTCTCTCGTAACTTTCGAGGAAGTGTGGTCGACCATCCACACCTCCTATTACGATGCGGATTTCGGCGGGCTTGACTGGGAGGCCATCGGTGAGAAATACCGACCCGACGCTAGCAAAGCAACCAATGCTGCCGAGTTGCGTCCCATTCTTAACGCCATGCTCAAAGAGTTAGGCGAAAGTCACTTCGGCGTCATCCCAAGCTCGGAAGACTTAGAGGAACAAGCGCTCATCGGCCAAGCTGAAATCGAAGTGGATTCTGAAACTCCTCCTGCTGATGAGAACGACCGTAGTGACGACGAGAAGGCGCCCTCTGGAAGCTATTCCGGTATTCATCTTCGTATGTTAGGGCCAGACGTCCTGATCAGCCGAGTCATGCCTGATTCCCCAGCAGCCAAGGCAGGGCTTCGGGCGGGCCAACGAGTGTCACGCATTGGCAAGCTCGATGTAGAAACTTTCCTCGCGAAATCCGCGTCTATGGCTAGCAAGTCTTTCTCGAAAGATTACTTCGTGCTAAGTGTGTTAGGAGAACTCATAGGTGAGCCTAATAAGGGAGATTCTCTCGTCATCACGGTGGTCGACCCACGCGGTCGCCAACAACCCAAGACCGTCCGCTACCGTCCCATTCAGTATCCTGGCAAAATGTCTGCGGCAATGGCGAACATGGGTAGCATGCCAATCCGCTATGAAGATAAACAGTTGCCCCTGCCTCACGGCGACGTTCTTTACCTTGGATTTAACATCTTCTTGCCCGATGTCATGAGCCAGTTGCGAACCTCAATCAACGAACGCAGTGATGATGTGATTGGATTGATTGTCGATCTCAGAGGAAACCCTGGCGGCATCGGTCTGATGGCGAGTGGCCTGGCTGGCCTCCTTACAGAGAAACAATATTCCTTGGGCCAGATGACCATGCGCTCGGGTAAGATCAACTTTGTCGCCTTCCCGCAGCAAAACGCGTTTCTCGGACCTATCGCTGTGCTCGTCGATGCCATGAGCGCTTCCACGTCAGAGATCTTTGCGGCGGGATTGCAGGAAGCGGGCCGAGCCCGCGTTTTCGGTCGTCCCACCATGGGTGCCGCCCTGCCATCGTTTATCCGTAAGCTTCCCAATGGCGATCGCCTCCAGCACGCGATCGCCGACATGCGCACCACAAAGGGTCGCCGGGTTGAAGGCCGTGGCGTCATCCCTGACAAGAAGATCCCCCTACAGCCTAATAAACTCTTCGCCGGTCAGGACCCCGTCCTGGACAAAGCCATGCAATGGCTTCAGCGTCAAACTAACGTAAACACACCATAGTCTCAATCTGACCTCATGAAATCCATCCTTCTTTCCTTCCTTTGTCTCGCAACTGCTGCCCTTGCCGAGAAACCAGTAGCAGCTGATCCCAAGGCCCATGCAATCATTGACCAATTCATCAAAGCCAGCGGTGGCGAAGACGCTTTCAAAAAGGTGAAGACACGGGTGGCTGAAGGGCATATGTCCATGCCGGCCATGGGTATTAAGATGAAGATCAAGCTCTCTCAAAAAGCACCTAACAAAGTCCATATGGAGCAGGGCATCGAAGGGCTCATGAGTGGGAGGCAGGGCTACGATGGAGAAACCGGCTGGTCTGAAGACAGCCTCCAAGGCTTTCGGAAGCTCGAGGGAGCCGAACTCGTACAACTCACGCGTGAATCGAACATCACGCGTGAGCTGAACCTCAAAACAGACTTTCCAGGGATGCAGTTGCTCCCCGAAGTCGAGATTGATGGCAAGAAGGTCTCTGTTGTTGAAGCCATGTCTAAAGACAATCGCAAAGAAATATGGTACTTTGACCAAGAGAGCCATCTCATGGTTAAGATGGAGCAGAAGATGACCCTAGGACCACAAGGTGAGATTGATGTCACGATCATCCTCAAAGACTACAAGGAAGTTGATGGCATCAAGCTTCCTATGACTTCAGAAGTGAAGAACCCCGCCTTCACCGGTGTCCTCACACTCTCATCAATTCAGCACAACGTGGACGTTGACGACAGCCTCTTTGCCTCACCGCAGAAAGAGAAGCAGGACCGCGAATAGACGAAAATGGTCGCGAATGACAGGGCATCCGAAAGCGAAGCTTTCCCTGGAGTGCCGGAGACTTGTCACCGCTTTCCGCGTCAGGGACTTGTCCCGGCTAACAGACTCGGGCTCTGGAGAAATCCATGTCATACCTCCCGTGTATTTTAGGAAGGCGAATTAGTAGATATCGTCCCCATTCTCCACGCCATCCTTCCCCAAGGAGAACACGTCAAAGCCTTCTCCTGAAGTGCCCAGTACGCGATACTGGATCGGATTCCCCCATGGATCGAGCAAGCTATCCTCCGACTTCACCTGAGACACCCAACGCTTCGGCACCGGGGCTTGTGTCGGTTTTTCTAACAACGCCCGTAATCCTTGTTCCTGTGTTGGATAGTGGCCGTTGCCCAATTGATAGAGCTCCAGTGCGGACCGCAGCCCATTGACTTTCATTCCCGTGGTCTTGGCTTTCGCCACGGTGTTGACCCCGACAAGCTGAGTTACGCCGGCTCCGATGAGCAACGCGATCACATCTAACACCAATACCATTTCAATTAACGTAAAGCCTCGTGAGGCACGCCCTGACAAACTAGCAGAAGAAAGTTTCATAGCACCTAGTTAGCGTGCGAGGTACACATTCTTGTTTTAAAACTCTACAAATTCTCTTCTAGTGAATTTCAGGTTCCGCCACACTAGCGGGTGCTCCATGGAGGAAGTCGAAGTCACAGCCGTGTTCGGCTTGCGTGACATGGTCTAGGTAGAGTTTGCCGTAGCCGCGATCGTAATGCGGGGTGGGCGGTGTCCAGGAGGCGCGGCGGACGTCGAGTTCGGCATCAGTTAGGTTGACCGAGAATTGTCGTGCCGGGATGTCGAGCGTTATCTCGTCACCGTCTTGGAGGAGTGCAAGGGGGCCGCCGATGGCGGATTCCGGGGAAACATGGAGGACACAGGTGCCGTAGCTAGTGCCGCTCATGCGCGCATCTGACACGCGCACCATATCGCGCACGCCTTGATCTAGCAGTTTCTTTGGAATGGGCAACATGCCCCACTCGGGCATGCCTGGCGCGCCCTTGGGGCCGACGTTTTGAAGTAATAGAACGGAGTTCGCGGTGACGTCGAGGTCAGGATCGTCAATGCGCGCGGCAAGGTCACTGTAGTTTTTGAAGACGACCGCTGGCCCGGTGTGCTGCCAGAACTTGGGATCGGCAGCGGTTTGTTTGATGACGGCGCCGTTGGGTGCGAGGTTTCCCCGAAGGATGGCGGTGCCACTGGCTGTGGAGACAGGATTGTCCAGGGTTCGAATGACTTCGTGATTGTGAACGTCTGCGTTCGCGATGTTCTCGCCGAGCGTCTTGCCGTTCACTGAAGGGCAGTCGAGATGCAGGAGATCGCCTAATTGTTTTAGTAAGGCTCGGAGGCCACCAGCGTAGTAGAAGTCCTCCATGAGGAACCGGCCAGAGGGGCGCACATCTAGGAGGAATGGGATACGCTGGGAGATCTCGTCAAAGGTTTCTAACGGAAGCTCTATGCCTGCTCGCCCGGCCATGGCGACAAGGTGAACGATGGCATTGGTAGAGCCGCCGATGGCCATGTCGGTAATGATGGCGTTTTCAAAAGCCTTCATCGTGGCCATTTGGGTGGGCTTGCGATCTTGCCAGACGTTCTCGACTGCTTGTCGCCCAGATTGAGCTGCCATGCGGTGGTGGTTCGAATCGCTGGCAGGGATGGAAGAGGCGCCTGGGAGGGTGAAGCCCATCGCCTCTGCGATGGACGTCATGGTAGACGCGGTGCCCATTGTCATGCAGGTGCCAGGAGAGCGAGCGATCCCTTCTTCGATCTCTTCCCAGTCTTCATCCGTGATGTTGCCCGCGCGTTTCTCGTCCCAATACTTCCAGACATCAGATCCACTACCTAGCACTTCGCCGCGCCAGTTTCCTCGTAGCATGGGACCGGCCGGGACATACACGATCGGGATGTTCATGGAAAGGGCACCCATGAGAAGGGCAGGGGTTGTTTTATCACACCCGCCTAACAAGACCGCACCATCGAGAGGATTGCAGCGCAAGGTTTCCTCGGTTTCCATGGCAAGGAAATTCCGGTAGAGCATACTTGTAGGTTTCGTGAACATCTCGCCCACGGACATGACGGGCATTTCCACGGGAAGCCCGCCTGCTTGAAGAATGCCCTTGCGCACCTGCTCCGCGACGATCTTGAAATGCGTGTGGCAGGTATTGAGATCCGACCACGTGTTGAGAATGCCAATGACAGGTTTGCCTTCCCAGTCCTCGTTGTCCCACCCCATTTGCTTGGCGCGTGAGCGATGGCCAAAGGATCGCAAGTCGGCAGGGCCGAACCAGCGGCGTGATCGTAAGTCTTCAGGTGTCTTCATGAGGTATTCTATCAATCATGCCATGGGGAAAAGCCAAGCACCAATCAACGTGAGGATGAGACCGACGAGGCCCATTAATGTCATCATCGGCGTGACAAAGCGCAACGTTTCCGATTCCTTCATACCGCTCATGCGCGTGATGATCCAGAAGCCGGAATCGTTCATCCAAGGAATGGGTTTGGAGCCGCAGCCGATGGCCAAGGCGAGGTAGACAGGGTGAAACGTGATCTGTGGGAGAAACGCAGCCGCTACGGGTGCCGCAGTGATCATGGCAACCGTTGCGGAACCTTGCGCTGTGCGCACGATGGCGGTGACCAGAAAGACGACAGGTAACGCGAGCCAAGAAGCGGAAGTGCCTAACATCGCTGCGATGTCAGCCCCGATCCCCGTTTGACGAAGGACCGCTCCGAAAGCGCCTCCCGCAGCGGTAATCAAGAGGATGCCTGCACCAGACTGAAGAGCCTCGTGAATCTTACTACGCTTGTCTGTGCCGTCGGCACGTCCGTAGAAGCCTAACATGAACAAGCCAAGAACGGCACCAGCAATCAACGCGAGGTTCTTGTCATTTAAGAGTGGAACGACGCTAGCAGTATTGCCTTGCACCTTCAGAATGCTACCGACGGCTAACCAAACGATGGGCAAGATCACAGGCAACAAGGCCAAAGCGAGTGGTGGCAGCTTGGCCTCTATCTCGGAGGTTTCATCGGGCACTTCGAACTCCTCGGGAAGCGCGATCTCATGGCGGCGATTCTGCCAAACGGCCCAGGCATAACCGAAGGCCACAGCAAAGGATCCCACGATGAATCCTGAGATCATCATGATAGGGAGTTCCACTCCCAGCTCTCCAGCGACAAACAAAGGGCCAGGAGTCGGTGGAATTAGCGAGTGTGCCATCGTAGCGCCCGCGACAATGGTCAGAATGTAAAGGAGGTAATTCTTCCCCGTCTTCCGTCGCATCGC
Organism: uncultured Verrucomicrobiales bacterium; assembly: GCA_938082635.1. Taxonomy (GTDB): domain Bacteria; phylum Verrucomicrobiota; class Verrucomicrobiia; order Verrucomicrobiales; family DEV007; genus JAACDM01. The sequence goes on from CALLLI010000361.1 coordinate 13,201, forward strand.
CTTGCCAATCGGGATGAGTAGGTAGAATACCGTGTCAAAGAAAACAGGGATGGCTAACAAGAATCCTGAGAAGAGAAAAGCAAGGTGTGCTCGGGCCACGCCGAAGGCTGTGAGGATTGCCTGCACGATGCGCTGGGCAGCTCCCGATTCTAGCAAACACGCGCCAATGACTGACGCCATAGCGATGAGGATCCCCACCTTGCCGCAGGTTTCACCAAAGCCCTCGACCACGCGTTTGACCGGTGTCTTCTTGCCCATGGCTTCTTGCGCGAGCCGAATGTCGAACTCGGAAGCGGGGCCCTTGCTTAGCATTTCGGTTTCAACATACCGATTGAGGGCATTCTCAGGAGTGAGAAAGGCGATGACCAAGGCGCCACCGATCAATGCGAGAAAGGCATGCAAGCGAAGCCCAAGGATTGCTCCTAGGACCAAAGCCATGCCGATGAGTAGAAGGAGAAGGGAATGCATGCAGTGGCTGTGTTCTAACCTGATTTCTCTAGTAAACACAAGGCTATCGGGGAGCCATCTCGGCAGATTCTCTTATTCGAGAGAGTGAGGTGGTGAAATGGCATTTCTCGTTGCCGACGTCCAGACTGTGTCTCAGTCTGCGCCCGTTCCCAGAACACAATGATGAAAGCGATGCGCTATTTCACCCCAGATCAGGCCAGCCACATGTTGCCACTGGTCCGCGCGATTGTTAGGGACATCCTAGAGAAAGGGAATGATCTTCGTTCTCTAGGAACCGAAGGCCGCGGAGTTTCTCCGAGATTCCAGAAGGCCATGGCTGAGATTACAAGCCTCGTGGGTGAGCTGGAAGAACTCGGTTGTTCTTACAAGGACATTGGATTTCAAACAGGCCTCGTCGACTTTCCCGCCCTGATCAACGGCCAGGAAATCTACCTCTGTTGGCAGAGCGATGAAGATGCGATCGTGCACTATCATCGTCACGATGAAGGTTCCGCCGCCCGTCGCCGGATTCCGCCGAACTGGTATGCTTCGTCGGCGCATGCCTTCTCCCAAGGCATCGCCTAGCATCCCTCCTGTTGCTCGATGGATACCGCTGAAACGAAAGCTAAGCTGAAGCAAGTCCTCGTGGATGAACTCATGCTCCCGCAGGGTCCTGAAGAGATTGGGGACGATACCTCGCTCTTTGGTCCGGACGGACTGGGACTCGATTCAGTCGATGCCTTGCAGATTGTCGTCGCGTTAGAGAAACACTTTGGCCTTAAAGTGGGTGACGCTGAAGTCGCCAAAAAGGTACTACACAGCGTGGACACCATCATCGAAGCGCTCGAACAGGAGAAGCAATAGACTTGGAAGCGCTAAGTAGCCTCGTTAGGCTAAGCCTGTGAATCCAGACGAACTCCGCGAGCACCTCATAGCCAAACAAGCTGTCACCGAAGAACCCCCCTTCGGTCCCGACGTGCTCGTTTACAAAGTGAAGGGCAAGATGTTCGCCACGCTTGGTTTCGAGACGGACGACGGCGTTGAAGTCGGCAGAACCAATCTCAAGTGCAATCCCGACCGTGCCGTAGAACTCCGCACCGACCACGATGCCATTCTGCCAGGCTATCACATGAACAAACGCCACTGGAACACACTCGTCCTCGATGGCTCGCTCAAGCCGAAGCTTGTAAGCGAACTCTGCGACCACTCCTACGCGCTCGTCGTTGCCAAACTCCCCAAACGCGACCGCGAAGGTTTAGTCTAACGTAACGACGGACTCACCGCAGGGTAAGTTCCTTGGAGTGTACGTGACTTGTCACCGCCATTCCGCATCAGGGACTTGTGCCGGCCCAAAGCCTTGGTTGCTCAGAAAATTTCCGCTTAACCCTGTGCTATCGATACCCTTCCGCCCGCTCAGTAAGCTTCGACGTCATGGAAAGCGGTGACAAGTCACGCGCACTCCAAGGCGCCTTGCTCCTGCCATTCTACCACGTGGAATAGTTATTCTTATGATAGATAATTCTTCCGAGAAAGCAAGAAGACGTATTATTGGCAAGGTTCACCACGAAAAATAGCGTCGGCCGTTCGGACATGATCCATTCCCAATCGCCGCAAGAGTCGATTGGAGGCAAGGTTCCGCGCATCGGTGATGCAAACGATCTGTCCGACGGTGGCGTGCTCGAACAGGAAGTCACACCCAAGTCGGACCGCTTCTGACCCAAGCCCACGACCCTGCCATTGCGCGACCAGAGAAAATCCAATCTCGCCCTCATTCTCTTGGGGCCGCACGCACATGTCAATATCCCCAATCAGCGCCCCGGATTCTCGGTCGGCAATTCCGACCTGACACCACGTGTCTGGCTGGAGAAGATCGACCGTGGACATCGTCTCTATGAATGTCAGAGCTTCCTTATCCGGCCAGGGTTCCCAACGCTTGAAAGCGTCCGATTTCTTCATCGCGCCGATAGGATTGAAACGAATCCAGGTCCGTTGACGAAAGGCGTCGGAGGAAGACTCGCTTACCGTGTCGAGGGAGTGAATGGCTGCCTGTCATGGGCACATGTGTCTCAAGCGATCACTCCACCACCACAAGGCGTGTCTGCGGCAGCGCCTGCAGGAAGACCTTGCCATAGCGCCTTGTCAGCACGCGGTTGTCAAGGATGACGGCGATGCCGCGATCCTTCTCCGAGCGGATGAGGCGACCGATGCCTTGGCGGAGCTTGAGCACGGCTTCGGGCACGGAGTATTCCATGAAGGGATTGCCGTTGCGTTCTCGAATCTGTTCGAGTCGAGACTCGACTAACGGATGGTCTGGGACGGCGAACGGCAATCGAGTGATGATGACGTTAGAAAGCGCTTCGCCAGGAACGTCGACACCGGTCCAGAAGCTGTCTGTGCCGAAGAGGACGCTGCCGATGTCCTTCTTGAACATCTCCACGAGTGTGGCGCGCGGTTTACCGGAACCCTGCACGAGTAGAGGCCAGCCTTGCCCAGAGAAGAACGGCGCCATGCGCCCGGCCATGCGTTGCATGAGCCGGTAGCTGGTAAAGAGGACAAACGCACGGCCGGAACTTTGAGTGACGAAGTGCTTGATCTGTTTCTCTAACGCTTCTTCGAACTCGACGTCATTCGGCTCGGGCATGTTCTTGGCCACGTAGAGTCGCATCTGCTTCATGTAATTGAAGGGGCTCCCGATTTGTTCGGCGCAGACTTTCTCAGCCCCGATGCGTGAGCTGAAGTAGCTGAGGTCCTTCTCTCCTGTGCCTAACGTTGCACTGGTGAGAATGACAGGCTTGTTGCTACTGAAGAAGATGTCGCGGAAACGCTCGGCGATGTTGAGCGGGGCGGCGTTGAGGGTGACATTGGCTGATTGGCCCACACGCTCGACCCAATAGACGTGATCTTTCCATTCTTGATCGAGAAAGCCACGGACGTTGAGACGAAGGTCTTGCAAACGACGCCCAAGGTCTTCGAGTTCGAGCTTCTTATTCTCGTCCTCAAGGTCATCGCTTCGTTGCCCGATGAGCTTCTCGACGCCAATGATAGAGCTAGCCAGAGTATCTTCAGCAAGCCCGGCGTCGCGGACCCGGTGGACCCGGTGCTCGCCTTGGAAACGGCAGGAGTTCTCGATCTCATTGAAGAAGAACTCCATCTCTTCGCTCAGATCGGTGACGGCTTGAGCCGCCGTGGGATCGCCTAGCGCCTGAAAGATTCCTTTCCGCGTCTTTGGGTTGTAAAGGCGATGCAGGTCGAAGGCGGCATTCGAATACGAGAGATTCAGCCCTAACTGTTTCGCTGCAACGTTCTCCAACGTGTGGGCTTCATCGAAGACGACGAAGTCGTTGGGAAAGAGAAAGCCCTCCATGTTCGGGTCTTCCGTCTCATCGATGGACCCTAGCAAGGTGAAGAACAGCGTATGGTTCATGACCACGACGTGGGCTTCATCCACGCGCTTGCGCAGCGCTTGGTAGTAACAAGGCGTGTCCTTGCAGCGACGTTTCGTGCAAACGTGAGGTTCGCTACGCACCTGAGCCCAAACCTTCGAGTTGGGCGAGAACGTGAGGTCACTCAACGAACCGTCCTTCGTCGTCTGACTCCATTCCCAAATGGCTTGTAGTTCCTGGTCTTCACTGCTGGAGAAGAGTTCGCGCGTCTGGCTCATGGCCGCCTGCAAACGATTCGGGCAGAGATAGTTCCCCCGGCCTTTGTAGAGGACCGCCTTCAGGTCGAGACCTAACACATCCATCGCAAGCGGGATGTCTTTGAGAATCAGCTGCTCCTGGAGATTGATCGTGTGTGTGGACACGATCGCCTTCTTGTTGTGCTTGGCCGCGTGCAAGAGCGACGGAATCAAATACGCTAACGATTTCCCAACCCCGGTCCCTGCTTCCACCATGAGCGGACGACTGTTCGCCAAGGCCTCCGCAACAGCCACGGCCATTTCCTGCTGCTGTGGACGGTACTCGAACCCGTCGCCATCCGACATCGGCCCATCTGCGGCAAAGAACGCCTGCATGCGATCAGGAAGACGCGATGAACCCTCCGCCTCGTCTGTTGCCAAGAGGTCCGTGATCGATGGTCGCTCGCCGTTCATGAAGAGCGTTACCTTGGGATGCCCACGGCAGGCTGTCGACCGGATTCTAGATGTCGGGCCCGTGTCTTGGGCTGACAACTTTCTTACAATCTTCTGAAGTGGATCTGACGCTTTTTAGGCTGGCCTTAAATAATGTCAGCGTTCGTTATGAAAGCAATCATCGCCTCATTCTTAATTATAGCTGCCCTAACCGGGGCGGGCCACGCGGCTCTGAAACTCACGCTGAACGCGCAAACGTCGAATCCCGCACTCGTTGCTGGGAAACAACGGACCACCTACATCAAGGTGGGACTGACGGGATTCAAACGGACCGCAGCGGAGGAGCGCAGTCCGGTTAACATCGCACTGGTACTGGATCGCTCGGGATCGATGTCCGACGAGAAACTGAACGCGGCCAAGGAAGCCGCGCGCATGGCGGTGCAACGTCTTGATGCGGACGATATCTTCTCGTTCATCACCTACAACTCGACCATCGGCGTCGTGGTGCCTGCGACAAAGGTTTCGGACCGGGAGGATTTTCTTCGTGCGATCGATCAGATTTCCTCTGATGGGAATACGGCGCCCTTTGGTGGCGTGGCCAAGGGTTCTGGAGAGGTCCGAAAGTTCCTTAGCAAAGAGCGGGTGAATTCGATCATCCTGCTGTCTGACGGTATTGCTCATGTGGGGCCTGCCAGTCCTGGCGAACTGGAGGACTTGGGCAAGTCGTTGATAAAAGAAGGTATTTCAGTGACGACGTTAGGTTTAGGGCTTGGCTACAATGAAGATCTTATGATGTAATTGGACAATGCGAGTGACGGCGTCCATCGGTTTATCCAGGAGCCCAACCAGCTCGTCGCTTTCTTCGAGGAAGAATTTGGAAATGTGAGGAAGGTCGTGGCTCAGCAAATTGATCTGCGGATTGAGTGTGCGTCTGGCATTCGCCCTGTTCGTGTAATTAGTCGAGAGGCTGATATCTCGGATCGGTCGGTACGTCTGCGATTGAATCATATTTACAGTGAGCAGGAGAAGTATGTGCTTCTCGAAGTCGAAACGCCATCTCGACTTGTGGGTACCCCGCTAGAATTGGCCAAGGTGATGATTAGCTATGAAAACGTGGCGACCCAGACGCGCGATGAACTCAGCCAGAACGTGGCCGCCCGTTATGTGGCAACGGATAAGGAGATGGAAGCTGCGATCAACAACGACGTGCTTCTTGCCGCCGTGACGGAGATTGCCATGGAGACGAATCGCAAGGCCGTGACGTTGAGAAACCAAGGCCAAGTCGAAGAAGCGAAGGCATTTCTGAAGTACAACGTCGACTACTTGGGGCTTCAGAAGAAACGTTTCAAGGGAAATGCGACCTTCGACTCTGTCGCGGGTGAGAATCACTGGGGCTATGTGACTATAGATCAGGACGATACATGGTGGGGCAATCGCAAGCGGATGCGGGCGACACAGAATCAGTTCAGCAATTGACAGACTATGTTGCCGATCACTCCCTGGGTGACGGTACCACAGGAAGCCAATCCGAAAGAGAAACGTTGAAACCTTCGCTCGCCGCCATTCTCCTGCTTCTAGTGTGTCTACCACTTGGGTTACTCGTGTGGTTGGGTGAGGAACGGAAATGCAGTGAATAGGAGAGGGCGCGGGCCTCGCTCCAGACAATATTGGAGGATCGCCTTCTCGAAGTGCGCCTTCATATTGACTCTCACTTTGCTACTGTTAAGGCGAAGTTAGAAACGCCCTTACAAGAGAAGGTGTCACCTCGTGACCTTGCTAGAAAAGAGCCGCTTGTCAGGCATGTCTTCAGGAGATGCGCTGCTCATCCCTCCTCTCATAAACCGCACAGCAGCCGAAGAAGCCTTTCTTGAGCGCGTGGGTTCGCTGTCGGAGATCGAGGCGTGTTCTAGAAGAGGCGAGAGTGGTTATCCGGCTAAGCGAGGATGGCACACGTGGTATCATGGAAACGGAAGAAACTTCCTTTATTGGAGCAATCATATTTCTCCGCCTGCCACCTCTGGTTTTGAGGTCGACCGGTCTGCTTTTCTCAGCGAACTTATCCAGAGTTTGCCCACCGATGCGCTGGCCAATGGCCGCATCGTCTTGCTGGATGAGTCGTCCTATCCGATCTACCAATGGGGCCGCTATGAACCGTCCGAAGGCACGGTGCGCTTCATTGAGATTCCCGCACCTATCCCGCTGGAATAGGTGGCGTCTCGCCTACTTTGTTCCGGAAGTCATGTTGTCCACGCCGAACTCACGTCAGCCCGGTGTCTTCAAAGCCGGGCTTGTAGGTTTGGGCGCTCTCATCCTCTTGCTGGGTGGCTACTTCTATTGGGCCAATTCCCGAGCCATGCGCGAGGCTTCCCAGCGGGTGAGTTTCGTCAATCAAGTCTCGCATGAACTCAAGACCTTCTGGCGAATATTCGCCTGTATGCTGAGCTCGCCGAGACCAAGCTCGATCCGAAAGATGAGGAAACGCAAGGCTGTCTCGATGTCGTCGTGGCGGAGAGCGAGCGTCTCTCGCGTCTTATTCAGAATATCCTCACCTTCACTCAACAACAGCGAGGCAACCTTACCTTGCATGCCAGCGAGATCAGCCCTGACGAAGTCATTAGCAATGTCATGGAAACCTTTCAGGCTGTCTTCACCGAGGCCGCCCGGGTCCCTGATCTCCATCTCATTGCCGATGCCCCCATGTTCTTGGAGCGGGATGTCTGTGAACAGATCTTGAGCAATTTGTTTAGCAATGTGTTCAAGTATGCGCTGGAAGGTGGGATGCTTGCCATCTCTAGCCAAGTGGAAGATGGTGCCGCCGTGATCCGCGTTCAAGATCACGGCCCTGGCGTGCCTGCCAGCTGGCGGCGGTGCATCTTTACATCTTTTATGCGGATGAGTGATAGGGTGATCGATGGCGTGGCAGGCACGGGCATTGGCTTGAGCATTGCCCGAGATCTAGCGGAACGCCACAGAGGCTCCCTGGAGCTAGAATCCACGAACCAAGGAGCGACCTTTCGAGTCACGTCCCGAAATCACGTCGTGTCATGAAAGTTCTCGTTGCGGAAGATGACAGCTATACTCGGAAAGGCCTCCTGGATTTCCTCGGTCACGACGGCTACGAGACGATCGGCGCGAGCAATGGTGAGGAAGCGCTCCAGCTCTATGAATCCGAACGGCCCGATGTGGTTTGCCTAGATGTGATGATGCCGAAAGTCAGTGGCTACGATGTCTGTAAGAAGATTCGATCTCAGGATAGTCAAACGCTGATCCTCTTCATCAGTGCGAAGTCGGAAGAGATCAACACGGTGTTAGGATTGGAGCTCGATGCCGATGACTTCATCGTCAAACCCTTCGGCGTGAGAGCGGTGCAAGCAAGGATCAGCGCCGTCACACGCCGTTGCTTAGCGCGAGCATCGTCCCAGCAACAAGACGATTTCACCATGGCCAACCTCCGTGTCTCCCCTTTGCGGCTAAGAGCAACCCGCGATGACGACACGACCATCGCTGTCAGTCTCCGCGACCTCAAGATACTCATGCTTCTTTAGGAGAAACGAGGTCAAGTGGTCACCCGCGACCTGCTCTTCGAATGCTGCTGGGGCGCGAGTTACCTTCCCAATAGCAGATCGCCCGATCAGCATGTTTCCCAATTACGCAAACGGATCGAACCCGATCCTTGCACTCCCACGATCATCAAGACCGTCCATGGAGTTGGGTATCGGTATGAGGAAGGGTGTTAGGCTCTTCGCTGCTGGTATTCTAGGAGAGGTCTAACTCTAGAGCCGTTAGGTTAGCTGCCGCTTGCCGTTCAGGAGCGGCTTTACCTTGCTCGGGCTGACATGAGTTGTCATCGGATTCAATATTCTACCGCAGCGCAGGGAATCCATGGCACCTGTCTTGCTGGATCTTCCTCGGGCGGTGAGAAGGACGGGCTTGCCAGGATCTCTCAAACTTTAGCTGCAAACTCATTTCGAAAGCGAAGATTTTCGAGGCCTACGAGTGCTCTGTTAGAAGAAAGGCGCCGTAGAGGTATCCATGACAAATTTGTTGTATATCAGTTACGTCATATACTTCCAGGAAATAATGTAACGCCAAATATAATGGGTTTGTATTAGAAATCCGAAACGTCCACGGACTACGGATGCCTGCAGCCGCTTTGCCGGACTCAGCCTGCTGCGGAGGGGTGTGCGGCAAGCGGCGTGGCCAGCAGGGTTGGCTCACGAAAGCGGCAGCAAGGCTGCAGCAGTCCAATGGGGGTCTGTCTTTCTACGTTAGTTCGCTTACCTCGCAGTGGGCGCGGCAGAAGTGCCAGTGGAGGGAGGCTTCGGGTTTCTGGGGCGGGAGCTGTACGATGCAGGTCACGGCTTCTTTCGGGGTATCCGCTAGGGCGAGGAGCTTGCCGTAGAGCTGGCCTTCTGCGAGTTTCTCGAGGAGGGGGTAGATGGGCTTGGTTTCCGTCCAGAAGGTCTTGTCGAGGAAGACCATGGGACTCACGATTCCCAACGTGGTGTAGTGATTCTGGGTGACGTCTTGGAAGATTTCCGGGATCGTTCCCGCGCTGCCTGGCGAGAAGATGATGCCGTGGACGGCGATGGAGATGAGACCTTCTTCGCGCAGGCTGTTGGCGAAGTACTTGGCGATGTGGGTGGCAAAGGGCGTGGGAGGTTCGTGACCGTAGAGCCAGGTGGGGATGCCGAGACTATCGCAAGCCTCACTGGTTTGGGGGTAGCGTTCGCGGATTTTGAAGGCGCAGGCGAGCCACTCGAGATCACGGTAGCTTGGGGCTTTGGCGAGGATGCTGAGGGCGTCTTCTAGTTCGCTGTCGGGCCGTTCGGCAAACCAGGCGCCGAGGTGCGTGGCCTCCATGGCGCCGGGGCCGCCGCCGCTGACTAGTAGATAGCCTTTTTGTGTGAGCGTGCGGGCGATTTGGGCGACTTCACGGTAGCGTGGGTCCGTGCGTGGCATGGAATGGCCATCCCATGATGGCGACGACCTTGCGGTCAATTGACTCTAAATACTCTGTGAGGGCATCGGTGATGGATTGGTCGTGGGTGCGACGAAGAATGCCCTCGAGCACGTGCTTGGGCGCTGCGCGGCCGGTGTTTTCCCAATGCAGGTGAATGGTGGCGTCGGGGGTCTGGCAATAGGTGCATGGGTCGTGTCGATCAAAGCCGGCGAAGAGTTCATCCGGGGTGTAGAGGTGCGGGCGGAAGGCGTGGTAAGGGCGGTCCTTGAGATGGGGAAAGACGATGCCGCCGCGATTCTGCACATCGAGCGCGAAGTTTGGCGTCATTTCACAGCCAAGAAAGATGCTTTCGTCTAACGTGACGTTACCTAATTGATCCCCGATCTCTGAGAGAGAGATTCCCTGAAACACGACGCCTTCGAGGTGCGTGGTGTTGTTGAGGTGGGAGAAGATCTCGTCGACCGAGTGCAATTCCTTCATGTTGCAGCCTGTGACGAGCCGCAAGAGGCGTCAAGGAAGGGCATCTCCAGGGTAAAGGAAACGAGTCTCGGGTTTGCAGAACAAGTGAAGTATCCTCGAGTGCGAGATGAATGGCAATCGAGTGGGTGTTAGGATGGGGAGGAGAGACACTACATTCGCTTAGCAAACCCAGACTCAGGAATGGTACGATTCTACGGCCTAGGCGGATGCCGCAACGGAGGTGAACTTTTGCCGGAAGGTATGCGCTTAACTTATATAGAGTAAGTCTGGGAGTCGCTAGGCTACGTGCGTTTGACGAGCAGCGTGGAGAATGCGCCATCATAGCCGTCCACTTGAGGTGTGGAACGGACAACTTCCCGACGTTCGAGAGATGGGTCTTTCTCTAGCAGACAGTCTACGAGGTGTTCGTTCTCCTCTGGCTCAATGCTGCAGGTGCTATAAACGGCCCGACCACCGGGGCGAAGTTGTTTGAGCACGTTGGTCGCGAGCTTGAACTGAAGGTCTGCCATTTCGGCGAATACTTTGGGTTCGAGACGCCAGCGGAGATCGACGCGGCGGCGCAGGACGCCTGTGTTGCTACAGGGGACATCGAGAACGATCCTATCAAAGAGATCAAGGTCTGGCTGAGGCTCGGTCCAATCTGCTTTGCGGACCATGGGGCGTTTGACACCCAGTCGCTTAAGGTTCTCGCGCAAACGGCTGAGGCGTTTGTCCGAGGAATCGGTGGCGATGAGCGTGCCCTCATTCTCCATGTGCTGAGTGAGGTAGGCGGTCTTGCCCCCGGGCGCGGCGAAAGCATCGAGCACGCGGTGTCCGGATTTTACGCCTAACAAGTCACAGGCGAGCACAGTGGCAGGATCCTGAATGTAGCCAACGCCGCCATCGAGTAGCATTTGGGGAATCTCTTCTACGTGATAGAAGTCGTCGCGCTCGCCGACATCTGCTTTCTTGAGGCCGTGTTCCTGACAAAGTTCAGCTGAACCTGAGAGGAGATCGTTCCGGCGGAAGTAGATGGGGGCAGGCTCTTGGCACCATTGACAGAGTGCTTCAGTGTCTACTTTGCCAAACTGGGCCAACCATTTCGCGACGAGGAAATCGGGAAGAGAGTGGCGCATGGCTAGGGGCGCTTCTTTGGCGATGGCTTCCAAGGCGTCGCGTTCGCGAGTGGCGCGGCGGAGTACGGCATTGGCTAGGCCGCGTGTTTTGGACGTGGCGAGACGCAGAGTTTCATTTACGGCGGCATGATCGGGGATCCGCGTGTGGAAGAGTTGAAAGAGACCGAGTTGAAGGATGAGACGAATTTCGTCATCCAGCTTCTTGCCTTTGCGCAAACGGCCGATCCATTCATCTAGCATGCGTCGATGCCTGAGCACGCCGAAGACGAGGTGTTGCGTGAGAGCCTTGTCTTTGGGGGCGAGTGACCGGCGGTCATCGAAGACTTCACCTAAGAGGTCCTGAGCGTGACGCTGCGAGTGATCCCATTTGGTTAGAAGGTGGAAGGCCATGAGGCGTGCGTTTGCCATAGGCTCGCATCCCTAGCCGTGAATGGCAGTCACCTCAATGGTGTTTCTCTCCTAAGAAATCGGAACGCTTGGGTCAAAGTCGTCAGGCAAGGCCGCGTTAGCTTCGGAATCCTTCAAGATCTCGCAGGCACGTTCGTAGTCGTCGTCCGGGATCATGAGCCGAATGCCTCCTGTTGCAAAGATGGCGGGAAGATCTGAACTCGCGAGATTCTCATCCGCGATGAAGGGTTCCATGCCCTCGCCTTCAAGAATAGATTTCGCAATGGAGACGCTGGCCAGGTCGGGGTACCGCTTCAGAATACGCATGACCCAAGATAGCCGAGGTTTGTGCGAGTGGCGAGTACTACGGCTTCGATGAAGGGCCGTAGCATTGTGGGAAGTCCTGTTGCCAGGACTTCGGCAGGGGCTTGGGCTTGCTTTTGGGCATCTGGACGAGGGCGAGGCATTGACGAGACGTGATGAGGAGTTTGTCCATGTCCTCACGGAGTCGAATCTCAAACTGGCACCAGAAACGGGAGCGGTTGAACTTCTCGAGTTCACCACGAATCACCAAGTGATCCCCCAAGGTGGCCGGTTTTCGATAGTCAATCTCCGTGCGCGTGACGACGGCATAAAGCTGGGTCGCTGCCATTTCTTTGAGAACCATGCCTAACTGAGCGGCCAAGCGCGTGCGGGCTGTTTCGATGAAGCGAAGGTAGGCAATGTTGTGCACGACGCCACCGAGGTCGGTGTCGAAGAACATGACTTCCTCTTGGGTCTCGATGCTGGGTGCGCTGCTCATAGGCAGGCAAGCTAGGCCAAACGGGCGGCGATATCGAGCCCGGATTGCAAGGCAAGATGGACGCGTCCTTTGCCTGCGAGGGCGTCTCCAGCAAAGAAGAGCCCGCGGCTTTCCCTCTCTGCTAGGGCTATCTGATCGAGTGCCGTGGAGGGATGGGCATAGCGCCAACGTTGACCATTCTACCAGGAGAGTGGGCTTGTGAGGTCTGGCTACAACTGGCGAACGAGCGGCTTGATCACATTGGCCAGCTCATTTCTAGGTGTATGATAGTAGTCCTGGGTCCAGGATGGGGCTATTTAGGCAATGACAACCGTTTGGCTAGTAGAGACGTGGCCTTGTTTGTCGTTCTCGTAGCTCAACCAAGCGAGGGGATGTGCGCGATCAAGATTCAGCAAGGCGTGATAAGGACGTGGCTCAGGAGGATCACCTTCGAAGCCTAACGCCAAGGCGAACTGGGGGTGGTAGGGTAAACTGCCGAAAGGTCTGGGATTGTGATGTCAGGCTCAAGGAGAGCTGCGGCTTGCGGGGCGGGAGTCGTGATCAAGACTCGGTCGGCGAGACAAGGTTCGCAATCGTCCTCAAACGTGAGGACCCACTGGTCGTCTCTCCGTGCCACCCCGGTGACCTGGGTCTCACGGTGAATCGTTGCCGTGAGCTGTTCGGCGATCAGCTTACCTAATGTGCTGATCCCACCCTGGTAATTGAGTTTGGGTTCAGCGTCTAGCGAAGCATTGCCAGGAGAGATTTCGCCTGCTTGATCAAACGTCCACAGGGGTTTGTTGATCTTGATCAAGTCGTCGGTCGGCAACTGGTGGTGAACTAGATCTTAGACGTTTTTGGTCTCCGCGCGGAAGTAGTTCGCGTCGAGATCGATGCGGCAGCCTTCAGCGCTTCGAGTGGTCGCTCTTCCTGAGAAGCCGCGGATTTTTTCGAAAAGGGTGACTTCGGTGTTGGTCTCGCGCAGGGCCCACGCAGCGGCGAGGCTTGAACAACCGGCTCCAATGATAGCGATGCGTGGACCTGAAGATCGGTTAGCCATGAGAGCTGACCACACGTTTCAAATAGGAAGTAGGCGTCGGCAATTTATAGAAATATACTTTCGGAAGAAAGTCAGATTGATGAATCCGCTGAGGACGATCCCACGTTGTATGAGAGACGAGAAACAAGGTTCCGTGTTTCCAGTCTAACTAAACTGAAACAAACAAAATCTTTAAAATAGAATTACATGAAAATTACTCTACTGTCCCTAACCACTGCACTCTTTGCCTTTGCTGGACTCGCCCTGGCCGATCATCACAAAGGTGACAAGAAGGACATTGTCGGTACCGCTGCAGGTCTTGACGATTTCTCAACGCTCGTTGCTGCCGTGAAAGCAGCTGGTCTCGTAGAGACTCTTAAGGGCGATGGGCCGTTCACGGTCTTTGCGCCAACGAATGAAGCGTTCGCGAAACTTCCAGAAGGCACTGTGGCAACCCTGCTTAAGCCTGAGAACAAGGGTAAGCTGGCTGGTATTCTGAAGTATCATGTGGTTGCCGGCAAGGTGATGGCTAAAGATGTAAAGGCTGGCGAAGTGGCTACCGTTCTCGGCAAGAAAGCGACGATTGCTGTGAAAGATGGTAAGGTAACTATCGATGGTGCTAATGTTGTGAAAACAGATGTGGTGACTTCTAACGGAGTCATTCACGTCATTGATGCTGTGATTCTTCCCAAGGAGTAGGGTATTCCTCAATCATACCTTATTTTACTTGAGGCACAGAGATCTTCGGATCTCTGTGCCTCTCTTTGTTGGTGGCGCGTAGTTCTTTAAATATAAATACCAAGCATTATCTTATTGTCGGTGGGAACACAGGGATTGGCGCGGCATCCGTGGAGTGTTTGCTTGGCCAGGGGCACCAACTGACGGTCGCGAGTCGGCGGATAGATCCTGACATTGCATCTCGAGTCACTTACTGTCCGTTTGATGTAGAGACGGTGTTCGCACTGGGATTGCCAGACATGCTGGACGGTCTCGTCTACTTTCCTGGCACGATCAACCTCAAGCCGTTGACCCGTCTGATGGCAGCCGACTACGAGCGGGACTATCGCATTAATGTGATAAGAGCGGTGCATGCGATTCAAGCTGCCTTGCCTGCTCTGAAACGAGCTCCACGCGCTTCGATCGTTCTCTTTGGAAGGGTCGCCGCCAAGGTTGGCTTGCCGTTTCATGCGAGTATCGCGGCTGCCAAAGCAGCCGTGGAAGGTCTTGGTCGCTCTCTCGCTGCGGAACTCGCTCCAAAGATCCGTGTGAATGTGATTTCGCCGTCTCTCACAGACACCCCACTCGCGCAGGCTTTTCTGAACTCGGAGGAGAAACGCAGGGCTTCCGGAGATCGTCATCCGGCGAAGCGCGTGGGTGATCCTAAAGAAATGGCCGCCCTGGTAGACTACCTGTTAGGTTCGAATTCGAGCTTTGTGACTGGTCAGGTCTTTCGCGCTGATGGCGGTCTGTCCTCCGTTCGGTTATTGTGAATGTGAATGTGATAGTGCGAAGAGTGCTGGGCGGTCGATTGGCTTTCAAACGCGCAAGGATAAGAAGGGTGGCGTCTTTCTTTGAAGGAGGCTAATAGATCTCAACCGTGGCCAAGCTGATGTTGTCTCGGCCATCGTCTTCGAGAGACTTTGTAAGTAGCTCGTCTGTGATGGCCACTGGGGTCGTCGCTTTGCCAAGAATCTCACATACATGTTTTTGCCAGAGGCCGCCGATGAGTCCGTCTGAGCAGAGTAGGAACCAATCCGCCTTCCTGATCGGAAGGGTTCCAATCATCGGCTCGAGGTCTTTCATGCCCGCTCCAATGGCTTGCTGAATAATGTTCTTGCGAGGATGTGAGCGGTATTCGCGTTCGTTGAGTTCACCGCGCTTCATGAGTTGCCAGGGGCGCGAATGGTCGTCGGTGATTTGTTCTGTTTCATTATTGCGTAAACGATAGAGACGAGTGTCGCCCACATGCCCATAGTAAACGTTCTCCGGGGTGAACCAACACAGGGTGACGGTAGCGCCCATACCCGCAAGGTGAGGGTGTTTCTCAGCCAAGCCATTGACGGCCAGGTGCACGTCTTCCAGGCATTCCTTGAGGACGCCTAACCGATCTGGGTAGAGGTGGTTGGCAGCTTGCTCGTAGGTGAGTGGGATCCTCTCTCGTAACCGACCGACAATCATTTCACTCGCAAGATCGCCAGCGGTCGCGCCGCCCATGCCGTCGCAGATGACGAAGACTAGATCGCCGTCTTCGATGTTCGCTTCGCCTTCCTCGGGAAGTGCGCGGAAGCCCTCTTGATCAATGGTGAACACGGCGAGGTTGTCATCGTTCTTTTTGCGAAAGCGTCCCATGTCGACCTTGCCTGACCAGCGCAGGGTGGACCAACCTAGAAGGGCCGGTTTTTTGTCTATCAGATCGGCGAATTCGAAGTCGATGATACACATGCGGCCACGTCGGGCATCGTAGGTTACATTGCGTGCCGCTTGGTCAGCGTGGCGCACGCCGAAGCCCTCGAGTTCGTCAAAGAGGGAGTCCATCTTTCCCTGTGTCATGGTTTCGACAGGCTGGCCGCAGTTGGACATGACGATGAGCAGTTCGTCGTCATCGTGGTCGAGCATGCGAGGAACGAAATCGCAGCCACGGCGCTCGAGAAAGCGGAGAATGGTCTTCTCCGTGTGGTAGCGTTCCTCCGCCATCCGTCCCCGATAGGTCTTGTGGACGCGTCCGTCATAACCAATGCGCACGTGAGCTCGGGGCGAGTCTTTGACCTCTCTCATATGGGCGGAAACATCTCAGGGCTCTTCCAGAGCGCAAGCAGAGGTTGCAGGCTGGGGACAAAGATGCAACTTCGCCTACCATGAGTTCATCGACGGTTCGCACACGCTTTGCCCCATCGCCCACCGGCTACCTTCATGTCGGAGGGGCGCGCACGGCACTTTTCAATTGGTTGTATGCTAGGCATTGTGGTGGCTCATTTGTTCTGCGCATTGAGGATACGGACAAGACCCGCAATATCGATGACGGAATCGAGGCGATCCTCAAAGGCATGCGCTGGTTGGGCATGGAGTGGGATGAAGGCCCCGAGATCGGCGGTGATCGTGGCCCGTATTTTCAAAGCCAACGCCAGGATCTCTATGACAAGCACCTTGAAACGTTGCAGTCTAAAGATCTAGTTTACACCGAGGAGAATGGAGCTGTGCGTTTCAAATCGCCGGGCAAACCTGTCGTGGTGGATGACCAAGTCTGCGGGCGGGTTGAGTTCACTCGCGACGAACCGGACATGACCATCCGTCGACCGGATGGTTCTTACATCTTCCACTTTGTGAATGTCACCGACGATCTCGAAATGGGAATTACCCATGTCATTCGTGGTGAAGATCACCTTTCAAACACGCCAAAGCACATCGAACTCTTTGAAGCTCTTGGGGAAGCGCCGCCAACGTATGCGCACATTCCTCTGATTCTGAATCCGGATGGGTCCAAGATGAGCAAACGGGACTTGGGGGCATCTGTGACTGACTATGCAGATAAGGCCTATTTGCCTGAGGCTGTTGTGAATTACTTGGCTCTGTTGGGGTGGTCTCCGAAAGATGATACCGAACTCCTGCCGCTTACGGAGATCATTGAACGCTTTGATTTCCCGGGGATCAACAAGAGCAACGCGTCCTTTGATTTGGTCAAGTTGAACTGGGTCAATGGGCAGCGGCTCATGGCACTAGATGAGAGCACCTACTGGAAGCATGCATCGGCGGCAGTGAAGGCCGCTGATATGGATATATCCGAAGAATCGCTCCGCAAGATCCTGCCATTGATGCAGACGAAAGTGAGCATTGCTTCTGAGCTGCCAGAGAAGATTGCGTTTTTACAAGGAAATCATTGTGATTTGGATAGTAAAGCTCTGGAGAAGTTGGCGAAAGATGCGCAAAGCACGGACAAGCTTGAAGCGCTTATTAAGGCTTTCGAAGACACAACAAGCTGGGAAGAGGTAACTATCGATGCCGCGATTGAGGCGGCGGCGGGGAGTCTCGAACAGAAGAAGGGCAAGCTGATGTTCCCCACGCGCGTTGCCGCGAGTGGGCAAGCAGGCGGCCCGGATCTTCTCACCGTCTTGGTGTTGTTAGGGAAGGAACGCGTGCTCTTGCGTTTCCGTGAGCTGTTGGCCCAGCTCGGATCCTAACAAGGAGTGGCAGTTTTTAACCGCCAGGCAGCGTGGGGCGCTTGGAAGGCGCCTTTCCTTTATTTAGCCTGCTTCTGTTGCCGCTTTCTGCAGAGCCTCTCGCATGACTTCAACGGGGGCTGGGCGATTGAACCAGGTCTCAAAAGAAATCACGCCTTGGTGAAGGAGCATCGAGAGCCCGTTCGTCGCGCGTGCTCCGGCGGCTTCTGCTGAAGCGATGAACTTCGTCCGTGCGGGCTTGTAGACCATGTCGTAGATCAAGTGATGCGGTTGAATGAGTCCGCTGGATAACAGATCCGGATCTGTTAGTTTCATGCCAGCGGAGGTCGCATTGATGATGAGGTCGGTGTGGTCTAACTGATGTAATAAGACATCGTCTTCCCAGGCCACCGCTTCTAACCGCTCCATAGGGCCAGCCAGATGATCGTCCTGAAAGAGTGGGCGGATCTCATCCGCAACGACTTGAGCCTTGGTTGCGGT
The DNA here is from genome assembly GCA_938082635.1 of uncultured Verrucomicrobiales bacterium. Classification (GTDB taxonomy): domain Bacteria; phylum Verrucomicrobiota; class Verrucomicrobiia; order Verrucomicrobiales; family DEV007; genus JAACDM01. Next base: position 31,140 of record CALLLI010000361.1, read on the forward strand.
ACGATTCACGAGAACCAGACGTTCACACTTTGCCAAAGCGCATTGAATGGCGACAGCGCGCCCGGCACCGCCGCCGGCCCCGAGAACGAGAATGCGTAAGTCCTTCGCATCCACGTGAAAGGCTTCGCTGAGTGATCGAAGGAAACCAGGGCCATCACTATTGAATCCTAACAAATGCTCGTCTTCTTGAACAACGACCGTATTCACCGCGCCTAGACGTTTGGCCAAGCTATCGACCTCATCCACATTCCTCAAGGCATTGAACTTGTGTGGAATCGTGACGTTGGTACCGACAAAGCCCAGCTTGGGCAACAAACGCACAGCCTCGGCGAACTCGTCTTCTAAGATGTGCAGTCGCACATAGCGCCCTGCGACGCCTATTGCCGACAATGCCGGATTCATCATCTGCGGCGATAGCGAATGGGCCACGGGATCTCCGAACACCGCCAGAATGGGCTTCTCGCCCTCCGCCCATGCTGGAGGTTGGGCATGCCATTGCCGGAGATCCGCTAAGGTGTAGACATCATTGCTCATACTCCGATCTTCGCGAAACTAGCCTCGCCGTCTATCGCCTTCTTCGTTGAACCTCAATTGGAACGAGGTTATTAGTTCGCCAAGTAGACTTTGATCCCATCCAGAAACATCTGCACGGCGATCATGACAAGCAGCATGCCCATCAGTCGTTCAATCGCGATGGAGCCGCGCCGCCCCAGGAATCGAAACAGTGGCACCGAGGCCGTTAGAATGATGGTGGACGCGGCACACGCAAGTGTGAGTGCCGATACCCATTGTGTCATCTTGTCAGGTTCCCTCGTGGCCATGACGAGTAGAGCCGCGATGCACGACGGTCCAGCGATCAGGGGGATGGCTAGCGGAACAACCAAGGGCTCGCCTTCGTCGGTGTCTGGCTCAGGAGAAATGACGCTCTTCCTTGGGAAGACCATGCCGAGGGCAATCAGAAACAGAAGGATTCCTCCAGAGATGCACAAGGTGGCCTCGCGTAGCCCGAGGAAGGCCAGCAGCGACTAACCCGTGAAGAGAAAGAGCATGAGGATCGCATAGGCGATCAGAGATTCTCGCAGAATGACGATGACCTGCCGCCGCTGCTTCAGGCCACTCAACAAGGAGTGAAACGTGACCATGTTCCCAAAGGGATCCATGATCAGAAACAGGAGGATGGCAGCGGAGACCAGAGTCATTCTGCTCTATAGCGTATCTCTCGCCACACTCGCAATCGAAACGAAGAGGAGGCTGACCTTTTAACTGGGCGTACCGTTGTGGTTTGAAACCTTGATGTCTCTCGGCAATTTGCGTACGTCAGGCTTGAAACCCAAGAAATCTATGGAGAACCAAGCGGAATTGATCAAAGACCTGCGCCTGCAGATTGCGTAGAGGAAAGTGGTGGCCATAGTCGGGGCTGGCGTCTCGATAGGCGCGTCTGGGGAGAAGATCGCTTCCTGGGATGGGCTTCTCGAGGACGGCATCAAGCGCGGAGCCTCGCTCCACGGCTCTGATGATGAATGGATCAAGCGCAAGCAGGCAGATTTGAAATCTGGAGACCTAGATGAAATGCTAGGTGTGGCGGAGTTGGTCACCAAGAAGGTGTAAGCCGGTGAGTATGCGAGCTGGCTACGAGATGCCTTTAGGAATCTATCTATTAAAGATCGGTCAGTGTTGGAGGCTTTGCGAGATCTGAAGATCCCGATCGTCACGACCAACTACGACGGCTTGATTGAAGAAGTGACGAAGCTCCCTGCGGTGACGTGGAAGGAGAAGCACAAGATCGAGCGTATTGCGCACGGTCAGGAAGAGGCGGTGCTGCATTTGCATGGACATGGGGATCAACCGGAATCGTCTATTTTGGGTATTCGTGACTACGAAGACATTCGAACAGATGACCATGCGCAGGCAGCGATTAATGCGCTTCGTTTAACGAAGAGTCTGCTCTTCGTTGGATGTGGCGAGGGGTTGAATGACCCGAACTTCGGTCCTTTCTCAAGTGGATGGAGAAGGTGAAACGCGACGACGATCTCCGTAGTTGGACCTTCGCCGAAAACCCATTTCTTGAAGAATCAGATAGCGCTCTGTTAGTATTTGATTAACGTAATCCGTTGACTTTTAGTATATTACCACCAACAGTGATCCGATCACTCTGCTCGGCAAGAACTGCTTTTTGAGGCGGAACTCTCGTCAGAACTCAACAGTTTCGTTAACCAGGCCATCGAAATCACCTATCAATTCCCGGAGCTTGTTTCTGAAGTTGA
>CALLLI010000362.1 GCA_938082635.1 uncultured Verrucomicrobiales bacterium
CATTTTGTCTAGATGCGCCGAGCGCCAGCGCAATGTCCGTCTTGGTGTAGCCTTCTTGAAAGAACATATTCACAGCATTCTGACGCTGCAACAATTGCTGCTCACTTGATAGTTTCCGCCCGTCTCGTTTCATGCAATCTCAATCCCATCAATATCAATATCAATAAAGTTGCATGTATTTGAAGGCCGAATTAATAGCAATCTCATACTCGTGGCGCAACCAAGGTGTGAAGCCTTCACCGGGCTCGATGCCATCCGCCGCGATGTATTCGAAAGTGCCTATCGTCTCCCAATCACTGTCAGACGTTTCTTCGTTCGGATTGGGGACAGTGGTGATTTGCAACGTGTAGGGATCGTCCCCTCCCCATCGATCAGAACATTGGCCACCACAAGAGTCCGTGCCAGGATCTGAGTCATCGAAAGCGCCGTTGCCATTGTCGCGACCCCAGGCAATCCGCCCGAAGACAAATTGGCCACCCAAGTCGATGCCGACAAATTTATCTTCATCGCCGTCGGCGGAGATCCAACTGCTTTGATTGTCATAGGTGCCATTGTTAAGTGAGGGGAGCACATGAAAGGCAAACCTTGCCGGATCAAGTTCACTGGATCCGAATGGCAGAGCGCCATTTTAGGCCAGTGTTAAGTTGTCAGGCGCCTGAGCACCGCCATCCTCCCAAGCCGCAGGATCAAAGTGGTCGCCATCATTGCCGTCCCAAATGATTGACCAATCCGGCTCGGCTTCGATGACGAGGAAGTCATCACTGTGCTGAGCTTGAGTGCATGTCAGTTGGATTAACAGTCCTAAAGCGGCTGCCAATCCCCAAGAGAAGAAGTTCGGGGCTTTCATGATCGTGCTGGATATGGAATGGAGGATTGTATGCAATCCGGTGTTGATTCTATGTAACTTTCCAGCTTGCGGTCAAGGGTGTCGGCATCAATGTTAGAAAAAGACAAGGCGTGCTCAGTGATCATTTAGGCGGAAAGAACGCCTCGGTGCCGCCGTGAAGAAGGCCTGACTGATGCCGAAGCGAGGGCAGACGTGCCCAAGAGGTTCTATCGAATAAGCCGAAGGGACTAAGATGAGGCAGATTCTGTGAAGCCTTAACGGTAGGGCTTGTTTGACCCGTAGCAGGAGAGCGCTGCCTCAATGTCTGCACGGAGTAGTTTCAATCCGTCTTTGTCGGCGAGAGCGAGCGCCTCTTTGGCATTCTTCTGGGCGGCCCGATAGAAGCCTTGCTCGGCTTGTGTGACTCCCAGTGCGTGCAATGCGAGGGCGTCCTGGCCGGCACTCGCTTTGATGGCTTGTTCTGATAGTTTGATGGCCTCATCAAGGTCTCTTGGTACTTGCTTGCTCGTCGCGAGTAGGATAGAACGTCGACTGAGGGCTTCCACATGATTCTGAGCTTGTGTGAGGACGCCGTAATAGAAGTCCAGGGCTTCACGATGGCGCGATTTTTCCTCCAGAGTCCTTCCCAGTTCTAGAAACAGTCGGGGACTTTGCGCATGGCTCGCCATCATGCGCGAATGCTGGGTGTAGTAGGCAAGCGCCACCTCGTCATGGTCTTGCTCGATGAGGTGGAGTGCAACATCGATCGGGTGGAGCCGACGAACAGGAGCTACCCATTTCCCTGGGAATGGCACCGAGGCGTCGCGGCGGGCCTTCTCAGAGAGGTCGAGATTGGCGGCGTGCTCAAGCAATGTGGGGATCGCGAGCTTCCCTGGATAGAAGGCGGCAGCATGGTGATCTGGCATGACTAACATGCTCATTGGGAGCTGAAACGCGCTGTTCTTGTCGTGAATGTGCCGTTGGACGGCCTCGAAGATGGTAGGCACAGACTCGTGGGCCAGACCGGTGGGAAAGCTCACTCCCCATTCCCTGGCGATTCGTTGAAGGTCGACTTCTGTGCCTTCAGCGTCGTGGGCCAGGTGGTCGACTGACAAAGCAAGAATGCTGATGCCTGCTTTGGAGAGGGAATTGGCTTGGCTCTGGAGTTGCCTGAGTTCGGCCTGGCAGGTGGGGCACCAACTGGCCCACAAGACGAGAAGTGTCGGTGTGGTGGTGGCGAAGGTTTGCGATTCGCTTTGGCTGTTGCGGTAGTGGATCGGTGGTAGGGGGACGCGTGAGGAGATCAGGCCACTGGGCTGCTGTTTGGAAATGACCGTTGAAGGCAGAGGCCTTTGAGGCAACGTGCTTGGTCCTTCCCATGGGACTGCGCGGCCTTCGCCTTGAGCAATCGTGTAGCGTCGGTTGGTTTGCAGGTTCTTGATGACCTCGGTGGAGCCATGGGGCCATCGGATTCGGAGTTCCTGAACCGAGGCGGCCTGTCCCACGCCAAAGTGCAACCACTTGCTGGATTGAGAAAGGAAGCCCTCACCCGCGCGCAAGGTTTTTGATAGAGAAGTCAAAGTCTCTGATAGTTGCACGTGAACGCGTGCGCCAATGGCGTCGCGGTTGCAGCGGGTGCCTGTGAGTTTGAGAGCGATGAAGTTGCCAGGCGCTGAGTGGTTGTTCTCCAGGTAACGAATCTGCGGTGCATTGCGATTGCTGAACCAGAGATCGAGATCGCCATCTCTATCCCAATCGGACAGTGCAAGTCCCCGGCCATCATCGGCGAAGTTGATCCCGCTGATGGCGGAAAGGTCAGCGAAGGTGCCATCGCGTTGATTGAGAAACGCGGTGTGGCGTTCTCGCCCACTGAACGAGCGACCTTGTTTGACCACGCTCAGAAAGGAGGCCCGTTTCTCATCTGGTAGGGCGCTTTCGCCCAAAGCGATGTCTGCTCGCGACCCGACCTGTCGCCAGAAGAAACTTCACAAGTCTCCCGTGTCTTCCGTGGTGATGTAGCCATTGGAGACCAAGAGATCGTCCCAACTGTCATTGTTCACGTCCGCGAAGAGCGAGCTCCAGGCCCATCGGCCCATGGCGACTCCCGATGGCATGCTCACATCATCAAATGTGCTGCCTTGACCGTTCACAAAGAGGCTATTGCCTTTGGAGAATCGCTGATAGAGCGCTCTCACTTCGGGCGGGCTCTGATCCAGAAATTGGGCTTGGGCCGATAGACGGCTGCCTGCTGAGGAGAACATGTTCCCGACGTAGAGATCCATGAAGCCATCTCGATTGGCATCGCCCCAACTGGCAGACATGCCAGAGCCGTAGTCGACGACGCCAGCGGCCGACGCGATATCTTTGAAGCGTCCTTCATTGTTTTGATAGAGACAATTCTGCCCGTAGTCATTGGCAACGTAGAGGTCTTGATCACCATCATTGTCAACGTCTTCCCAGGCGGCGGCGAGGCTGTGTCGACGGTTGTTCACGTTGAGTCCGGTGGCCTCGGTCACATTGATAAATTGCCAATCGCCGGGGCCGGTAATCGCGTTGCGCCAGAGTTGGTTCTCTCCGCCATCGTTGGCATCATGATAGATGAAAGCCGTGGTAGCTTCGTCGCGCCGGGAGTGACTGTCCGCGAAGTCGACACAGAGATAGAGATCAAGGAGAGCATCACCATCGACGTCGACTGCGGACAGCGATTGCAGGTCTGTATCTTTCGTCGAGAGCAAGGCGCGCCGCTGGAATTTCATGGGTGCGTGTTGTTCTAGAACTAGCACACCCTCAAAGGTAGCCAGGGCGAGGTCTTGATCGCCATCATTGTCCAGATCCACGAACAGCGCGCTGGATGTGTGGTCGAGCCAGGCGACGCCAGCCTGACGAGAGATGTCGATCGTGCCGCCCGCTTCAGTCTGAATGAAGAGCAGATTGGGAAGTCCGCCCGCCTGACAGACATACAGGTCGTCGAGTCCGTCGGCATTCACATCTGCCACCGCCAGGCCTGTGCGGGAAAAGTAGCGCATGCCGTGCGTGCGTTCGATCTTGGTGAGCCAGGTATCGAGACCGACCTCCAGTTGTTCGTGATCGCCCACCACCGCTCCCGTTCGATCATGGAACCACGGCTCGTGGTTAGATCGCGCTTCTTGGAACGACTCGCAACGGACAGTGGTCAGTCGAGGCGCTTCGGGATCCTGCAGCGTCCATTCACACTGCCATTGAGCACGGATCTGACGCTCTGGGGAATCTCCTTCGATGCGAACGGTCGTCTCTGCTCGGCCGGGTCTGGTTTGGATCCCGATGATCTTGGCCGTGGGATGAAGGTCCGGCGTGAGGGGCTTTAAGAGCGCCTTGAGTGCAGTCAGTCCAGATTGTGGGTGCACGGCACCTTTGAGTTGGCGGATGTGGACCGCATCGCTCCGATAGGTTTCCTGCAACGAATCGTCGAGGATTGGTGTGACGCTGATGTCAGCGACGGCGAATTCCTGGAGTGCTTGAGTTTCGGTTGGTCGGGCTAGCAGAGCGATGAGGCGATGATGTAGGATCTCAGCCAAGTGTTCTGAGGCCCACCCGGTTTCATTCGGGGCGAGTTGCTGCTGGAGGGCGAGTTTCTCCCGGTGAGCGGCCGGGGTGACAAATGTGGTGGGAGGGGCTTCAGAGGCCGTCGGAGGGCTGCTGCGCCGGTCACACGAAGCTCCCCAGAAGGCGATCAAGGGGCCTGAAATCAGGATCAGGAGGATTCTGTGCAAGGGGCGCATCGGGGCAATTCCGCTTCGTATACCGCTTGAAAGCAAGTAGTTAATCTAATTATGGCATTGACATCTTGGGTCCGGAAAGGCCATTGTGGTAGGATGAAGTTACTTGCTCCTGTTATTGCTCTAGGATTGTCGATGACTGTGGTTTCCAATGGTGCTGCTCTGCTTGGCGGTGTCAGCGATGCTAACCTGGCTGATGGCAGTGTTGATGGGTGGTCTGGGGTTACGGCCATCTCCGTTCCAATCTCGGGTGGTGATGTGGTCAAAGTTACTGACTTTAGCTTCTTTGCCGCTGCTGGTCGCGCCGATAGCACGCGGCTTGTCACGCCGTTGATTGTGTCTCGCCCAATCGGCTCGGTTTTTGATGCTGCGGGCACCGTGATCGGGATCGGGACTGAGGTCTTGGTGACCGACGAGGGTGTCAACAACCACCCATTCAGCCTGACGATGGGAACGGACACCCTTACTCTGACAGGTCTTAATGAATACCTCCCGGCCTTCTGGCAGCGGGCGGAAGGTGTGGATGACGTCGACGGTGGTGTGGTTGCCTTCGGGGGTGCAGGGGGCTCTGGAATGTTTCAGCGAAATGAAGATGGTACGAGTTACGTTCCCGCGATCGGAGATCCGTTGGATGCTGGGCATGCCTCTCCCGACGGTGGTCGTAACTACCAGTTTAATCTTGAGGGCGAGGCTGTCCCTGAGCCCTCCGTCTTCGTGTTGATCGGTCTGGGTGGCTTTGCTTTGATCTGTCGGCGTCGCCGGTAGGCAACACAATTCACGCTTCATAAGAATTTCGAAACGCACTCATTGAGTGCGTTTCTTCTTTTCAGGGGGGCACTAGAAAAGAGATGATGTCGTCTGTGGTCGACAAGCATCGCCAGGTAAAGTCGAGTTGGAGTTGGCTCGTTGCAGTCGTAATTCTCACCTCGGCGGCGGTCCTTGCTTTAAAAAACTGCTCGGGCGAACGGCTGGTGACCGAGATGATTCCCGTCGTGCCGAGGCGCTCGGTTCCCTTTGCTGTGGCATACGGCAAGCCCGAAGGCTCAGTGGCCTCCACGAGTTCTTTCATTGTCGCAACCGCGGAAACTGAAGCTGCCACGAATTGGGAAAGTGAGCGGTGGTCTAACCAGGCCAATGCCCGGTTAGACCAACTGGCACAATGGCTCACCCGAAGGGAAGCCAATGAATTACCTGTGGCCTTGGGGCGCGGGGCGAGTCCTTTCGCCGAAGCCCTGGCCGATGGGATCCCTGTATCCACAGAGACGAGGATTTCGTTCAAGATCGTCCATGTGCAGGTGATCGCCGATGGATTCGAAACCACCGTCTCGGCGGAATTGGCCTACCCGGCGGAAAGTCCCACGCACCAGAGAAATAGTCAGTGGCAGTGCCAATGGCTCTCACAGCGTGATGGCGGGCCGATGTTAGACTCCACCACATTGATCTCCTCCGAGGAACTTCAGCGGCCAGAGTCTCAGTCCACACCGTGGTTTGTAGATGTGACGGCGTCTGTGTTAGCCGATGAGGCCAACTCGCCGCAACACACGACCGGAATCGATGGGTGGAGCCAACGATTGACGCGCATAGATGAAATGACGCTGCAAGGACATCACGGGCTCGCCGTTGGGGATGTGAATGGAGATGCGCTTGAAGACCTTTATGTCTGTGATGGCGGCGGCTTGCCCAACCGGCTCTATCTTCAGCAGGCAGACGGCACGCTGGAGGACATTTCCGCGAGGTCACGAACGGATTGGTTAGAGTCGTCCTCGGCAGCATTGCTCGTGGATCTGGACAACGATGGAGATGAGGATCTCGTGGTGGCGACCGTCCCTCTCATCCTCTTTTCTGAGAATGATGGTTCAGGAAGATTCGAGTTTCGAGGGGGGCATGAGGCGGTGCCCAGCGCCTACACCTTGGCGGCTGCCGATTATGACAATGACGGGGATCTCGATCTCTACGCCACCAACTACTCCGGTCGTGCTGGGGAGAGGATGGGGGCACGGGGATTCGAGGCACAGGCTCCGCTGCCCTTCCATGATGCGAATAATGGAGGGCGCAATGCTCTGTTAGAGAATCAAGGCGACTTCGAGTTTCATGATGTCACGGAACGTGTCGGCTTGGATGCGAACAATCGCCGATTCAGTTTCTCGGCCGCCTGGGAAGACTACGACAATGATGGTGATCAGGATCTCTACGTGGCCAATGACTTTGGCCGAAACAACCTCTATAAGAACAATGATGGCGCCTTTGTGGATCAAGCGTCACGGCTAAAGGTGGAGGACATTGGTGCCGGGATGTCCGTGGACTGGGCGGATTGCAATCGCGATGGGAACATGGACCTCTATGTGGGAAACATGTTCTCCGCCGCCGGGAATCGCGTCACCTTTCAGAGCCAGTTTTCAGAACAGCGTGAAGAGGGAGTCGTGGCAGATGTTCAACGCATGGCTCGCGGGAATTCACTATTTCTAGGAGTGGAGGATGCTTCCTTTCGTGATGTTAGCCTAGAAGCCGATGTTACGGTGGGGCAGTGGGCCTGGAGTTCCAAGTTTGTTGATTTCAACAATGACGGCTGGCAAGACCTGCTCGTTGCCAACGGCTACCTGACAAATCGGCGACCGGATGACTTGTGAAGTTTCTTCTGGCGACAGGTCGTGTCGTCCTCACAGAATACAGACGCGTATGTGAGTGCCTGGAGTGAACTGATGCGTCAGGTGCGGCAGGGGGCTTCTTGGAGCGGGAACGAACGCAACCGCGTCTTTCTTCATGGTGGTGTGACACAAGAGGGCACGCCGCGTTATGCGGACGTCTCTGCGTTGTCAGGCATGGACTTTCCAGATGATGCACGTGCCCTCGGTGTGACGGACTGGGATCACGACGGCGACCTCGACGTATGGATTCGCAATCGTACGGCTCCTCGTCTACGACTGATGGCCAATCAACATGTGCAGAAAGCGCGAGCTACTGATTCGATCACCCTGCGGCTGGAAGGCACGAAATCCAATCGCGACGCCATTGGAGGGCGGGTGATTGTGGCTTTGAAAGGCGAGAAACAGCCGCTCATTCAGACCGTGCGAGCGGGTGGTGGATTCCTCTCACAATCATCCAAATCGTTGCACTTTGGGCTTGGTTCATCGGGGGAAGTGATCCAGTCGATCGCCGTGCGCTGGCCTAATGGAACGACTGAATCCTTCTCTGGTATCACGCCAGGAAGCCGGGCCGTCTTGATCGAGGGCACGGGTGCCGCCCGCATCGAGACCAAGGATCGCAATCTTGCCCTCAAGCCGAAGCCCGTGGTGCTGGAGAATGCAGGAGATCGTCTAACGTCCGTATTTCCAAGGCGAGTTCTGGCACCCGCGCTCTCGTTTCTTCCTGAAATACGGGGACCGCTTTGGGTGATCCTCTGGTCGAAAGATTGCCCGCATTGTCACGCAGAGTTGCAGGCCATGACGGCTGCGGCAGCCGGACTGAAGAAGGCTGGCCTCAAAGTGCTCGCGATTTCCCTTGAAGACGAATATTCTAACGCTTTCTTTAAAAGTATCGCGTTTCCATTTCCAACGATGGTGGTCGACGAGACGATTTTAGCACGTCTTCAAGGCTTGCAAGCGAGCCTCTTCGATCAACCCCCGCCGCCTTCGGTCCCGCTCAGTTTCTTGCTAACGGCGGGGCCCGACCGAGCGATCACGGCGATCTTTCGGAGCGCGGTTGGTCCTGAAATGGTGCTAGCACACCTTCCTCTGACAAGAGCCTCAGACACCCAACTTCGGGATGCAGCGGCCCCGTATACCGGGCAATGGTACACGAGGCCCCAGCCTTCAGAGACCTTGTCGAAATACCTTGCGGAGAAGATGCACGCGCATGATCGGCTCGCCAGCGCTTACTACTATGAGCACGCAGGCCTCACGGCCACGGCGGCTCGTATTCACTACGACGTGGGCATGGATGGCAATGGAACACCCAAGGCGGAAAGTGCGTTTCGCAAGGCGATTGCTTTGAAGCCAGACTTTGCTAAAGCGCATAACAATCTAGGGGCGTTGTTAGCCAATCAGAGACGCTTTAAAGAAGCCAGATCGTGTTTTGAGCAGGCGGCGAAACTTGAGCCATCAAATGAGAAAGCCCAACTCAATTTGAAGTTACTGGAACAGATGCAATGAAGCCCTTATATAACATCGGATGGGTAGGACTACTGGTCTTGGTCTTGGTCAGCTGTAAAGATTCCGTCAAGACGTCTACGCCAGTGTCGGTCTCGGAGGCTAGCAATGTGCTTAAAGAGCCGCTTCCTACCCCATCTACATCCACGAATGAAACGCTCTTCACCCGCCTCCAGGATTGTGGGATTGATTTCACCAGCCCACTTGAGACGAGCCATCCTTTGAAACGCCTCTACGCAGGTGGCTACGCTGTAGGAGGCATTGGGATCGGCGACGTGAATGGAGACGGTCTTCCAGATGTCTATTGTGTCAGTGGTCCAGGCAAGGATCGCCTCTTCATCCAGAGCAAAGATCTGAAGTTCAAGGACGCCACAGAAAGCGCCGGCATCGGCGATCACAGTGATGTTTGGGGCACGGGTGTCGCCATGGTGGACATCGACAATGATCAAGATCTCGATCTGTATGTTTGTCGATACGATGCGCCGAACGCCCTGTTCATCAATGATGGTCAAGGGCACTTTGAAGAACAGGGCAAAGCCTTCGGGGTGGATGTGACGAACGCCTCACTCATGCCGACTTTCGCTGACTATGACAACGACGGTGATCTCGACCTCTACGTCCTGACGAATATCTATTATCGCGAGAATGGTATGCCAAAGGATGCGACCTTCATGGTCGGTGGTGAGCCCAAGATCAAATCGGATTATCGCCAATGGGTTGGGATACGCCCAGCGGGAACGAGTCTAACACACAAGCGCTACGAGTTGTACCCTGTCGGTCAACGCGACGTTCTCCTAAGGAACGATGATGGCGTGTTTAAAGATGTGAGTGGCTATGCCGGAGACATCTGCGTAGGTCCCGGAAAGGGGCTTTCGGCGACGTGGTGGGATTACAACGAAGACAGCTTTCCCGATCTCTACGTCTGCAATGACTTCGAGGACTCTGATAGTTTTTATCATAATAATGGCGATGGCACCTTCACGGACATCATCAAGACGGCCATGCCGCACACCCCTTGGTACTCTATGGGATCGGATGTGGCCGACTTCAATCAGGATGGCAGGCTGGACTTCTTGGCCTTGGACATGGCCGCGACCTCGCATTTCAAACAGAAGACAAGCATGGGCGACATGTCTTCCAAACAGGTCTTCATGGAAACGGCGGAGCCACGACAGGTCATGCGCAATAGTCTCTATCTCAACACTGGCATTCGTCGCTTTCAAGAAGCGGCGCACATGGCGGGTCTCGCCAGCTCCGATTGGAGCTGGGCAGCAAAGGCGGCCGATTTCAACAACGATGGCTTAGTCGATGTCTTCATTACCAATGGCATGTCCCGCGCTTTCACCAATTCTGACATTCTCCGAACCATCACCTACAACATGCGCTTCGGGAAGACCGATTGGGAACTCTTTGCCGACAAGCCGCCTCAACGCGAAGCCAATCTAGCATTCATCAACCGAGGTGATTTGCGGTTTGAGGAAACTGCCAAGACTTGGGGGCTGGATCACGTCGGCATGAGCTACAGCTCGGCATACGGGGACTTGGATCGAGATGGTGATCTCGATCTCATCGTCGGCAATCTCGATGAACCGATTCACGTGTATCGGAACGACGTGCAAGAGGGGAATCGATTGCTCGTTGAACTCCGCGGTACGCGAAGTCATTCGTCTGGCTTGGGCGCGCGCGTGGTGGCTCGATCAGGTTCGAGCACGTTGGTGAGGCAGGCCAATCCGTACACAGGATTCCTATCTTCCAATGATCCTGTCATTCATCTTGGATTGGGAGAGAGCAGCCAAGCCGATGATCTGACTATACACTGGCCAAGTGGCGTGGTGCAGATTCTTCGTAACGTGGAGGCGAATCAGCGACTCATTGTCGAGGAGCCTTCAGGAACACCATCACCAGCCACGGAATCGCCGAAACCGTGGTTTGTGAAGTCAGACTCGTTCGGCAAGCTGCGCCATCGTGAGCGACCCTTTGATGACTTCGAGCGGCAACCACTACTCCCTAACAAACTATCGCAACTCGGACCAGGTTTGGCCATGGCGGATGTCGATGGCGATGGACTAGAGGATCTCTTTCTGGGCGGCGCAGCCGGGTCTCCTGGGCAGTTGCAGCTTCGGAAGGGCGCGATCATCACGCAGCCTTTCGAAACGGACCGTGAATGCGAAGACATGACACCGCTCTTCTTCGATGCCAATGGTGATGGCCATCTGGATCTCTTCGTGATCAGTGGTGGCGTGGAGTGCGAGCCAGGCGATGCCGTGCTCCGCGATCGTCTCTACCTAGGCGATGGCAAGGGGGGCTTTGGCAAGAGTGCGAATGCGCTTCCCGATCTCCGCGACAGTGGTGGAGCGGCGGCTGCAAGCGACTTCGATCAGGATGGCGACATGGATGTGTTTGTGGGAGGCCGCAGCATCCCAGGACGTTATCCGCTCAGCCCAAAGAACCGATTGTTAGTCAATCAAGGAGGTCAGTTTGAGGATCACACGCCTGGTGATCTGCAGGAGACAGGCATGGTCACTTGCGCGCTCTGGTCCGACGTGAATGCAGATGGTTGGGAGGACTTGTTGCTCACGCATGAGTGGGGCCTTGTCCGTGTCTTCATAAACAAGGCGGGTGAACTCACCGAATCTCAAGACACTGGGATCGGCGATTTGTTAGGCTGGTGGTCGGGCATCGCCGCAGGAGACATCGATGGGGACGGTGACATGGATTGCGCCGTGATGAACACGGGGCTCAATACCAAGTACCACGCCAGCCGAGAGAAACCGAGCCTGCTTTACTACGGTGATTTCGAGAACACGGGCCGCATGCGCTTGGTAGAAGCCGAGTTTGAGGATGACACGCTGTTTCCCATTCGGGGCAAGAGCTGTTCGACGAATGCCATGCCCTACCTGAAAAACGAGTTTCAGACTTTCCGTGACTTTGCCGCCGCATCCTTAGAAACAATCTACCAGCCGGAACGGTTGAACTCGGCGCACCGATTCGAGGCGAACACGTTAGAGTCAGGCATTCTGGTTAATGATGGCAAAGGTAGGTTTCAGTTCCAACCACTGCCTCGCCTCGCTCAGATAGCTCCAGGAAAGGGAGCGACTCTAACGGACTTCGATGGAGACGGGTATCTCGATCTCTACATGTTGCAGAACTTCTACAGCCCACAGCTCGAAACGGGGCGCATGGATGGAGGCGTCAGTCAGCTAATGAAAGGCGATGGAACGGGGTGGTTTAGTCTCGTGTCTCCGGCCGAAAGCGGGCTGGTGATCGCGGGTGATGCCACGGCCTTGATCGTTCGCGACCTCAATGGTGACGGCGCGCCCGACATTGTGGCCGCGCAGAACGACGGCCCCGTGCAGACCTTTCTCAATCAGCGCTCTCCGTCACGGTGATCGCGGCGTCCATCGCGACGTCGGTGACTCGAGTCGTCGTTCCGGCAGGCCATTGCACGACGACCTCTTCGATCGTTTCCGCAGTTCCAAGGCCAATTTCCTGACGGAGTGGCGACCCACCGAAGCTGCTAACCGCACCAACCCAACGATGAAACAGGCGTGTGCCAGAAGCGGTGCGCGCTTTCACCGTGATCTTGGCTCCGATCGCGTCGCGGTTGGATTTCGTGCCTCGAAGTTTTACGTAGAGATGATGGTGGCCATGACCGGGATTGAGAAAGAGCGCGTTGTGATACTTGTCGCCGGGATAGAATCCGCCTAACTGATGGTAGATGTCTTGATCGCCGTCGTTGTCGATATCGACGAAGGCGACGCCATGACCTTTCTGTAGATGTCCAAGTCCCGAAGTAATTGTGGCGTCTTCGAAACGTTTGCCACCGACGTTTCGGAGGAGGACGTTTGGCATGAGTGTTTCGAATTTGGGATCTCCCGTGGCCAAGTAGATGTCTAACCAACCGTCGAAATCCACATCGCCAAAGTTCGCACCCATCGGCAGATAGACATGTTCTAGCCCTGCTTCACGGGTGACGTCCTTGAAATGACCATCACCGGTGTTCCGATAGAGTTTCGGAAACGTCGCGCCATGGGCTTCACCGCGGTAATCGGCTAGCAAATCCGCTGGCGTGGCTTCGTAGCCTGTGACAAAGAGATCTAGCCAGTCGTCGTTGTTGTAATCGAAGAACCAGGTGGCAAAGCTGCGTTTGGCAGGTTCGATGACGCCTAACGATTCGGCGACATCGGTGAATTGTAGTGATCCCTCGTTCCGGTAGAGGCGGTTGCTCCCGGCGTTGGACACGTAGAGATCGAGGTCGCCGTCGTTGTCATAGTCTCCCGCAGCGACGCCCTTGCAGAAGCGATCATTGGTCACGCCCGCTTCCTTGGCGAGTTCTCGGAACTTGCCCCGTCCATCGTTGATAAACAATTGATTCGGGAAATCGGAGGTGGCGTGGTCCAAGTGTTTGAGGGATTCGTTGCCCACGTAGAGGTCGAGATGGCCATCGTTGTTAAAGTCGCCCCACACGGCGGTTTGTGTAGGGAAGGCGGGTTCGGCCAATCCAGTATGATCTGTGACGTCCGTGAAGTTTGTCGGACCGTCTGGAACGGTTGGGCCATCATTGCGGAGAAGCGAGTTGCGAATGCGGCCGGATTCTCCTAACCAGGCACCTCGCATGATATAGAGATCGGTATCTCCGTCGTTGTCATAATCAGCACTGACAAGGTTCAATCCCCCTAACTGACTCTCAAAGTCTCCGGCCTTCGTTGACCAGGTGCCAGTTGGATCTTGGTGATAGTATACGAGGGGACCGCGAGGATCGAAAGTCGAAGTGATGATGTCGAAGTGGCCATTGCCGTTGAAGTCAGCTACGGCCACGCCGCCACAAAGATTGAAGGCGTCGAGCCCTCGCTCGGGAGCGACGTCGATGAATCGCCCGATGGTTGATGTGCTTGTAAGCGCATTCTTGGGAATCCGGAATGACTCTGGGACGGCGGCGGGGTGTTCACCGATGGCCATGGCGGCAATGTTCAACAGCCACTGAATGAGTCGATCGTTGGGTTCTGTTTCCAGGACCTGCTTTAGTATCTCAAAGGCTTGCTGTGCAGGTGCCTTGTTAGAATGAATGCCTTCTCCACTCAGAGGAAAGACGCAGCAAGCGGAGGTGTGTTGTTTGATGCAGTTCGCTACTTCGGCTTGGCGTAGCAAGACCATCGCTTGGGCGCGCAAGAGCCAGGTTGGTGCATTCTTTGGGTCTTGCTCGTAGGCCATTGCCTCGCTGATTGTCTTAGCGGCTTGTTCAGTTTGGCCCAGGCGCAAGAAGTGGTAGGACAGTTGCGCTAGGGTTCGCGTTCGTTGTGTGAGCGATAAACCCGGGGTGGAGAGTTGCCTTTGCAACTGCTTTACCTGTTGCCTGCCGAGGTAGGGATGTCTGCTCTGCTCAAGGCGAGCGGCGATTGCCTCGAACTCTCGCCGGGTGGCATCCTGGCTGACGCCGTCAGACACGGCTAGAAGTGGGACCGCAATCCAGGCGAGCAAGCGATGGGACAGAGTGAGCATCTGTCATTGGATTGTTGCTTGATCCGGCGCGTCTTTCCAGGGTAATCTTTGATCTTTGGCAGCTCCTCGTGGCCACTCTCACGTCAAACGCCCCGTTAATCATGAAACAAATCCTTCTGTCACTTGCCCTCCTCTTTCCGTTTCCATTAGTTAGCGAAGCGGCCAACACCATTCTCCTCGGAACCGATCCCATTGAAGAAACGGGTGGTCCCGATGGGTGGGATGGTGTGGTTGTGATGACCACTCCCATCGAGGGCCCTCCTGGTGAAACGGTCGGCATTCTGAGTACGTTTAATTTCTACGCGGATCCTGGGCGCATTGATCCTGTGGGCTTGCTGACGCCGCTCATCATCAAGGAATCGGGAGGCACGTATACCATCGAGACGGTTGGTAAACAGATAGAGGTGACGGAAGGCGGCATTCAATCAGTACCGATTGAAGTGGTTGAAGGTTCGGAGGTCATCGATTTGAGTGGGGGAGACAATTTCCACATTGCGGTGGCGCAAGAACGCGTGGACGGCACGAACAACACGGACGGCGGTGTTATCCCCTTCGCCGCAGAAGGTGGCAAGGGCATTTTTTACTTTGATTCGGAGCCGCCGTTTGTTCCGGTCGTGGGCGAGGAAGTCTCCTCAGGTCACGAGTCTACGGAGGGCGGTCGCCTCTATCAGTTTAACTTCGAGGTGATCTTCTCGGACGATGATCCGAACGCCGTGCTTCCCCGCAATGTTGATCTTGGGCAATTGCCATCATTTCCTGAGATTCAGGATTTTTCGATCAATGTCCGTAATTCTGGGCAAGCTAACCCGTTGACACTAACATCTGTTGAAGTGACCGGTGGCTCGCAAGCGAGCAATTTCTCGGTTGTGGATTTCGTGGGCGCGGTGCCAGGGGGAGGCGAAGGGAAGATCAATCTCCAACTGGATAGCAAAGGAGAGACTGGCCTGTTCAAGGCAACGGTTGAGGTGAAGTCCAACGATGAGACCCCTGAGGATCAGGTAATTAGTTTTGAGGTCAGTGCCAGTGTGCTCAACTTGGCAGGTCCAGCATCCCGGCTCACTTTGGACGAAGAAGCCGGGGCTAGCGAATTGCTGGATATCACGGGATTCAATCGCAATGGCGTGGTGAATCCTTTCGACGGCGTCGCGACCCTGGGAGAATCCGGGCTCAAGCCGGAGACCGGTTCTGCCATGAAGGTCTCCAATGGGGGAGGAGCGGCCATTCCTGGATCGGCTTTTGAGTCTTTTGAGGAGTTTGCGATCTCGCTATGGATCAATGCTGCGGAGTTAGGCTCCAGTGCCGATGCGAGATTTGGGACGGTCGCGGGCTTGGGCACTCAGAGTCCGCTCTTTGGACTTCTTTTAGCAGATGGAGAAGTGATCTGGTTTGGTGAAAGTGACGGCGTTGCCGGGCCCATCTTTCAATCGGATAGCACGCCCATCAAGCTAGATACCGTGCATCACTTGGTCATGACACGATCCCCTGGGCGCGCTTCCATTTGGGTCGATGGTGTTGAGGTCGCGGGAGCTGACAATCCACCCGCGATTGGAGAGACTTCGGATAGCACGCTTTACATTGGTGGGTTCAATGGAGCGCTCGGGTTTACCGGCGTGATCGATGACGTTCAGATTTATGATAGAGTGCTCGCTGCCGAGGATATTGAATTCCTGAATTCGAATCCTGGACTCACATTAGGCGAAACGGGCGCCCCAGCAGATAGCGATGGCGATGGGCTGGATGATCAACGTGAAGCTGAGTTAGGCACAGATCCTCTCGTTGCGGACTCGGATGGTGATGGCTTGTCCGACGGGGCCGAAGTGGACACCCACAAGACGAATCCGCTCAGTCTCGATACGGACGATGATAAATTTGGGGATGCTCTGGAGATCGCCGAAGGTCACGACCCGTTGGATCCAAATTCTCCGGGCGGGCTCCCCCCCGTTCGTTCGGGCGATCCTAACGATCCCCTTGAGATGCGCGCGAGTGTCGACGGGTGGAGTTCCCTCATGGTGATCGATGAGTCGAGTCCCTTTGATTTCGCTTCGGTGGGCACGACTTCGGGAATCGTGAATAACTTTCAGTTCTGGGTAGGCGCGGCCACTGGGCGCGTCACTCCCTTCATTGCCGAACCTGCGGGTGAGAACGAGTATATTGTGAGGTATATCGGGACCACGCGGGTGTCAGGTGAAGACTATGACTCCGATGACGAAGCCACAGCGGTGAGTTTCCCTTTTGATGATAACAATAGCGCGATCACCGTTCAGCAAGGCTGGGTCTCTGGATTCACCGTTGCCAATCCAGACGGCTCTGAGAACGAAGGTGCTGTCATTCCGTTCGATGGCGGGGGTGGCGACATGTGGCTGGCTGGCGGTCCCGCGCCGGAACAGTCTGCCTCGCTCACCGTGGGCGAAGCCCCCAACACCGAGGCCTCGGATGCCCAGTTTACCACGAATTCGTTAGGCCGAATCTATGCTTTCTCCATCACGGCGACGGGCGATATCGACGGCGGAGGAGGAATTGTGGATCCGCCAGTGAACGCCCCTCAAATCACCGGTATCTCGAAGACGGCTGCTGGTGTCGCTCTGCAACTTCCTGACGGAACGACCTACGACATCGAGTACTCCGAAGATTTGCAAATCTGGATTTTGATCGCAACGGACGTCACGGGTAGTCACACGGATGACGATGCCGTCCGCGTCGGTAGTGCTTCCGGCTATTATCGTGGGGTCGTGAAGTAATTCGGTCTTATATCGATTCCCGGCTAACGAGTGGCTTTTAGCTTTGAGGTGCCGTAGGTTTTGAGACCTTCGGCACCTTTCCCCTATCTATGGTCATGGACAAACCAACGCTTATCACCACACTTCTCGCTGCCTTTCAGCTCAGTGCTTTCGGATCTCTCTCCATCAGCGAGTTTCTCGCGGTCAATGGGAGCGGTGAGCCTGACAAGGATGGCGACCTATCGGATTGGATTGAGATTCACAATTCTGGTGCAGACGCTATCGATCTGACCGGCTGGTATCTCACGGATGATCTTGACAGGCTCACGAAATGGAAGATTCCCAAGGGCACCGTGAGCGCTGACGGCTACCAGATTATTCATGCGTCAGGAAAGGACGTCTCCGGGCTTTTTAATCCTGAGATCCACGCTAATTTTAGCCTGAGCGGAGATGGTGAATACTTGGCTCTGATAGAGACTGACGGAGTGACCATCGCGCATGAGTTTGGGCCCGAGTATCCGAACCAGCGCCGCAATGTTTCTTACGGAATGATCGGCGATGGCTTGGAAGTGGGCTACTTTGTACAGCCCACGCCAGGCGAGGCCAATGGGACACCGAGCGAAGGCCTTATCGATGGTGTGAAGTTCAGTGTGAAACGGGGCTACTACGATGAGCCGATCACCCTGGAACTGACGTCGGACACACCCGATGTGTTGATCCGCTACACAGACAATGGTGCCGAGCCATCCCTGTTCACGGGCAAGGAATTCAGCGGACCAATCACGATCGACAAGACCACGACGATCCGAGCACGTGCGGAACGATCCGGCTATATCAGTTCGGGACTCAAGACGCACACCTATCTCTTTGTCGATGATGTGATCCAGCAAGACACGATGTCGACGAAGGTCACGGAAGATCCCGTCTATGGTCCCTTGATGCGTGACGCTCTGCTAGAGCACCCGGCGATTTCATTGGTCACGCCGGACACGGACATCAGCAAGACGAGTGAAGATCCCACTTCTGTGGAAATGATCTTCCCTGATGGCTCGGATGGATTTCAGATTGATGCGGGGGTAAAACGAGTGGGTGGCCACAGTTTGAATGCCTATCCGAAGAACAACATGCGTCTCTATTTTCGGAGCGAATACGGGAGTGAAAAGCTGCTCTTCCCTTCATTGTATGAAGACCATCCTTACACGGATCTTGCCGCTGAGAGCTTTGATCAATTGAACCTTCGAAGTGGTTCGCATGACAGTCTCTTCTATCTTGGCGCGAGCTCTTCTCCGCAGCCCCCGAGCGACGGCCAGTATTTACGTAATCGCTGGATCAGTGACATGCAGTTTATCATGGGGCACGAATCGCTTCGTGGCCGCTGGGTGCAGGTATACGTGAATGGCATCTACTGGGGGCACTACCAGATTCTCGAACGCAACACGCAGGATCACTTCGCCAATTATCTTGGAGGGAAGAAGAGCGACCACGTCGCGATCAACAAAGGTCAAGGGATTGGTCGTAGTGATATGTCCGCCTGGACCGCCATGCGAGATTCGAGAAATGACTACGAAGAATTCCAACGCCGCGTCGATGTGATCAACTACGTCGACTATATGCTGCTCAACTACTACTGCGGTAATGATTGGGATTGGAATCCCGAGCAGAACTGGGGGGCCGGAGGCCCGGTGGAACCAGACTCTGGCGGGATAAAATTCATCGCTTGGGATTCCGATATTATCTTTCGGCGGCTCGATGACAACAACCTCGGAAAAGGAGGCCCTCATAGCATGTTTCCCGTCCTCATGGACAATGAAGAGTTCGCGATGCTCGTGTCTGATCGGATTCAGAAGCATTTCTTCAACGATGGCCTGCTTACCCCGGTCAACGTGGCGAAGGCCTACAATTTCCGGGCCGAGCAGATTCGGCTCTCCATCGTCGCCGAAACAGCCCGATGGCAGTCGGGGCGTTGGACTCGGGACAACCAATGGCAGAGTGAGTTGGATAGGCTAAATGATGATTTCTTTCCAAATCGGACGAAGGAGATTCTAAAGCAGTTTCAGTCCAAGGGATGGATGGGAGTGGCTGCTGCACCTACCATGAATCAGTTAGGCGGATACGTAGAGAGCGGGTTCACGGTCAGCCTTCACAAATCCTCCATCTTCACGCGAGGCACTGTCATCTTCACCATCGATGACATTGATCCTCGACAGGTAGGTGGCGAAATGTCAGCCACGGCTTCGGAATACGTGAGCGGCTTCCCCATTTCCGAGACCACGACGGTGAAGGCCCGCATCATGAATTCTGACGGATGGTCTGCTCTGGCAGAGGCACGATTCGTGGTGGATCAAACGCCCGCGAATGCTGACAACCTGACCATTTCCAAGATCCACTATCGTCCTACCGCTGCTACGGAAGCAGAAGTGAGTGCGGGCTATTCGAGCCGCAAGGACTTCGAGTTTGTCGAATTACTCAATCTCGGTGAATCCACCATCGATCTTCTCGATGTGCGTTTTAACAAAGGCATTCAGTTTCGATTTCAAGAGGCTGACATCACGTCGATTGAGCCCGGTGGCCATCTCTTTGTGGTGAAGAATCCTGACGCTTTTCGCATGCGCTACGGCGAGGGATTGCCAATGGTAGGGGCTTTCTCCGGTAGCCTTTCCAATGACGGGGACCTTCTAAAGATCGTCAACGGAGCCGATGAAGTCTTGCAGGAACTGCGATACAATGACGCCGAGCCTTGGCCCGCAGGGACCGATGGCGACGGACGCTTTCTCGTCCTGAAGAATACGGAGAAAGCCCTACTCGATGATGCCTTCCAATGGCGGGCCAGTGAAGAGGGCGAACCTCTCAATCAAACCGGACCGCCGCCAGCCAGCGAACTCACCTATGCCTCCTGGGCCGCATCTAGTTTCCCTGCCGGATTTGATTCGGCTCCCCAGTCAGACCCAGATGCCGATGGATCCGTCAATCTCCTGGAGTTCACGTTTGGTTCGGACCCTAGCTCGAGTCAGTCCAAACCCTTGTACACGATGACGAGTTCAGAGGAACAACAGCGCTTTGAATTCGCCATCCAGCAACGGTCGGGCATCGGTGGAGTGACGTTGTTAGTCGAATCGACCGATGATCTCATCACTTGGCAAGAGGTTACGGTTGAGGTCACACGACAGGAATCGCTAGAGGTGGATCTGGTGACTTATCATATTCCAGGAGATGCAGCGGGTGGTGCCTTGTTCTTTCGGCTTCGAGCAACGCTGGGTGCCGAGTAGGCTGCCCGTAAGCACAATCCTGATCAGTATAAGGTGGATCTCGAAGAAGGCGGAGCCTCGTCCTGAGCGACAGCGATGAATCCTTGAGAAAGAGTCGCTCAGAGACTCAGGTCAAGCGTTTGAGTTTTCATGGCACCCTCCTGGAGTGAATGGTTCCCAAATCTAAGCTAGGAGTTTCTCTTGGCAGGCGTGGCGGTCTCATCTACGCTTACTCCTTCCAAGCAACAATCGGATCCAAGGAGCGGCGGTTTTTAACCGCTGGGCTAGCGTGGGGCGCTTGAGAAGCGCTGCTTCATCTTGTCCGTGGCGTTATTTCTGGTTTGATATCCGCCTGGATCAAAGAGCTTACTAGATAGACAAACGACCATGCCCAATCCCTGGACCGGAATAGGAAATCCCTACACGAGAGAAGAAGTTCGAGCGCGGCTTAAAGCGACGTTGGATCGTGGAGAAGCTATCATCGCGGCAGGTGCTGGCACCGGGATCAGCGCCAAGTTTATCGAGAAAGGCGGCGCGGATCTCATCATCATTTATAATTCCGGGCGCTTCCGCATGGCGGGCCATGGCTCGACTGCTGGTTTGATGGCTTATGGCGATGCGAATGCGGTGGCCATGGAGATCGGCGAGTATGAGGTCTTGCCCGTGGTTCAGGAAGTCCCCGTCATCTGTGGCGTGCACGCGACGGACCCTCGACGTCGCATGTGGCATTGGTTGCTCCAGGTCAAAGACATGGGCTTCAGCGGGGTGAACAACTTTCCCACGCACAGCATTGTCGATGGCAAGTTTCGGCAGATCCTCGAAGAGACCGGCATGAGCGTGCAGAAGGAAGTCGACATGGTCGCCCTTGCTCGCAAGATGGACCAGTTCAGCATCGTCTATGTAGGATCGCCTGATGAAGCGAAAGCCATGGCCGAAGCCGGAGCCGATGCCATCATCGCCCACGTGGGGACAACGATAGGCGGATCCATCGGCGTGGTCGATGCCACCATGACCATTTCTGAAGCCGCTGATCGCACGCAAGAGATCATCGATGCGGGCAAGGTCGTCCGAGATGACATCTTCTTCCTCAGTCACGGTGGCCCTATCAGTACCCCGAAGGACGCCGCCTACATCAATGAGAACACGGAGGCTGTTGGCTTCGTCGGCGCCTCTTCCTTGGAACGCATGGCTGTCGAGGAATCCCTGACCAGTCTCACCAAGGAGTTCAAATCGATTCCCTGTCCTGCGGGAAAGAAACCGTCCTGACGTGAACACGAGATGGCTACCATTGCTGTTTTAGGTGCGTTAGACACCAAAGGCTTGGAACATGCCTTTGTAGCTGATTGCATTCATAGGCATGGGTATCAGTCGATCCTGATCGACGTAGGAACGGGTGGCCCCGCGCAGTTCGAACCTGACATTACGCGTGAGCAGGTCGCTGAAGCTGGCGACCTCGATCTTCAGGCCTTGATGAGCCGACGAGATCGTGGTGAGTGTGTCACCGCCATGAGCAAGGCAGCGCCTGCCTTGTTGCAGCGATTGCACTCGGAGGGCTGCATTGATGGAGTGATCTCTTTGGGCGGTGGTGGGGGCACCGCCATTGCCACGGCGGCCATGCGTGCGCTTCCCATCGGCTTTCCTAAGCTGATGGTATCGACCTTGGCCAGCGGAAACACCGCGCACTACGTCGGCACGAAGGACATTGTCATGTACCCTAGCATTGTCGATGTGGCCGGGCTGAATCGCATCTCGAAGAGGATCTTCACTCGCGCAGCTGGAGCCATCAGTGGCATGGTTGGAGCGGAACCCCTGACGGACGATTCGGAAAAGCCGATCATTGCCGCCAGCATGTTTGGCAACACGACCGATTGCGTCAATGAAGCCAAACGTCATCTAGAAGAGGCTGGTTACGAAGTCCTCGTCTTTCACTCCACCGGCGCGGGCGGCCGCGCCATGGAATCCCTGATCGAGTCCGGTCTTGTTGATGGTGTGTTAGATGTCACAACGACCGAATGGGCTGACGAACTTGTTGGCGGCGTTCTCACTGCTGGCGCCACTCGATTGGAGGCCGCTGGCAAAGCTGGCATACCGGCCATTGTGGTTCCCGGGTGCGTCGACATGGTCAACTTCGGCCAACGCGATTCCGTGCCACTCAAGTTCGAAGGTAGGCAGTTCTACATCCACAACCCTCAGGTCACGCTTATGCGCACCAGCGTTGAGGAATCGCGGAAGATCGGAGAGGTCATCGCTGAGAAACTCTCCGTTTATCAAGGGCCCGTCAGCGTGCTTCTGCCAACGAAAGGAGTGAGTGTCATCGGCATAGAAGGCCAGCCCTTTTACGATCCTAACGCTGATAGAGCTCTATTCGAAGCAATCCGCGCAGGGTTACCCAAGCGAGTGCCGGTGATCGAGCGGGATACCAGTATCAATGATCCCGTGTTTGCCAAAGCTTGTGCCGAGGCCTTGTTAGATCTTCTCAGGGCGGCGGACCGTTAAGCCTAAAAACAGAAGTCAATTTGAAACCTCAATTCCCCAAATCATCTCTAGCGGTTGCTGCCATTCCAATGTTGGCATGGGCGTTGTTCGTGCCACCGTGCGCCATAGCCGAAATGGAGGCGACGCTTCGCGTGGACTTGGCAGCAGAGAAACTCACCTTTCACCTCGACGGCGAAGCCGGTGTGGTTCCGTGGGTGCTTCAGCATTCTCATGAGGGCATCGCTTGGGCGGATCTCATGCTTTTCGAAAGCACAGGCAATGAGAGTGAGCCGAGGGCAGAAGTTGCTCAGGATACCCTGCCAGAGGGCAGCGCCGGGCTTGCCTTGTTTCGCGCTATCCAACGCGAGAAAGAGGAACCAGAAGAGCGCGAGTTTCGCGAAGCGCGCACGCGATGGGGGAATGCTAGTTTGGGCGGCTACCGTTACGAAGTGCGTTCAAACTGGTCCTTCTTCACGTGGCATGGGACGGTGACCGTCGTCGATGGTGAAGTCGCTTTCTCAGAGAAGATCATGTCTTTTCCGGAAGACATCGAGCCTTTCGAGCTGCTGACCATCGATGGTTTCTTCGACAAGGTCGCCACCGCCAAGGCACAAGGAGCGGAGATCGTGGACGTCACGTGGCATCCTGAGTTCGGCTACCCCGAGTCAGGGTTCATCGACATCAGCACCCTGATCGCGGATGAAGAGCAGAGTTGGACAATCCTATCGCTGTCTCCCCTGGAGTGACTTTCAGCTTAAAATCCCACCAATGACGTGGCCTTCGGAAATCCTATGAGGTCTTCCTAGCCGGTCGTGGATGGTGGTGCGAGGAGAGCGATCCAGGTGCTGCCATAGAGTGGCTAACACATCCGAGGGATGTACCGCTGCCTCAGCGACCTCGTTTCCAGTATTGTCGCTGGCCCCGTAGATGTAGCCCCGTTTCACCTTTCCGCCAGCCATGGAAATGCTGTAGACGTTAGGCCAATGGTCCCTACCGCCGTTGTTGTTGATGCTAGGAGTACGACCGAACTCGCCGGAGTTGACGACCATCGTGGAGTCGAGCAGGCCGCGTTCTTCCAGGTCGGTGACGAGCGCGGCATAGGCTTGTTCCATGGGCGGCACGATGGACTTGTAGGTGTTCTCAATCGCTGAGTGCGTGTCCCAGCGTTGGTTGAACGCGTTGTAGCTGACAAATTGGACCTCGGCTTCAATCAGGCGCCGTGCGACTAACAAAGACTGGCCTATCTTAGATCGTCCGTAGCGATTACGAACCGATGCAGGCTCGCGGTCGATCTCTAACGCTTCGCGTACGCGGCCATCGACGATCAGTTCGAGAGCACTCTCTCTTAGAGCATCCATCCGTGTGCCGTTTGGGGTTTCTAGTTTTCGCGCTAGATTATCAAGCTGCTTCGACAAGGTGAGCCGATTATCAAGCCGCGTCGTGGTGACCCCGTCAGGCAGATCCAGTGAGAGAGGACTATAATCTTTGCTGTTAGGATCGCCTTCAAATACAAAGGGATTGTTTGTGCTGCCCAGGAACCCTCCATACTGACCTGGCATTCTGTTGGAAGGCCCTGGGATGCTCAGCCAATTGGGCAGGGAAACGCTCACTGGCACGGAAGGTATGGCCGATTGCAAATGATTGAGAATGGCGCCTGGTCCAGGGAAATCATCTGAATGGGCTTCGCGGTCACGATCAGGCTGGTTATTAGATCCCGTCATCGTGACATAGGTGCCCGCAATGTGATTCGTGAACTTGTGAGACATCGAGCGGATGATGGTGATCTTGTCCGCGACCTTAGCCGTGTGTGTCATCAACTCGCCTAGTCGCACTCCAGGAATGGCCGTGGGAATGGTGCCGAACGGCCCGCGAATCTCTTTCACGGCATCGGGCTTGGGATCCCAAAGGTCGATGTGACTTGCCCCGCCTTGCAACATGAGGAAGATGGCTTGATTCGCGCTGCTGCCATTACCACCTGTAAAGGCACGGCGAGCTGTGCCTGTTGCGGTGCCTAGAATGCTGAGGGCACCTACTCGGAGTAGCTCACGTCGATTCATTTCTCGTATGGTTCATTTCCCTCAATGTTCGTGGAGAACGCCGCATGATCTCTGCTGAGGGTGTTCTCTGTCAATCCCATAGAGCTCCGACGTGAACGAGCGTGTTTGGAGTCGCCATTCTTCGACGGAACGGGCACCTTGTAATCAATGCCTCTACTCTTCCGAGTTCACGCTGCCATCGCCTTGCTGCTCGTCTTCGGGCATGGGGAGGTAGCCTGGTCGCAGCATGACGACAAGCGCGCTGTCATCGAGCGTGGTCTTGAACTCGTTCAAGAAGCGGCTCGGCGTTATCCGGAGCATCGCGATTGCTTCTCCTGTCACCATCAGACACTGCCCATGCTTGCGATGGTGACGGCGAGAGATCGAGGCTTTGCCATTGATAATGCCTTACTCACAGAACAAGCTCAGTTCACGCACGAATTTTACACGAGCCGTATCAACTCCGTGCGCGAAGGCAAGGGCGTTGGTGGACGTGGCATGACGGCTGGTTATGCCCTCTGGGCCTTGGATCTTGCAGACCATTCTCGCGATGAGACGACCGATGCCTTGGTGCAGTATTTGGCCAAGACCCAATCGGAGGAAGGGCGATGGAAGAAGCAGACCATGAGGCCGCCCTTAGAAGAGACTGACATCACAGCGACGTTCCTGGCCTCCTACTACATGGATCGTTACGCGGGAGATATCGACGTGATCGACACGGTCAACCGTGCGAAAGCGTGGATCGCTACCGCTACGCCTAGTTCTCAAGAAGGACGAAACATGCAGCTACTCGCAGCGAGCCGATTCGGTAATTCACCAGCTATTCTCGAAGCCTTGCGAGAGCTCGTGCTTGGTGATCAACGGGAAGATGGTGGTTGGAGCCAAGTCGAGGGGATGGCGAGTGATGCCTACGCTACAGGGCAGTCGCTCTTCATTCTAACGGAGTCCTTGTCCGAAGCAGCACCGAATCAAGTCGTTGAGTTAGGGATCGAGCGTGGGGTCACGTTCCTCATGAATAGCCGCAAACCAGATGGCTCCTGGCATGTCGTCACTCGCTCGAAACCGATACAGAAGTACTTCGACAACGGTGATCTTCACGGCAAAGACCAGTTCATTTCTACACCTGCAACCGCCTGGGCCGTGGCCGCGCTTGCGTCCACCTTGCCGAAGAATTCGCGTCAAACGAGGCCGAGGTTTAACCGCGATGTGAGGCCGGTCTTGTCCGATCGCTGTTTCCAATGTCACGGCCCGGACGAGCGCCAGCGCAAGGCGAACTTACGCCTAGATGTTCGTGAGGACGCCTTGAAAGTGCGTGATGGGATTGCGGCAATCGTTCCAGGGAAGCCGTGGGCCAGCGCCATGATCGCGCGCATCCACAGTCGCGGCGCTGAAGAACAGATGCCCCCAGCCGAATCCGGGAAGAGCCTAACCGATGGCGAGCGACTCATCCTCAAACGCTGGGTTGAGAGCGGTGCTGAGTACGAAGAGCATTGGGCCTTTCTTCCACCCCGTCGTCCAGATTTTCCAAAGACTTCGGATCCTGAGTGGGTGCGGAATTCAATCGATGCGTTCATCCTGCATCGGTTAGATCAAGAGGGGCTGCAACCAACGGAAGAGGCGTCGAAGGAGACCTTGATCCGTAGGTCGACGCTCGATCTCACCGGACTGGCACCCACGTTGGAGGAAATCGATGGGTTTCTAACAGATTCTTCTCCGAATGCCTATGAGGCCCTGGTCGATCGCTTGCTACGATCTTCTCGCTACGGGGAACACATGGCGTCGAGCTGGCTCGATTCAGCACGTTATTCGGACACCAATGGCTACAACAACGACACGCCGCGTTACAATTGGCGTTATCGCGATTGGGTGATCGACGCCTTTGCTCAGAACCTGCCCTACGATCAGTTTCTAACAGAGCAACTTGCAGGCGATTTGGTTCCGGAAGCCAGTCTGAATCAACAGATCGCCACTGGTTTCAATCGCAATCACAACGTCACTTCGGAAGGTGGGATTATCGATGAAGAGTATCGTCTCGAGTATGTGGCCGATCGAGTTGATACGACGGCCACGGTCTTCATGGCGATGACTTTATCGTGCGCTCGCTGTCACGATCACAAATTCGATCCCATTTCCCAACGCGAATACTACGAGTTCTTTGCTTTCTTCAATCAATTGCCGGAGGCCGGTTATCACAAAGAGCATGTAGGCAATCCGAACCCAGTGATCTCTGCACCGACAGAAGCACAGCAGGCACGATTGGCCTCTTTAGATGAGGCCATAGCAGGATCGAGTGATGCTGGGGGGCGCGAGCAGCTCGAAAAGACGAAGGAGGCGTTTCTGAAACAACTGCCGACGGCGATGGTGATGAAGGAGTTGGAGAAACCGCGCGATACCTTTCTTCTCATGCGCGGCGCCTACGATAAACCTGGAGGCAAGGTCAGCCCCAACGTGCCTCAGGTCTTCATTCCGATGCCTAATAAGGCTGCGCGAAATCGCTTAGGCCTAGCGCAGTGGCTTACAGCGCCGGATCATCCGCTGACCGCGCGAGTTGCAGTCAACCGGATTTGGTACCAGATCTTTGGACGTGGTATTGTGGAGACCTTAGAAGATTTCGGCTCTCAGGGAGCCTGGCCGACGCATCCAGAGCTGCTGGATTGGTTGGCGACCGAATTCGTGAGGATGGGTTGGGATCAGAAGGGGTTCTTGAAGACTATCGTGCTGTCTAGCACTTATCGACAGAAATCTTCAGTGACGCCGGAATTGCTCGCACGCGATCCTCTTAACACCTTGTTAGCCCGTGGGCCACGTTATCGGCTCTCTGCCGAGGTCATCCGAGACACTGCGTTGGCCACCAGTGGCTTGCTCAGCGATCACATCGGTGGACCCAGTGTGAAACCTTATCAGCCGCCAGGGCTTTGGACCGAGGTCATCGTTGCTGACGATAGTTATAGTGGTGGGAAGTATGTGCAAGACCAGGGCGAGGATCTTTACAGACGCAGCGTGTACACTTGGTGGAAACGCACGTGTCCGCCGCCCGCATTGAATGCCTTTGATGCCCCAGATCGTGAATTCTGCACGGTCCAGCGTTCCCGAACGAACACTCCCTTGCAGGCACTCGTCCTCCTCAATGATCCCACCTTCATCGAAGCCTCACGGGTCTTGGCGGAACAACTGGTGCCCAGCTCCTCCATTGATGACGCCCGATTGCATCGCGCGTTTCGAAAGATCACGAGTCGAACTCCCGAGCCTAAGGAGCTGGTGATCTTGCGCGAGTCTTTGCGAACGGAGCGGAAGCGTTTCCATGCGGATTCCGCAGCCGCTGAGAAGCTTATCGCAGTCGGTGACTCCGAGGCGTCAGCCAAGATCGATCCCCCTGAATTGGCCGCCTGGACCTTTGTTTGTAGCCTGATCTTCAATCTCGACGAAACCATTACCCAACACTAGCGCAATCGTGGAGAGGCAGCCAAAAAGCGATGCAAGCACACTTCCAAGGACCAACCATAGTAAAATATTCTTATACATAAACTTAAATTTATCCTAAATTAGAAAGGTAAATATACCCTATTGTTTTTTATATATAGTGTTTGATGGCATTTTTCAAGGTTTAATCAATATTTTTTATAACTATGACATAATG
>CALLLI010000363.1 GCA_938082635.1 uncultured Verrucomicrobiales bacterium
TACAGGAGACCTCGGCGTGAAAGGAAAGAAAGGCATCCTGGAGAATATGAAGACTCGAGCAGCCTTTCTCAGCAGGCCGGAAAACAAGATCGTCTTTCACTACACGCCCAAGCATTGTTCGTGGGTCAATCAGATTGAGATTTGGTTTAGCATTCTGGTTCGCAAGCTGCTTCGAACTGCCAGCTTCGCTTCAACTGACCAACTCCGCGACCGAATCATGGCCTTCATCGATTACTACAATGCGACCATGGCGAAACCATTCAAATAGATGTTCAAAGGCTTTCCCGCCTAAACGGACTTCCGCCGATCTGTACTAGGGTTCGCAAAGCTGCTGTTCGTCATCGCCAATACCGGCATGGGTGACTGGGAGATTCCCATTCGTTACAAGGCGAAAGTGGAGAAGCTCATGGAGGCTCAGCTCGTCCTCGGCGATCCCAAACGCTATCCAGACTTCAAAGGTAACGTCGCGGGAGTCGAAACGCGTGACTTTCAAAGGACGCGGGAGGAATCGCCATCAAAGCAGGACTACCATTGGATGCGCAATTGGGAGACTTACTATCTCATCGGTAAGTCCATGGGTGATGCCATGGACAAGCTGCTACCAGCTCGCGACTAGCAAGCTCCGCATCCCGCTCAAGATCGCCGAGAACATCATCGAAGGCAGCCTGCCCATCGACCAAAGCTCAGCGGACCTTGGCGTGACCATGGAAGCAGGGTTCGCCATAGGTCCAATCGTCCATTTCAGAAAAGCCTGCGGATTCGCTTCGGAAATGGCGCATGGGTTGATACCGTCACGCCAACACCTCAATGATGCCCAGACACCTTCTCTTCATTCTTTCGACCTTGTTCTTACTGTCTCACTCAGTGCGAGCTGAGGTGATCATCAATGAGATCTTCTACAACTCTCCAGCTGACTTGGATCGCTTGGAATATGTGGAACTGCACAACACATCGCCAAAGCCGGTGTCGATTGAAGAATGGACGTTCACCAGGGGAATAGAACACAAATTCGCCAAGGACACGACAATTGAAGCTGGCGGCTTCCTAGTCCTTTGCGGCGACAAGGAGCTCTTCAAAGAATTCTACGGGATCGATGCTCACGATGTGTTTGCTAAGGGACTCGATAACGGAGGCGAGACAATCACGCTCAAGGATGCGGACGGAAAGAACATCGACTCCGTCAAATACAAGGACAAAGCCCCTTGGCCAAAGAGTGCAGATGGCTACTCCGCTTCGTTGGAACGCATCTGCCCCACCGCAGAGTCTAACAACGCCCTCAATTGGGCCCCGTCCGTCCTATCAGACAACTACGACAGCGATCCTTCCGGCACTCCAGGCACACAAAACAGTGCCTACGCAGCGACTTTGCCACCTGTGATCGACGCCGTGACGTTCACTCCCGAGATTAGCATGCCAAACGAATCAGTGACCGTCACCACGAAGATCGATGACGCTTCCCTGACAGAAGCAATTCTTTCCTATCGCATCGCGGCTCCCGGAGCCGAGGAAGAGGAAACAAGCATCACAATGAAGCTTGGCACAGACAACACTTACACGGCCACCATTCCAGGTGCGAAAGCAAACCGCATCATCCGCTTCCGAGTGAAAGCCGTGAACAAGGACGGTGATGCCCGCTACTTTCCTCACGAGAACGCGATTCGCCCAGCATTGTCTGTGTATGTGAATGGTGGATTCCAGCCGGGCAGCATTCCAGTGGCTCAATTCTTCAACGTCGGAGAAGCAGAATTCAAAGCTGGCGCTGACTATCGCACGAGCCATTCGCAATCACACGGTCGCAGCTTTGGAGGCCGAGAAGAGCGCGAACGGCGGGAACCCAGCCCGGAAGAACGCCTTCGCAGATCCACGGAAGAACGCTTATCCGAAAATTCATTACAGAAAGCACTGGCTGAAATATCCCTCAAACAGGGCTTGCCTGACAAGGCGCTGTTGCCCGTGTCCAAAGCCTTGCAAACGGCCAACAAGACCTTGTCCGATCTTCGCCGGACAGCTCGAGAGACGAAGGATATCAGTGCCTTTTCCGAAGAACTCGACACACAACTTACAAGCCTGCGCAATGTCCTGAAGGAAGGAACGACCGGCCATCTTACTGAAGCACAACAAGAAGCGTTCGCTGCCACCGGAGTTGAAACACAGCGCGAGGAAAGAGGGCCTGGCGGTCGCGGCTTTGGCAATCTTACTGAGATGTTGCCACGACTCTTTAATGTGGAAGGATCCTGGTTCCGCTGTGCGATGATCGAAGGACTCTCAGAGGATCAGTTAGGCAAACTTGCGACAATGCATCGCAAAGCCATTGAGGATCGAAGCAAGTTAGTCGCCGGCGAAGACATTGATTTCCGAGCGGTCTTTGAAGCAGCAAGAGATCTTCAGGAGAATCTGCGCAATGAAGCAGGCAAAGCTCTAAACGAAGATCAGTTAGTCACCGCCTTTGGCCGCAGTCGTGGCGGCGGTGATAGAGGCGATCGCAGACGGGGAGGTCCAGATCTCGGAAGACGAGGAGGTGCACAAGAAGGTCCTGCACTGCGCCCACAAGGCCGTTCTGCTTTCATCTACACCAGTCCTGAAACGAAACAGCCCCAGCTCTTTGATTTCGTGAACATCACACAGCGCAAGAGCGGCTACAAAGTCCGGCTGCACAAAGACAAGCCTCTCAATGGAATGACAACGATCAATGTGCTCTACGAAAGGAACGAAGGCACCACGCTAAACGAAGCCCTGGCCTACGAGCTGTATCGCCAAGCAGGCAATGCTGCGGCAGAAGCTGGATTCGTTCGCGTCATGATCGATGGCGAGCTGGCTGGCTACCATCTCTGGTTCGAACAACCGAACGGCAACTTCTTCCGGCGGAACGAGATCAACGCCAAAGGAAACCTCTACAAGCTCATCTGGATGGGCTCTCACCGCCCTAGCAAACGCACTCCCAAAGACAAGTTGCCGGAGCGCATGGACATCGTGGGCAAACACGAGAAGAAGACCAACCCCCATGATGGCTACGAGGACATCATCAGTCTCATTGAGGCCCTAGAAAACGCCCAAGGCGATGACAACAAGATGTGGCAATTGATCCAAGACAACTTCGACGTCGATCAAGTCATCAACTACTTCGCCGTGAACTCGCTCCTTTCGCATTGGGATGGCTTCTTTAACAACTACTTTCTCTATCATGATGTTAAAGCCTCGGGGAAATGGAGCCTGTACCCCTGGGATCAGGACTCCACTTGGAGTCTTCGGATGGGCAACGCTCAAGAGTTAAGCACCATGCCAATCAACTTTGGCGCCGAAGGTGCCCGCCCTGCCGGCGCGGAGCCGCGTCGTGATGATGATAGCGACCGACGTGGACGTGGCGGCTTTCGAGGATTCGGCGGCGGACGTGGCGCTCCAGGCTGGTGGCGTGACGGCGGCGACATTTCCAAACCTTTGTTAGCCAATCCACAATTCTATCAACGTTTCAAAGCCCGCCTAAAGACGCTCGCCGAAACGACCTTCACTGAAGACAATTTCGGTCCCGACATCGATGCCGTCGCCAAGAGCATCGAACCCGAAGTTCGCCTCCGCGCTAAAACCTTCAATCGCGATCCCGACACAGCCGCGCGCGAATTCCAAGACACCATGGCGCAAATGCGTCAACACATGAAGCTACGGACCGCATTTATTCTGCAAGAACTAGCCAACGAGTAGCCTGATTACCAGTTCCACCCCAGTCGACTTTCTTGGTCTATCTCGGCTCTTGCGACATAAGAGGCGTGACTTTGAGCTCCAGTGTCAAAGAGTATGCACTTACTGGTGATGAACTATCAGCGTCGGATCTCATCTGGCATCACAAGGGAGTCTTGGCAAATCTTGGGCATTTGCCAAGACTCATGCTTTCTTCAGTTTCTTAGCCGCTTCAACCAGCTCCTTCGAGGCATGGCGCGCCTTATAGCCTTCGTGTCCTAACTTAGCCCGAACAACGCCTTCCTTATCGATCAAGACTGTACCTGGATGGGGGACACCTTCGATTCGTGAGTTGGCTTTCTCGTTGCGAACCTTGTAGGCGTCGATGACTTTGCTATCTTTGTCAGACAACAACGGGAACGTTATCTTTCGCTTGCTTGCGAACTTCTTCAGGATGTCTACGGAATCGTAGCTGATCGCAACCACTTGCACGCCGGCTTTCTCGATCTCTGACAGATTACTTTGCAACTCGACCAGTTGCTTCTTACAGAATCCTCACCAATCTGCGGACCGATGAAAGACAAGGGCAACGGGGCCTTTCTTGGTCAAATCCCTGAGAGAAACTTTCTGATCATCTTGTGAGGGTAGTTCAAAGTCTGGGGCTTTGTCTCCGATCTTAAGCGAGTGATCTGAGGAGATCGGTGAATGTTGGGCGATGGCGGGAGAGGCCGTTAGGAAGAGAGCAGCCAACAAGGCCGCCCCGAGGAAAGGCTTAATGAGTTTCATAGCACTACGTATCCCACAAATCGCTCGTGAATCCCGCAACAATCTTCAACCATTGCTCTCCGCTCAATAACGGTCTAGGCCAGGGTCTTGCTCAGAAATTGTCATTGAAACTCTATCCTCGTCGATTTCATCATATGCTCCTGTTGCTTGTTGCCCAGCCTACCAGAGACACCAGCATCAATCTGAACCCGTCCATTTCGAATTCTTGCAGTCCCAAACCGAAGAAATGCAGCTCGAAATCGCATCCCTATTGAGTCCGCAACCGATTGAAGGTCCCCAACTTACGCCGCAATCGAATTTCTGGACACTACGGGCTGTCCGGTCTTGGCTTTACCCATTACCAGATAGAACGATGGGCTAGCCCACCCTCTAGTTGATTCCGTTAGCCCCTCCGCTAACCATTCCAGCCTTTCCCACCTCTCGGTCGCCGCCAGGATCTTCAAACGAAGTTCCATGGCTTCGTTGCTCTCCCTCACCTCTACAGGCAACACATCGAGAGTTTCCCAGGCTTCGGTGAAGAGACCTAGATCGAAGTAGCCATGAGCGTTGGTCAGTGTTAGTTTTATAGATTTATGATTTCGGTAGGGATGTTGGTAGAATACCACTCAGGAGGGTGGTCGAAGTAGGTCGGAGGGCCGACCAGCTTGGGTGCAGGTGCCTGCTTAACTGCGAGCTTCAAGCGTCGGCGTCGGCGTCTACACTCGGCAGAGGTGAGATTGAAGTTGGGTGCGATGTTGTTCATGTTAGCGAATGGTGTCTCCATTGACGATTATCTCGTAGTCGTAGCCGGAGCTACGGCTCCCGATTTGACTGTTCACCCATTCCCTAGCCCCGTCCGCTGTATAGAACGTAGGCCCAGTGACATGCTTGGAGTAGTCTTGGTTGTCTGGGTAGAAGTAAGGCTGATAGCCTCCTCCGCCACCTTCATTGCAGGCGACGAAAAAGATGGAGACGAGGGCGAGTAATAGTAGCTTCATGGTATAATGTTGTTTTCGTTGCGTTGTGTTAGTTGAGTCGCGACCTCGACACTAGGCGGGCAGTATTCAATTGGAATTCCGGGGAGTCCTTCGAGGATAAGAGGGGCTGCTTCGAAGATCGTCATTGGGCTACTCGGATTGAAATTCGGTGGTTAGAGATGCAACTTACGTAATGTATGCAATGCGCGAAAATAGGTAAATGTTAAGCGATCTGTGTGGTCTCACCGGAATTCTCCGTGATCGTCTTCGGATCCGATGGCGGAATAAAATCAGGATTGCGCTTGAACCAGTCGGCAAAGGCTGCCCGGTAGCAGGGCTTTAAGTTCTGGTAG
>CALLLI010000364.1 GCA_938082635.1 uncultured Verrucomicrobiales bacterium
AAGATTTGAGCCTGGTGAGGAGGCGGTCGAACTTCTCCATGTGCCAGAGGCTGATCTTGAGCAGCGCGTCGATGTTCGAGCGGCTGAAGTTGCGGAAGAAGTGCGACAGGTAGTGATGTTGTTTCTGGATGCCGAGGAAATCAAAGATCATGCGGCTGTTGCTGTTGCCGAGCATGTAGCTGATGCAGCGGGTCGAATCAGTCCACAGAGCCATTGCCATGATGTCGAGCATGGCGTTGACCTGCTCGTCAAGGTTGCTGGTGCTCTCGGGCCGTTTGAGTTTTGAAAAGTCGATGCCTTGCGGGACTGCCGCTGGTTTCATGTTTTCGAGCCGCTGTTCCGTCTCGCGCAGGACCGTGAAGTACTCGTCCAAGGTCTCGCTGTCCTCGCGCCCGGTCTTGCGCTGCAAGGCCCTGGCGTCGTCTCTGACCCTGTCGAGCAGGCTGGTGATCTGCCCGCGCTGTTTCGGATCGTGCATCGGGTTGCGGAATAGCCGGTCGAAGACCAGTTGCGGGTCGCTCTCGCGCGGGATTGGGGCGCCTTTTTTATCGTAGGAGATGTAGCTGCAGCCAATCTGATTGGTGAACAGGCCCTCGGTGGTAAGCTCGAGCGAGCGGTGGGCGGTCTCGCCTTTGATCTTGTCGGCGATCAGCTGGTCGAGCGATGCCGACTTGCTGTTGGCGTGGTGACCGGAGAGGAAGCGTCGGGTCGAGTTGCTGTGGGATGAGAAACCGAAGTCGCCCATGTTGTCGAGGATCAGCAGGTCGTCCTTGTGCTTGGCGAAGGGCTGCATCAGCGGCGACATGCGGAAGTCCTTTTCGACGCCGCCGTTGATGTTCCACGATGGCGGATGCACGCCGTTTGGCTTGAACAGTGTGACAAAACGCACTGGCGGTTTTACCTTCCCGGCGAGATCTCGCGATTCGGCTCTGGCAGCGGACTCCATGAGGTTGAGGAACGGCAGCGGGACGAGAGCGCCAGCGGCGCCTCGTAGAAACGTCCTGCGCTCGATGTTCCAATTCTTACTCATGGTTCTTCTGGCTGGTCACGATGATCGTCTCCCTGAACGGGAGGCTGTTGGCGATCTGGATAAACAAACTCTCCCACGTTCCGCCGTTCTCGCAAAGGTTCTTCGTGATGCGATCAACGGTCGGCTGGTCGTTGCGCACCAATTTTCGGCACAGCGCGTAGGCCAGCGTGTGCCCCACGATGTTGTGCACGATCGTCTCGCGCTGGCTCGTCATCAGAATGGCTTTGAGCTCGGCGAAGTCCTTGAAGGCCTCGCCGGTCGGGAGTTTTCCCGAGGTGTCGATCGGCGGCGGTGGTTTTCCCCCCTTCGCCTGGTCCGAGGCCAGGATGAATTTGCCGTTCTTGTCATAGCCGTCGAGCGCGAAGCCCAGCGGGTCGATCTTCTCGTGGCAACGGGCGCAGCTGGTGTCGCTGCGGTGGGCCTCGAAGCGCTCGCGGAAGGAGAGGTTCTGTCCGGGCGGGCTCGGCTGGATCGCCGGGATGTCTGCGGGAGGTTCGCCGAGCTGCTCGCCGAGGATCTGCCTGAGCATCCAGGTGCCGCGTTGGATCGGGCCAATGTTCATGGTGAGGATGCCCGGCATGGTGAGGATGCCGCCGCGCCCCTCGGCGTGTTCTAGTGTCAGTCGCTGGTTGGGCGTGCGCGAGCGTTCGATCCCCTTTGGCACGGAGATGCGCTTCATGCGCTTGCGATCCTTGCCGTAGAATCCCTGGGTGCCCTGGTTCACGAAGGTGACTTTGGAATCGATGATCTCCATCACGGGGCGATCTTCGGTGAACAGGTAGTTGAGAAAGTCGAGCGGCTGTGTCTTGCGCGCGTGGAGCCGGATCGGGTCCTTCAGCAGCAGTTCGTCGAGATTGCCGATGAGCAACCACTGCGCGCCGAAGCTCTGTGAGAGGCTACGCGCTTTCGGCGACTGCAACATCCGGGCGACCTGCGCAGCGACGACTGCCGGATCTGAGATGGATCCATCCGCCGCCAATTCCATAAGCTCGGTATCGGGCTGGTCCTCCCAGAGAAAGTAGGACAGGCGTTCGGCCAGTTCGAAGGGATCGACCTGTTGCTGCTTGCCGGGTTCGCCCTGCATGAGAACTCCCCGGTAGAGAAATGAGGGCGACATGAGGACGGCTTTCAGTTCGAACTTGGTCGCGGCGACCAAGGCCTCGCCCTGCTTGCCGTCGAGCGCGGCGAGAATCTTTGCTAGTTGGTCGTCCGCGACGGGGCGACGCGACGCACGGGGGACGAACGTGCGGATCAGTTGCGCCGCTTGTGCTGCCGAGAAATCCGCGGTCGTCCATTCTTCGCCGAGAGGTGCACCGACCAAATGGCCAAGTTGGTCGCGCCCTTTCTTGGAGAACAATTTCGCCAGCGCAGCACCGGCCAGCTGCGCATACTGATCCCAGATCACTGCCGAGATTCGCGCGCCGTGGGTGTCGTTGATGAAGCCGCTCTCTCCGGGTGGATCGGTCGGTAGCAGCTTCATCACCAGCGACTGCTCACCGACCACCGTCTGTTCAGCCTCGACAACGGCGACCTTCAGCTCGAACCCGAAGAGCGAGTGGAGCGTGTTGCGGAACTCTGGTCCGGACAGACGACGCGGGCGAAACACTCCGGGCCGCTCCTCGACGGGAGCGGCGAGGCGTTGCTGGTGCCAGTTGAGGATGGTGTCTCTGTCTTCCCCGGAAAGCGGTGGCTCGTCCTCCGGCGGCATCTCTTCGGCCTCGATTACCTCGGCGACGGTTGCCCACAATTCGTACTGTGAATCGGCATCTGCCTCAGTCAGGATCTCTGAGAAATCGACATGGCCCTTCACTTTCTCACCGCCGTGGCACTTCAGGCACGAGCGTTCGAGGATCGGGCGGACGTCATTCTCGAACGCCAGCGAGGAAACGAGGAGGATCGGTTGAATGAAGATTGCGTAGCAGAGGAATCGCATCGGCTAGATGACAGCATCCGGTTTTTTCCGGCCTCGATCAAAGGGATTCTTGCTGTTCTCTTCTTTAGCATTGATCCGTGGCCACACACTCCTTTCTATTGAAATTGGGAAGCCGTTTGGTCAGACTTTTCCCCATGCGCTGTTGCGACCCATCTTTAGGATTGTTGAGCATCAGTGTGAGTCTGCGATGCCGTCTTCTTCTCGCTGTAGGCGTGCTTTCGCTGGCGACCAACGTGGTGGCGGCGGATTACCTGACCCAGATCAAGCCGCTCCTTCGTGAGCGATGTTACACCTGTCATGGGGCGCTCAAGCAGAAGGCAGACCTACGATTGGACACGGTGGAGGCCATGCTGCAATCCAAGGTGATCGTGCCGGGTGATCCCACGGAGAGCGTTTTGATAGATCGGGTGAGCACCAGTGAAATCGACGATCGGATGCCGCCTGAACACGAAGGTGAACCGTTGACATCCGAAGAGGTGGATTGGCTCAGGTCTTGGATCACTGCGGAAGCCCCAGCGCCCAAGGATGAGCAACCGGAAGCGGACCCTGAAAAGCATTGGGCGTTTCAACCGATTGTGCGTCCACCCGTGCCTCAGAATCCCAATGCCTGGGTTCGCAATCCAATCGACGCCTTCATCGCGCAAGGGCACGAAGCCAACGAACTCCAGCCTCAAGGTGAGGCACCGCGTTTGATTCTGTTAAGGCGTTTGTATTTCGATCTACTTGGCCTACCGCCCACAGCCGAAGCGATCGAACGATGTCAGACTAGCCCATCGCCGGATTGGTACGATGCTGTCGTTAAGCGTTTGTTAGACAATCCGCAGCATGGTGAGCGTTGGGCTCGGCATTGGATGGATATCTGGCGCTACAGCGATTGGTGGGGACTTAACAAGCAACTACGAAACAGTCAGAAGCACATCTGGCATTGGCGCGACTGGATCGTGGAATCGCTCAATGACGATACGCCCTATGATGAGATGGTTCGGCAAATGTTGGCTGCTGACGAACTGTATCCCACGGAGCTTTCGAAACTGCGGGCCACCGGCTTTCTCGCTCGAAATTACTTCATCTTCAATCGCACCCAATGGATGGACGAGACGGTGGAGCATGTGAGCAAGGCATTCCTTGGACTGACGATGAATTGCGCCAAGTGCCACGATCACAAGTACGATCCCATCGAGCATTCGGACTACTATCGCATGCGGGCCTTCTTTGAACCCTATCATGTGCGGACTGATAGTGTTCCTCGCGAGCCCGATCTTGCCAAGAATGGCATTCCCCGAGCTTTCGATGCTCTGCTAGACAAACCGACTTACCGATACATTCGGGGCGAAGAGAAGAATCCTGACACGTCCACAGTGATGAATCCGGGCGTTCCTGAGCTATTATCATTCAAGGAACTTCAGGTCGTGCCAGTCTCTCTACCCGCCGAGGCTTTCCAACCGGAGCGGCGGGCGTGGGTCATGGAGACTCTGTTGAACACGGCTGAAGAGTTGCTTCAGGCAGCCGGGAGCGCGTGGGATGTGGCGGTGGCCAAAGCCAACTTGGAGAGTATCAAAGCGCGTGTGGACGCCACGCGTGCTTCCTGGGCCGGGAACGATGATCAAGCGCGTAAGCCAGCCATTCATGCTGAGCGACAGCTGGGATTGGTCAAAGCGCAGCGCGAATTGGCCCTAGCAGAAGAGTCCAAGGACGAGAATCGCCTGAAGAAAGCCAAGCAATCGCTAACGAAAGCGGAGGAGAAATCCTCAGCCCCAATCACGGCCAAAGATACCTTCACTCCGATCCATGGGGCGCGGTGGTCAGCCACGCGCTTTCTCGATTCCACGAAAGATGACCCGCAGTTGCCATTCCCCTCACAGAGCTCTGGAAGACGATCCACGCTGGCCGATTGGATCACAGACCGACGTCATCCGTTGACCGCGCGCGTGGCGGTGAATCATCTCTGGGCGCGACATTTCGGCAAACCGCTAGTCGATGACGTCTTCGATTTCGGAAGGAACGGCACACCGCCCACGCATCCAGAGTTGCTGGATTGGCTAGCCGCCGAACTGATGGACCATGATTGGAGCATGAAACATGTGCATCGTCTCTTGGTGAGTTCTGAGACGTATCGGATGCGCTCTTCCACGGTTGGCGCGGCACCCCAGTTAGTACGGGATCCTGACAATCGCCATTGGTGGCGACGTGAGCCGCTTCGCCTGGAATCCCAAGCCGTTCGCGATGCCGTTCTCACCTTGTCAGGCACGCTCGATGTCTCCATGGGTGGCCCACCTGTACCCACGAACCAGCAGGCTTCTTCGAGCCGCCGCAGTCTCTATTTCTTCCACTCCAACAACGAACGGAATCTCTTCCTAACGCTGTTCGATGAAGCCAGAGTGACCGATTGCTATCGCCGTGAGCAGAGCGTCGTCCCGCAGCAGGCGTTGGCGCTTACCAATAGCAAATTGATCCTCGACGCTGCGCCAAAGATTACCGGTGAGTTGACGCATGGAGAGACTCTGAGCGATGAGATCTTTGTGATGAAGGCCTTTCAGAGGCTCTTGGGGTTCACTCCCAGCACGAAGGAAGTTTCCAAGAGTTGCGATGCGTTGGCAGAATGGAGGTCCTTACCGGAAACGACGGCCGAGGCCGCTCGCGGACACCTCGTCTGGGCCTTGATCAACCACAACGATTTCGTTACCCTTCGCTAGAATGTCCCAACGCCACCTTCATCTTCCGTCGCGCCGACGCTTCCTTGCTGATGCAGGCATGGGCTTTACCGGATTGGCGCTCGGGGCGATGTTACAAAGAGAGGGTCATGCGCGTTCGAGCGTTTGGACACCGCCTAACGGAAAACCACATTTCGCTCCCAAAGCCAAGAATGTGATCTGGCTCTTCATGAATGGCGGCGTGAGTCACATGGAGAGCTTTGATCCCAAGCCCATGCTGACCAAGTATGGGGGAAAGACGATTTCGGAAACACCCTTTGCCGACGCGCAAGATCCGAAGAAGCTCGCTCTTGAGCGTTTGGTCGTGCCCGATGCGAATGGTAATCAACGCAACGAGTTGTATCCGCTTCAAGTTGGGTTCAAGAAACATGGTCAAAGCGGTATTGAGGTCAGTGATTGGTTTCCTCACACAGCCAAGCAT
>CALLLI010000365.1 GCA_938082635.1 uncultured Verrucomicrobiales bacterium
GACAGCCTTTGGAATCATCAAAGAAGTGATGGGATTTCGAGGATTCATGTTACGCGGGTTAGAGAAAGTGAAAGGGGAATGGACCCTTGTGTGCTTAAGTTACAATCTCAAACGCCTACACCGACTAAAAGCCTCCTGAAGTGCGAAATGGGGAGGAGTAGGCACTGAAATCGGGTCATGAAGGCAGAAACAAGACAGAAATCGAAGAAGACCTAACCAAATCAACACAAATCCGGGAGAGACCGAAGATCGACCCGAAATAGCCAAATTCTAACACGTCCACAATTACGGGCCGCTTTTCACGAAGTCCGACAGACTCCTAGTCCCTTAATTCGTACGCCTCGTTAGGACAATTTGATCGGTAGATCGGATGCTAA
This sequence comes from uncultured Verrucomicrobiales bacterium, assembly GCA_938082635.1. Lineage (GTDB taxonomy): Bacteria > Verrucomicrobiota > Verrucomicrobiia > Verrucomicrobiales > DEV007 > JAACDM01. The sequence continues at coordinate 378 of CALLLI010000365.1, forward strand.
ATCTGGCTCGTCAGCCCGACTGCATACTAGGCAGCAGCTGTAACCCCGGTCGCTTGTACACTATCGCTATCCTCTCTATCGAGGGCTCTTTGCTACCGTTTTGTGCTACCCCTCAAAATCCGAGTTGTCGTAACTCGTTGGTAGTGGTGGCGGAGTGGACGGGACTCGAACCCGCGACCTCCGGCGTGACAGGTTGGGGGCCCAGTTCCAGATGGTGTTTCACAGTAAATCTCAATTACTCGGTTTCGGTCGATCGTAGTCAAAAGCTCGCGTCAGATCTACCAATCTAATCTAAGAACAGTCGATTTGGGTGCCGTAAGCACGCCGACTACGACGGTTTCGAGTTGGGAACTAGAGATCGCCTGCAGGTGGCGCCAAAAGATGAAACTCATTCAGCGCTGCGTCTTCAGCTATTGAAACGTCGACAATTACAGACTTGGCTAAGATCGAACGGCACCAGCGTACTGAGAGCTAAACCTGATGATCATAAGTGGGCCAGAAATGGGCCAGATTAGGATTTGATTGGCTAAGAAAAATTTGTATCAATCGACCTAACTCCCTGAATATCAGCTGCTTGAGATGGTGCCAGAGGGGAGATTTGAACTCCCGACCAAAGGCTTATGAGTCCTCTGCTCTACCACTGAGCTACTCTGACATACGGGAGAGGTTCTTAGCTTCGGCGGCTGGGAAGCGCAACTTCTTATTGCGTGGATGAAGCGAGAGATTGTTCGGAGCGGGAAATGGTCCTTGGCAGTTAGGCGCGAGGGAGATTAGCTTCGGTCGATGAAGTTGTCTCTTTCTTCCGCGTTTCTGGGTCTTGTTGTCGGTTTTCTCGTGCTGGGGCAGAGCGCGGGGCTGGCTGGTTGGCCTGGAGAAATCGGTGATCGGCATTTCAGGAAGTCGCAGCGTGGCCCAGGCATTCTGACTGAACGGCTTGAGAAACGGAAGGTCGCGCGTGAAGCGAGTCGTGAGAAGGCGCATGCTGCTGCCGAAGAGGGGTCAGCTAAGGTGTCGAATTCTGCTGGGAAACGTGAGACCGCAAAGGGGAATACCGAAGGAGAGCCGTTGTTGGTGTCCATGGCTAAGAAGCGTCGTGATGGACGATCGATTCAAGGTGGAGCTCGGACGGTGCGTGAGGCGCGTCGTGGTCCTGGGCGTGGCGGTAAGGGGAGTGGGCCCGCAAAGCGGCGGCGTGTGGTGCTGAAGCCTCTCTTTGGCAACTGATGAGTCTGTGTCTTCGGCGGATGCAAGTCCTCCACGGTGAGTGCTGCGGATACTAGGCCGTTTTTAGCGATTCGTGGGCGTAGAGGTTGTCTTGATCGTGGTGGAGACCCAATCGCGGAGCGAGGCTTCGGCCTCCGGCCATGTCTGTTGCCCAGTGAGAATGAGTTCGATACTTTGGCGCGATTCTACCCGCTTGCGTTCCCAGGTTTGTCTAAGGCGATTTCCGGGAGCGCCTTCGAGATCGATGAGTTTGAGAGCGTGATCCCAGACGCCGAACCAGACAAAGATTGGACGATTGTGTGAGAAGAATTGGTGACCTTGAAAGGAGAGGGGTGTTCCGTTGCTTGTTGTGATATTGATAGTTTCAGTGCTTTCAATCCACTTCAGGCCGACAGAGGGTAGGCAGACTTCGGGTCGATGAATGGCATTAAAGAGGGAGATACGATCGCGATCCCATCGGAAGTGGTAAGCGGTTGCCTTTGTGCCTTCAGAGGAGATCCAAGAGGTCCGTTTGCCTTCAGTGTAGCGGAGTTGGGTGCGTGCCCGATAGGGGATCTCTTCGTGTGTGAATGCGTGACCGAGGTTCTCCCATTCGATGACTAACTTTTTCCTGAAGATCGTTCGATCTGATTGTTTGAACCACATGCTTGATGCCATGAGCGTGCCGCCAAGTAGGAGAAAGGAGGCAAATGCGCCCCATCCAACAAGCTGTCGATGAAGGCCGTTTCGATTCTCGCGGGTTGACTGGATGGGGTGTGATAGTTTCCTTTCTACGAGGAGGTAGGCAGCTACGAGTAAGAAAAGAGTCAGTGCTGTGATGGTGATCCCCACTGAATCATGCCATCGGTCAGCACTCTCGGTGCCTTGGACCACAGCCGTCCAGCCAAGAAAGATAGCGCGAAGGATATTCAAGAGGAACGCATCGATGGTGGCGAGTAAGAGCAGTGAAAGGCGCCATGGCCATTTCCATCTACCTAGTTCGCCTAAGATGTAGGCGATCATGAGGCTGCCATGAAGTGAGCGTATGCCACTGCAGGCATCCTCTACCCCGAGTTGTCCCTGAGCGAATACTAACGTGTTCCCTGAACGAGCCACGGTAAGGCCGAGAAGGTTGAGGGCTTCGCTCGTGGCGATGACCACGCCGCCGAGTAACGAAGTGTTCACTTGCTGTTCTAGCGTGGTAGGCCAGGGAACGGCAAAAAGCATGAGTGATAGTGCGGGGGCGAAGTGAAGCATCCACGGAACGCCGCCGTGATGTGCTAGACAGGTTAGTGTGATTTTAAGAGCCAGAATTGCCCAAGCCCAGTAGGGAGCCCGCCAATCTGGGTTTGCTAGGAGGAGAAGCTGGGTGGGAAGCAGTGCCGCCGTCAGAAAAACGAGAATGATGGGCCAGTATCTAAAGCTCGACTCACTGAGTCCGATTGTCGGGCGATTTTGCCATCTCTGCTGCCACAGAAGGATGACAAGAATGGGCACAAACCAGCCTGTTCCGCGCCTCGATTTGCCGTGGAGATCATTGCCGTTTGGGCCGTGGCATCGTCACTTTATACCGTAGGGATTGTCACGCTCTGCCGTGTAATTCTTTGTTAGGTTTTCTTAGACATGGGCAGGTGCTCGAAAGAAAGATCTTGATGCGTTGAGGGCCGCATGGTTTACCCATGCGGCCCTGGTTGTTGCGACTTTCTTTTGTCGCACCTGCTCTGGCTATCCCTTGGTCAGGTTGCACCTCTGCAGTGCCTGCT
>CALLLI010000366.1 GCA_938082635.1 uncultured Verrucomicrobiales bacterium
TTCGCAGTTGGGGATCAACATCAAAGGCCGAGGGAAGAAGCTGAAGCTGAACTACCGCACGCCCGAGGAAACACGGCGCTGGGCGACCGCGATCCTGAAGGGTGTCGAGGTCAGTGACCTTGATGGCGCTGCAGATTCCGCACAGGGCTACCGTTCGCTCCTGTCAGGTCCTGAGCCTCGTTTCGAACCTTGTGCGTCCTTCGATGAGGAGATTGAGAAGATCTATGCTTGGGCGAACGGAATCAAGGAAGAGAATCCTAACCATGTGGCCTGTATTGCGGTCTGGCGCTACAACAAGGATCGACAAGCCTACGCAAAGGCACTCAAAGCCAAGGGCCTAGACGTTCACGAGATCACTGACAAAGTCCATGACCATCCAGACCCAGGCCCCGTGCGGCTCTCAACCATGTATCGGGTCAAGGGCCTTGAATTCGATCATGTCTGTCTTGCCGGACTTAGGTCCGTCGGAAAGAAGGCTCCAAACGCTGAGCAAGAGGCCTCAAACAAGTGCCTCCTCCACGTGGCAGCTACCCGAACCAAGAACAGCCTCTTGGTGCTTGCCGCGCCCGACCAAGCGAATCTCGGGTGAGTTTAGTGGCAGGGTCGGCAATACGCTAGTCTGAGAATGTTGGCATGGCGTGCCATACTTGGAGCATGGCAGGCAAACTTCCAGGGTCTCGCGTAGTGTCCGGGAATCCGAATCGCCCTGTAGTCATGCGGCATCCCGGTAATAGTAACGAAGCTATCCGCCTAACCGCTCTCAACATTCAACGCTTCCTTCATCTGTCGAAGCGATCTCAGCCTCAATACGTCAGGCCTCGGATCTCCTCCCGCAAGCAGTCGATCATAGGCTCCTGCTGCTGGTTCACCCAGCCTGCCAGAGACGCCAACAGCAATCTGAAAACGTCCGTTTCGGATTCTTGAAATCACCGAGCGAAGAAATCCTATTCCACAACTAATTGAAGCTCAGCAACTCATGTCGCAATCGAATTTCTGGACACAACGGGGTCCTGGCATTGGATATTACTACGCTGAAACTGACTCATTTGACCTCTCGGGAGACGAGTTTGCGTGGCAGCTTACTGCGGGAGTTGACTTTGAAATCAGTGATTCCGTAGACTTCTTTGTGGAGTATCGCTTCTTGAACTACGAAAACTTTTACCTCGAAGGTGAGGAACTGAGCCAGCATCTTGTTGGCGCAGGCCTTAGGTTTCATTGGTAAGCACCTTTCATCGCTTTCTCAGCCTCACTCAGTTCCCTTTGAAGCTCCTAGAATTCACGATGCTGCGATGCTGCGATGACGGAGCTAGAGGTGACCCTCATCATCAACATCGGCCGAAGCGATGGGGACCTAACCCCTCTCGGATGAGCTTGTCGAGAAACCGCACCAAGAGGTCCTAACCAAACACCAGCCATGGAAAGAGAAGCCACACAGACACGGAACATCGAAATCGGCGCCAAACTCACGGACTCCCAGGGTCCCAAATCCTTAAGCGCCAATTTCAAAAGGCTGATCGCTTAACAAAAGCTAACACAACTTCTTTGATCCATTTCCTAACCAATTACCTTATTTATGGACACCATTGCCATCTTCCACACCAAAGGAGGCGTCGCCAAGAGCGCCGTGACCGTCTTCTTAGCAGATTTTCTAGCTTCGTATGAAGACAAACGAGTCCTCGTCGTCGACCTCGACCCCCAGGGCAGCAGTTCCAAGGCATTGTTAGGCCGAGACGTATTAGAAGCGGGCTTCAAGAAACGGCGGTCACTTCCGCAACTCTTATCCAAATCCATCGAAAGTGGCTTATCTCCACACAAAGACGCCATCGAGGCGGTCCTCTACAAACGCCCTCTAAGGGGAAATAACACCAAGCGCTCCACCTACCTCGCGGAACTCTCGGTTCTGGCTACAGATCGAAAGGGTTGGCGAGCGTTTAATGAACAGATCAACGATCTCACTCAGGACTCTCAAGGGCAATTCCTGGATCTCTTAAAGGATACTCTGGCAGAGTTTGAGGATGACTACGATATCGCCTTAATCGATTTTCCAGGTTCCGAATTGCCGTTCTGGACCAAGCTCGGCTTGCGCGCTTCCAACTGGTGGCTTCTCCCTGAACTGCCAGACTACCTCAGCACCGAGGACCTGGATACCGCCGTCGAACTGGTGAGAGACGCCCAGAAGAATTCTACGCACAAGATTCTTCCTCTGGGCACCCTTCTAACCATTTGCCCCAACCGTGGAAGTGGCAGTTATAAAAGCGCGCTTTCCGCCTTGTCTCATCTGGCCAAAGAGCGCGCCATCCCGGGCCTGTTCGATAAGGCCTGTGAAATCCTCCACCGTCCCGCTGCCCAGAATGCCACCGATTGGAAATCAGAGAAGAGTAGGACAATGGTCGCTCGTTACGGATCTAGCACGACGCCTTTCCATACTGGACTCAAGACACTCTCAAAGGCCGTACTACAGCGGATCGGCCAACAATCCAAAACCAAACAGCTCTCTATTGTCGGGGATCTGAGGAGGAAATTAACCGATTACTGGAGGAAGTGATCCCAGGGATTGAGCAAGTCGTTGTGCGAAGGGAGCCATTTGGCGAAAAGCTGAGGCAGGCGCAGAATAAACGGCTTTAAACGGCTTCTCTGCTTCTCGTGCGTCAGGAGGATTCCCCAAACGAGACGAAATGCGGCTCGTCCCAGCCTCGCCTCGATCCCGCCTCATCATGAGGCGTAAAAACCTAACGCTTTCTTGAAGCTGTTTATTCGATGTAAATGCCCGAAAACAAGGGAAAATAAGCGAAAATGACCACCGCTCAGTTTGGCGATATTTCGCCCCCATGAGGAGCAATGAAACCCTAGGAACATAGGGGAAACTGAGCGAAAATACTCTAAACAAGTGGCAGGTGAGACAGGACTCGAACCTGCAACCCTCGGTTTTGGAAACCGATGCTCTACCAATTGAGCTACTCACCTTTAGCCGTGAATTTTAGTTAACGGAGCCGATTGGAGTTCGCAACCAAAGAATGCAGGTTGTGGCTTGCTTGCCTGATCCCGACACTCCCCAGAATTCTTTGAACCAGAATAACTACTCCAACAATTAGGAACACAAGAAGGTCAGGCATACCAAGCGCCATCATAAATTTCTATTCGTTGAGATCCAGTGGCTGGGACTTTTAGTCACCGCGGAATGCTTGGGTTCGATACTGTGGCGACTAAAAGTCACCACCACCAACCAGTCAACGCGACCACGTTAGTATTGGGCTGGAAATTAGTGAGGGCGCTTGGTATACCTATGATCCAAGTCGGTTGAAGTTGAAGAGTTTGGTAAGCAAAGCCGGAACGTTAGGCTGTGCTCAGCAGGTCTACCTCGAGAAGGGATCGGCTGAGGTGAAGGATGCGAAGAAGGCGCATTTCGCAAAGGACTACCGCAAGGCTCCGGCCAGCGATCAGCTGCGGCAACTTCGGGGCACCGTCTTCGCCAAATTGGATCTAAACGCCACCCAGGCGACGAAAGTGAACGCCTGGTGCCGAGCCGACGTCAAGAAAGCGCTCACCTGGCTCAGCCCCGCGCAGCGGGATCAAGTCGAAAGGTAGCTAGACCTTCGCCGAAAAGGGTTCGGGGCATGCCTGCGGGGTGATAGTGAGAGAATTCGCGCAATGAAAACCCTTCGCAGTGCATTTTTAGCCCTGTTCGATCATTTCAGGCTCGCGAAGCCCAAACTTCTTGATCGAA
>CALLLI010000367.1 GCA_938082635.1 uncultured Verrucomicrobiales bacterium
ATTCGCCCCACCGTTTTGTCGTCTGCCTCAGGGCACTTAAACATAAAACCGTATCAGCCCCTTTTTCTTTCCACTTCATCCCTGACCCACACATCCGCTCTCTTACTATCACTTTGCAGGCAGCTTCGGTCACTCCCGATCTTCATGTAGGAACCTGCTAGGTAATAGAACCAGAGCTGTGCCTCTACCGTGCTGATGTCGGGGACGCTGCTTCCTCTGCGCCAATGACTGACGAGCTTCCCTTCGCCATTGAGCATGGCTTTGTAAGAGAAGGTGCGGTCGACGACAGGCAGATCGAAGCCTTCAAAGACCCAAGCGGGGATCTTCACCTTGTCGACGTCCTCCGTGATGATCTCAAAGAGGCAGTCTTGGAAGATCACCTCAGGATCAAACGCATGTACGGCTTCCATCAGCGACTTGGCGGTCGACCAGAACTCCTCTGAGTTCAGCCGACTTTCGCCGCCCCATCGATAGATCGCTCGGCCAATGAACTTCGCGCCAATGTTCTTGAGGAAGCGAACATCATCGTCATGGAAAGGATACACACGACGTCCCTCAGGCTTCTTGGGAATCAAGTAGAATGCCATGGTGATGGCACGCTCCAAGTAGTTCTCCAAGACCTGCCTGGAAATGCCCTCGCCATCGAACTCATAATCAATCTTCTCGCCTGCGGCATCCGCACTTCCAAAGAAGAAGCTAACAAGTATCAGAAGGACGGGAATCTTTCCCATGCTCATAGCCGGACGATGTTCGGAGCTTGGCTATTCCTTGGCAGCCTTGATCTCGCGAATCTTCATATTCCGAAACGACACCTTTCCATGGTCACCTTGAAACACGAGATAACCTTTCGGAACCTTGGCGAAGTTCTTCATCTTGGAGAACTTGCTGGCTGCCACACGTTTCTTGAAGTCGTCACTTCCTAGCACGTATTCGAAATACTTCACGCCATTGATTTCATGGATGCATTTCTCTGGCGTGATGAGGAGACGCAGGTGATTCCATTCACCCGCAGGTTTCGTTGTATCGAGAGGCTTGCCTGTCTTCGGATCCTGCTCCGGCTTGTAGAGTCCATAAAGCCAACCGCAACGCTGAGGGTCCGTTGCCTTCGCATTGTCTTCTAACTGAAACTCAGGACCCGTGGCCCAAGCCGCTCTCCCGGTCGGCGAAGCATGGTACATGATGCCACTGTTAGCGCCGTCGCCCATTTTGAAGTCCACCTCCAACTCGAACCACTCATACTGTCCGGCGGTCGCGAGATCACCCGCATTCTTAGGATCAACACAGGCCAGAGTTCCGTCTTGAACCTGCCAGCCAGGCTTGATGGAGTCTCGTTTGAAATTGCTCCAACCAGAGAGGCCCTTGCCATCGAAGAGCAGCTTCCAGCCTGCAGCAGTCTCCTCAGACGTCAGAGCATTGTTGGCTTTGGAAGCCGCTGTCTGGGCAATGAGCGTGCCGACGGCGAAGACAGGAATGGCGAGTAGAGTCAGGTGGATGCGTTTCATGGGTTTGATCTGATCATGCGTATTCTGACTACCAAATCCGCGTAGAGAACAGACAATTTCACTCTTTCTCGGTGAGATGCTTTTCGAACCATCCGTTCACTTCGTCGACCATGGTCCGGCGGTTCTTGTCGCCTTCGAGGCCGTGACCGGCGTCTTCAAAGATTAGCAATTTGTGCTGCACGTTCTCCCGTTTGAAGGCCTCGGCGATCCACTCACCGTGGCGCGGGGGAACCAGTTCATCTTTGCCTCCCATGATGACAATAGCAGGAGCATCGTCTGGCGTGACATGCGTAAGTGGCGAATTGGGGCCCGCCTTCTCAAGATCCAAATCGAGCGCCGGGAAACCACGATACGCGGGCAGCGATTCGGGTGCGTCCCAGACGGCAACGCCTAGATCTGTTGGAGGAACCAAGGCCGCAACAGCCGCCACTCTACTAGAGACACGGTCGATGGGATCTTTAGCACCCCCATCGCCATCATCACCTGTCGTCCCTAACATCAAGGCGAGATGACCGCCCGCGCTCATTCCCATCACGCCCAATCGGTTTGGGTCTACCTTGAAGGCTTCTGCTCGACTACGAACATAGCGCACGGAGCGCCGCACATCAGCGATCGCCTCAGGAATGGAGTAGCGCGGGCTGCTGCCATGACGCACGCAGAAGACCGTGAAGCCTTTCCCAAGATACGGCGCAAACAAAGGCTTCGTCTGCTCCGGCGGCGCCCATTTGGAGACCCAACCACCGCTCATCATAAAGAGAATCGCCGCTCCGTTAGGGGCTGACTCCGGACGATACAAGTCCATGGTCATCGCCAAGCCATGCTTGTGCCCGTAGACGAGATCCGTCTCGATCTTTGCGAGTGACTCTTCCGCGACGACATTAGCAACGAGGGTGAGACAAGCAAGGCAGGTCAGTCGGAAGGTTCTCATGCAGGGAAGCTACATAAGTATGTCCGATGGTGGCCAGAGCATTTGCATCGCGTTCTTGAAAGCCATGCTCCAGCACTCATGCATAGAAGGTTAAGTCTAGCGCTTGGCGCGATAAAAACCTGATGGTGCCACGATGCGTCCAGCGTCGGTTTCTTCCAACTCACCGGTCAGCTCCGTGGCGATGACCTCCCACTGAATCAGATCGGTCGAATACTCGACATCAGCGGTGATGCCCTCAGGGACAGTCAGCGTGAAAACACCATTCTCGGTGATCCCGACGCCTTGAAGCGCGGGCAAGCCCTCGCCACCGCCAGGCGTTGTCGGATCGCCACTGAGGATCGTGCCGGGGTTCCCAAAGAGCTGAGCGACTTCGTCGCCGGTTAGCGCCCGGCTATAGAGCTGCACATCGTCTATCAAGCCAGAGAAGCCATTCTCACCGACGCGCGCACCGACCTGCAAGGCACCCAGCGTGTCCGCGAATCCATTGCTATTCTCGAGAGCGGAGGCTTCCGTGCCATTGATGTAGAGCCGCGTGAACGCAGCCCCAGCCTCTTCGCCATTCGTATCTTCATGAACGACAACGATGTGAGTGAGAGCTGACAGAGGCGTGTCGATCACCGAGGCGGAAAGGCCCTCTGGATTCTCTTCTGTTGACCAGCCTAACGTATTATCTAAACCGGAAAACACCGCCAAACTGTAAGGGGATTCGTCGTCATTGAGCTTGCTAAACAAGGTGCCGACACCCGAGGGAAAGGTGTCTGTCGCTTGCGCCCAGAGTGAAACCGTTAAGCTTTGCGTGGCAGGAATAGAGCTTGCTGTGAGATACGCCGCACTCGGATCCTGAGAGAACTGTGCCGCGGTGCCGCCAGCCAAGCCCGCTCCTTCGAGAGTGACCTCGCCCGTAATGCTAGCGTGGCGACCATTGCCAGAAGCATCTAACACGTTTCCATCGAAAGGATACCAGGCGACTAAATCCGCATAGAGCGGCACACTGATAGAGAGCGTCACCGTGAACACGGGCTGACTCGGGTCATTGCTCGTGACGACCAGTTCCGCCGAGGCAAGACCACTCACCTGTGCCGGATCCACTGTCACTTCAATGGTACCGGTTTCCCCGGGAGCGATCGATGTCGGCGAAGAAACCAAGGTGTAGGCTGAGCCTGCCGCCGGATTGAGCGCCACCGACGAGATCTCAAGTGCGGTCTCTGAACCCGTGTTACGCACGGGAATCGACAAGGTCTGCAAACCGCTATCCGACTCTACCACGCCAGAATCCACGGTGGCGCGGACGGTTAGATTGGGGTCTTCTCCTTTGCCGACAAACACGTAGAGATCCCGTTCATCAAAGCCCGCGACTGTTTGTGCAAAGGTCCAGTCAGGATTGTCACCATCCACTTGGCTGCCGATACCAATATCACCAGCGTCACCAGAGGCTCCCCAGCGGTTGTAAGCAAAGACCACCTCGCCGACTTCAAAATTGTGCACTTGCATGGAGCCATAGTCGCCATCGGAGACCACTTGATCGCCGAAATCAAAGACCGCGTTGGAGGCGTTTGGAATGGCCTTGGCATTCGCAGCAGCATAGTTGGTTCCCCAAAACTCAATGTTGCCCTCTGAGAAAGCACCTTCCGTGATCCGATCACTTCCCACATTAGAAGACACAATAAGATTCGTGACATTCTGTTGGAAACTCCCCACCGACTTGTTAGGGATGCCGGCCTTGGTCAAATCCGTCGTGTGCGCGTCGAAGGACACAAACACCCACTCATCATCTAGGACCAAGGCATAGGCGACACGATCATAGTCCACGGTGCCAAACACCGATTCGTTCACCGAATAAGGCACAGCCGTCGAGTTAAACGAGGCGCTTTCCGGAATCGACAGGCGATAGACTAAAGACATTTCACTCGCTTCAGGCACTGCCCCGAGGAAGCTCGGCAAAGGCTCCACTGCGATCACCGACACCGAAGTTTCGTCAGCAACCGTTTGGGTGCCCGGGCCCTGCTCGGTGATTGCGGAGGACAGCCCCACCGTGTAGTCGGTGCCCGGCGTCATCAGTGAGGTACTCAGGATCACACCACGGTTGTCTGGGTCCATCGTGGCTCCAGATAGTGTCAGTCCTTCAATCGTGTAGTTGCCGACAACGCCTGCTGAAGCGCTCATTGGCTGGTCGAACTGCAAGTGAATCTTATCAAGAGACACTGACGCTGTGGCCGTACTCACGACGGGAGGTGTAGGTGTGAGATCACCCACCTGTCCAGGACGCACGAGAACGTAGAGGTTACGAGAATCGAAGTTCCCCCCAGATTCCGCGAAAGTGTAATCCAGCTCGCCCGCCGGATTGGTGCCGATCCCGATGTCGGTCCCCCCTCCGCCAGATCCCCACCGATTGAAAGCGAAGATCACTTCCTCGGCTTCGTGATTGTGAATCTGCATGGATCCATAACCCACGCCTGAGCTCGCCCCGCCGCCTCCCCAATCAAAGCTATCCGAGGCGTTGGGAATCTCCAGAACATTGCTGCCGTTGAAATCGCTAGCCCAGAATTCAATGTTACCACCCGTGAGGCCAGTGCCCTTCGTCACGAGATCAGTGTTCGACGCCACATCCATGTTCGCCACGCGCGTCTGGATCGGGCCGTCAGTGGCCTTCGTGGTGGGAATGCCAGTGGCGACGAGATCCGTAGACAAGGCATCAAAGGAGACGAACACCCAGTCGCCATCCAGCTCCATCACATAAGCCACGCGATCGAAAGAGAGCTCAACGTTAAAGGTGGCTTCATCCACCTGATATGTCGCTCCTCGCCCCCAAGCCGGGCCGATGGCGGGAATCTCCGCATGGTAGACAAGATCGTAATCGGCAGCCTCGGGAATCGACGCCAGGAGCGCCGGGATGGTTGGCGTGGTGACTTCTGCCACCTCGCCCTCCATTTGTGTGTTGCCTTCCAAATCACCGATCCCATTGAAAGTCACCGTGTAGGCGGTGCCCGCCGTTTGTGTCTCCATCGTTAAGACAATCGTGTTCTCGCGCACCTCCGCCGCCGTCACCGCCAGCCCGCCAGCGATAGAGAAATTCGCCAAATCAGCAGAAGCCTCCGCCAAGGGTTCATTGAACTCCAACGAGATCTTGTTCAAGCCGATCGAGGCAATCGCGCTCTCAATGCGCGGAACGCTCAAATTCGGCGCCACCCCCGGCCTTACCAACACATACAAATTACGAGTCTGATAGTCTTCACTAGCACCTGAAAACGTCCAGTCAGGCTCGCCATCCGGATAGCTGCCGATTCCAAGCCCTCCTGCCTGCTCTGGGTTGTTCGAACCCCAGTTGTTGTAGGCGAAGACGACCTGGCTCATCTCAAAGTTGTGCACCTGCATGCAACCGTGCCCCCCGCCGCCAGCCATGGAATCGCCGAAATCAAATGCCGCCGCATCTGCGTTAGGAATCTCTAGCGCGTTCGCTGGCCAATAGTCACCTCCCCAGAATTCGAGATTGCCCTGAGCAAAGGTGCCCGAAGCCACGCGATCCGCCTCGACATTGGAGAACACCGTCATGTTCTCGACAACCTGCTGCAAGGCTTCTTCACGCACGGTCAACACGGGCACTCCCGTCTTCGCCAACTCATTCGTGTAAGTGTCGAAGGACACCCAGACCCACTCGTCATCCAACTCCATCAGGTAGGCGATCCGATCGAAATCAGCACCCGCGGGGCTTTCCCAAGCACCCGTCGCCGAACTCAACTCAAGTGTATTATTCCCCTCAAGGTCACTCACCACCGATGTCGCCGGATTCGCCTCACCATCGTCCATCGGCCAGTAGGAAACCAGTCCGTCCTTCAGGCCTGGAGTCTCATCGACCAAGCCCCCGTTCATCACCTTGAGAACTTCGGCCTCTGTGAGAGCACGATTCCAGATCGCCGCATCATCAATACCACCGCGAAAAAATGATACCTGCTCCGTGCCGTTGCGCCCGAAAGTCGCCTCTTGCCCAGAGTTCACCCTGCCCGTCGGCCCCGCATGGGAATCCTTCTCAACGCCATTCAGGTAGATCTTCGCTTCACCAGACTGATAGACACCCGCAACGTGCAGCCATTGCCCGGTCACCAAATCCGCCGCTGGAATCCCTGGACGCTCCGCACCGAACGCGGCCGTCACCTTGAAGCGTAGTTCATTGTTAGTCTGATCCAGATAAAGGATGTAGCCGTCTTGCACGGAATCGAAGATCCCTGCAAACCCCTCCGTCAACTCCTCTGGGAGATCGTCCAACCTCACCCACATCGCGAGGCTCATTGCCTCAGTCCCCAGATTGAGCGAATCCGTGTTCGGCACGGGAACAAAGGTATCCTCACCATTCAGGCGAAGATTGCCGCCAAACTTTCCCCTAGGAGCAATGGCCCCTTCTGAATTGTCGACGCTGTAAGCGATGTTCTCGGCGTCACCACTCCACTCATTCACCGCTGGGAGGGCCACTTGATAAATAAGCTCATAATCGCCCGATTCCGAAACGGCATCGGTGATGGCACTAGGCACTTCGGCCATGACCGAGACGGCAAGGAGACTAGATAGAGCGAGTTGAACGAGTGGTTTCATGATGATCTGTGGTCGGAGTGGGATTTATTGACAGGTAATGAAGCACCGTCAGCCCATTACGCACACGTGTGCGCAAATGGTGCAGAATGGTCAAGCAACAAAGCGGCTTGCTTTGCGGAGCCTCTCTAGCCGTGGCCAATGGAGTCTTCTCCCGGAGCAGCCGTGGACTGGCGAACCTTCAACTGGCATCGCATCGTCTGATCCGTCATAACGGCCTTCTCTTCGAGCATCGCGAGGGCCATCCGCATCGCCGTCTGACCCAGTTCCAATCTCGGCTGATGAATGGTGGTCAGCGATGGGCTCACGTAGGCTGCTATCTCAAGGTCATCAAATCCGACAATACTGAGGTCCTTAGGCACCCTTACTCCCAGCTCGTGGCAGGCTTTCATCAAGCCAATCGCGGTGAGATCGTTGTAACAAAACGCCGCCGTTGCCTTCGTCTCACGTAGAAGTTCGAGCGCCCTCTTACCACGTTCCACATCCCCGTCGCCCTCGGGAGTAAGGATCAGTCGGGGATCCATTAGTAAGGCCGCCTCCAGATACGCAAGCCGGTAGCCTTCGATCCGGTTCTCAACGTAGATGCTAGGGCGATCCAAGGATTTCACAAAACTGATTCGTCGATGCCCCAGATCAATCAAATGCTTCACGGCCAAGCGCGCCCCCTGGACATCATCCACGGCAACGGAATGCAGGCCATCATCTTCAAGAAGGTGATTGATCAGCACGATCGGGATCTTGATTCGACCTAATTCGGCTCGGTAGGTACTCCCCACCCACATGGACGCAATGATGATCGCGTCCACTCTGCGACGGTACAGAGTTTCAATCACATTGATCTCTTTGTCAGGATGGTTATAGGAAGTGCTCAGAAACAAGCTGTAACCAGCGTCGCGAGCCACCTGCTCCACGCCTTCCACGATCTTTGCCAAGAACGGATCAGCAATTGTCGTCAGCACCATCCCAATCGATTTCGTCCGACGCGCGTGCAGGTTCTGGGCCACCGCACTCGGCACATAACCCATCTCGGCGGCCACGCGCTGGACCCGTTTCGCCGTGGCTTCACTGATCATCGGGTTCCCATTCAGGGCACGTGACACTGTGGAGTGCGTGACTCCAGCCACTTCGGCAATATCCTTGATGGTGACCGGCATGAATTCCGAACTAAAACTCACTGTGAGGAAACCGTATGCCCTGTCAAGGGCCATCCATCGGCGAGCGCGGTACCTCGGGAGTTCCCGATAGGCCTGGAGCCGTTTCTCTGCTACCAGTCGTGTATCCCCTCGCCTTTGGTGCCGCTGATGGGCATCTCATCTTTCTCTATCAAAGCGGCGAAGCCTTACTCATCGAAGCGACCTAGGACGCCCTGAGGAAATCTTAGTTTGTAGCCTTGCTAGCAAGGGCAGTAGCTTTCCGCTACCAGGAAGGCAGACAAAGCATCATTGTCGACGGCAAGACCGTTGCCTTTTCCGTCTTCCGTACAGGGAGCGCTTGTGGAAGATCGAGTATTCGACAGACCTCATTGAGTGGTCTGTTATCGCATCGGACATCACAGGATCCTACACAGAAGCTAACGCCGACCTCAATGGTGCCCCCTCGGGCTACTATCGGGGCGCTGCTAAGTAAGTAGATCTCACAGATCCACTAAACTCTAGTTTGACCAAAGGGCAGTGCTTCTAGAGGCTGCGCATAGCTCGGGGAAGCTGAAGCGCTCTCAGATCAAGGCGTCCATCGCCTCTGCATGACGACTGCCATCCTCTCTGGGAAAATCATAAGGCCCATCCTTTGCGGTACTCTCTCTGGACGAACCGATTGGCGGATTCGTTGTTTGTGACACGCATGTTAGGCCCATCCCAAATCAGAGGACCTTGGGATCGAAGGGCGAGATTACCTAACAGGACAACTTCCGTCATCGGTCCAGAGTAGTCGAAGCTAGAACACGCA
>CALLLI010000368.1 GCA_938082635.1 uncultured Verrucomicrobiales bacterium
CGTTTCATGGCTCTCCTCACCGTGTCCTCACTTACCGTGTGCTGCATGTCTAACAAAGGTGGATTGATGGCGTCACCGCGCACTGAATTGATGTGGGCATAGCGCCAGTGTCCGCTGAGCACACTCAAGAGTACGGTGCCAATGACGTTGTGGGCACCACTGCCACGATTACCGGAGTAGTTTAGCGGGCAATGTTCCATGAGCTGTACCCAGCGCCCACCCGCTTTGAGAAACTGAAAGAAGAAGATAAGCTGGCCATCGCGAGTGGTCGGGGTGTCCTCGTCCCATTCGGCGTAGAATCGCCCGCCCGGAGTGTCTACCGGTCAGGGCTGGAGACTCGAAAGAGGGGTGTTGGCGAGCTCACCCTCAGGGTGAGCGCTCAATGGGTCTAAAAGCGCACTCATCACCATCAAGGTAAACGAGTTGTGCCGGTTCATTCAATTCTCCATTCACGCTTCTAGGTTAACCGCTTGTGGGTGGGTAAGAGAGAAATTCTACTCTCGCAGAATACGGTAGTAGCCGGCGGCTGAAGGAGGCTGTTCCTCGAAGACGCTGGCTGTTGTTCTTTCAAGGCGACGTTGCCATGGTCCGGTGAGACTGGAGCTGAATTCTACGTGATCCGTGCCGAACTCTGCCGTGGGCCAGGTCAGCCGGATGGTGCCATCTGGTTTACGAGTGATGGAAATGGTAAACTCTGTGGGAGCAGAGGTGAGCGTGCCAGGGGAGGGTGGCGCACCTGTCCACACGGTGGATCCGTTGACCGGTGCTACGAGACTATCACCTTCGCCATCGGCAGTTGTTGGCCAGGGGGCTTTGTCATTGTAGCGGAAGAATGAGAGGGTTTCGTGACCTTTCTTGAGGTGAAGCCATTCTCCAGCGTTGTTGAGAGCGCCGCCTGACCACTCACCCAGGAGTGGGAGGTCGGTGCCGTAGGTAGCTTCGAAGATGATGCGATTGCGGGCGATGAGAACGACGCCACCTGGAGTAATGGTGCTGTTGGCAAAGTCGAAGTCGATGCCGTGCTTACCTTCGCGATGGAACGTGATGCCGTGAAGGTGGATTGTTTGGCTGCTTGGGTTGTGGAGTTCGATGTACTCGGCCTCGGGTTCATCGGCGGGATGGTACATGATCTCGCTGATGACGAGATTCGCTGACGTTGCCGGTACGCTTTCGACATAGAAGAAGGCTTCGTTTAGAGCGCTCCACTTCTCGCTATCAAAGGTGCGTGCGCGGATTAGGGTGCTGTTAGGAACGGTGACACCGTCTACATAGTCGATGGCCGATTGAGCAACCTCCCCACCTTCGAGGCGTGGATCTGTGCCGTCGATCGTGTAGTAGAAGGTGCCGACTTGGGGATTGAAGATGGTGCCAGCCTTCATCGCCAGTGTGAAGGTTGCCGAGACTGTGCCGCCGTGTTGGCTAAAGACGGGTGCGACTGTTTCTGGATACAGGCCATTGGCGGTGAGTTCTCTGAGAAGAAATTTGGTGCGTGTGGGGAAATACGTTTCTAAGAGTCGCGTTCGCTCTGCGGTCCACTCGACGTCGCGGGTGAAGGGGCGAGCGGGACGGCGAAAGTCTCCCCATCTAGCGGATTCGCCGATGATGGCGGTCTCAATTTCTTTGGCGCGGTTTTCCCAAAGGGCGGCCGCGCGAGCTGGTGTCATGACGCCGCCATTGAAGAAATGACGGTGGATGTGATCGGCATAGCGGAGGAGGAATTCTGGGTTCTCACGCAGCTTGTTGTAGACGCGCACGAGAGTGCTAGGATCATCCACGTTGATATTTCGTGTCACGTTGATTTCGAACATGCTCGCTTCCATGTCCCAGGGCATCCCGATCCAGGTCGTGGTCTGCTCGCCACGAGTCTTACGGATCGCACGCATGTTGTTTGAGTTGAAGACTTCAGGACCATCTCGGCTTCCCATGTATTGGTGCATGAGCATGTAGTCGATGAGGTTGTCGACATCGATGTGGTCTTGCATGGCGGCATACTTCTCGGGCGTCTCCAGGCCTGAGTTGGCAAGGTCCTGCATCGCGTTCCAGGCATCAAAAGTGCCGTCGATGATCTTCGTCGTGGTTGTGCGACGGTTGATGACATCGAAATCTTCTTCGACCCCGCCGAAGTGAGACACTCCGAAGACGGTTCGCGGGTATTCCACTGGATTGTAGAGGCCCCAGTAGAGCCCATTGATAAACAAATGCACATAGGTGGATTCTCCCGAGGTGTGACCCATGGCTTTCATGAGATCTCTGGCGTAGGAATCACGAATGTACTGAGATTGTTCGCGTTCCGTGCCTGCACCATTGGCAATCTGTGAGGAGCGTGTCCAGCCGTGCGCGTTCTGCCCGCGCAGGATGAAACTATCAAAGCGCGCGATAGGTGAGTTTGGAAACAACTGATAGTTCAGGTTGGCGTCACCATAGTCACTTCGGAACTCGATACGGAAGCCATGTTTAGGTTGGCCGTTTGCGTTGCGAGAACCATTCCCATGAATCCGAATGCCGCCGTCCGTTTGGGCACCTGGGCTGCCGCCTGGATGAATGAACTCGAAGGAGACCTTGCGCTCCCATTCGCGTCCGTCGTTCTGGGGATTGGCGTAGATTCCGGTCTGGGTGCTGAAGAAGTCGTCTGGCTCGGCGACCAAGGAGAGCGTGCGAATGCTGCGGAAGCCTTCGATGATGGCTTCTTGATAGGCAGGATCGTCGACGACACGAGGATCCATTTCATAGTCTGGCGTTCGATTGCCCCAACGTTCAGGAGCTCCTTCGGGTTGCTCTGGCTGTGTGAGGATATCTGCTAGGAAGAGATAGGATTGCGTGTCCGTGTTGGACGGTTCGCAACCAGTCTTGAAGGCTTTGGCTCGGAGGATGATCGTCCTTTCGATGGTAATGGGCTCTGTGTATAGCGTTCCGTTAGGTTGTCTGAAGAGGCCTCCAAGGTTGGGCTCTTCGCCATTGGTGGTGAAGTAGATGGCGGCGCCTTCGGTGGCCGTCGTCAATTCGACTGTGATGGGTTCCTTATAGTAGCCCCGATCCTGAGAGAACTTGGTGTCGGCGACGACATCCGCGAAGACTGCTGCGGCGAGGCTCAAGAGTGTGAGGGCGATGGCTAGAAGTGAACGATGCATTTTAAAGTGGTTAGTCTTAGCTTTTCAGCGGGTGCCGAGTCGATTCGAATTTGCATTGAGCTGTGGAATCGGAGGGGCTTAGTATTCGGCATGCGGTTACTTCTGATTCTTTCGTTGGTCGTCTTTCCTGTGCTTCGCTGTTGGGCAGCTGAGCGTCCGAACGTTCTGTGGTTGTCTTGTGAAGATATCAGCCCTCATTTGGGATGCTTCGGGGATCAGCACGCGATCACCCCGAATCTGGATGCCTTTGCTAAGGAGGCGGTTCGGTATCCCAATACGTTCACCACAGCTGGTGTCTGCGCGCCGTGTCGTTCAGGAATTATCACAGGGATGTATCAGACGACGCTGGGCACGCATCACATGCGTTGTCGGGCAACGTTGCCTGCTCACGTTCGTCCCTTTCCGGCCTACCTTCGGGAGGTAGGCTATTTTTGCTCGAACAATGCTAAGGAAGACTATCAGTTTAACACTTCCAAAGACGTGTGGGACGTGTCTAGCAAGCGTGCGCACTGGAGAGACAATCCGGATCGTGACAAGCCGTTCTTCTCTGTTTTCAATTTCGGGGGGTGCCACGAGAGCGGGATTGTCGGGGACGCGAAGTATCAGGACGTGACGAAAAATCTCAAAGCGTCGCAACGTCAGGACCCAAGCAAGCTGGTGCTCCCTCCCTATTATCCGGACACGCCGGTGGTGCGGGAAGATTGGAAACGGAACTATGAACTGATCACGGCAATGGATGCGTGGGCGGGGGATCTGATTCAGCAGTTGAAAGACGACGGGCTCTACGAGAATACGATCATCTTCTATTGGTCAGATCATGGCGTGGGGCTTCCGAGGGCAAAGCGCTGGTTGTATGACTCTGGTACACGGGTGCCTCTCATGGTAAGAGTGCCAGGTTCGACCAAGCCAAACACGATCGATACGCAGTTGGTCAGCTCGATTGATTTCGCTCCGACGGTGCTAAGTTTGGTGGGATTGGATGTGCCCAAGCATTTCCAAGGACGTGCGTTTTTGGGAACGGATCTCACGGATCAGCGGCAATATGTGTATGGAGCGCGAGATCGGATGGATGAACGTTATGATATTATCCGGGCTGTGCGTGATAAACGGTATCGCTACATCCGGAACTATGAGCCTAACAAAGCATATTACCAGTATATGAATACACCCGAGAAGGGCGCAACGATGAAGGAACTGCGTCGAGTGGCGCAAGAGGGGGCTTTGCCGGAGGCAGCGGCACTGTTCATGGCTGAGCGAAAGCCCACAGAGGAATTGTATGATCTGGAGAAGGATCCGCATGAGGTCAATAATCTGGTGGAGGCTTCTGAGATGAAGGAGACCTTGGCGCGGATGCGAGAGGTACATTTAAAATGGGTGGCTGAAACGCGTGACATGGGGCTTTTACCAGAGGCGGAGATTGAGCGTCGCGAACAAGCATTGGAGAGTCGTCACGCCATTTTCAATGGCTCCGGTGGACTAACTCTCATGCAACGCATGCGAGACACGGCCAACTTCACGGACTCAGGGGCGCTGGCCAAGGCGCTTTCGGATGAGGATGCTGGCGTGCGTTACTGGGCGGCTACGGGGTTGGGTAATGGACGTGTGCAGGACCCTAGCATTCTTGATAAACTCACGAATTGTCTGGAGGATAAGACTGAGGCGGTGCGTGTGGCCGCCGCTCGAGCGCTTTGTCATGCGGGCGAGCCGGAAGAGGCACTGCCTGTGCTGGCTGAAGTCCTTGAAGGCGGAGCTCAATGGGCGCGGTTGCAAGCTGCCATTGTCTTTGATGAAATTGGAGATTTGGCTTACCCTTACATTCCGCTGCTACAACGTTGTCTCTCGAATCAACCGAATAAGTACATCACGCGTGTGGCTAATCGTGCGCTGAATGATTTGTTAGGCACTGCCTACACGACGAAGTAGTTCCATGACTTTGAAATTGGGGCCCATGGTTGTGAGTTGTTGGAACTGACGAATCCAGGACATGGCCTCTTTGTCAGGAGCAGTGCCTTGCAAGTGTTGTTCCATCGCCATGAGCGGTTCTTTGGCTAAACGTGTGAGGAAGCGACTTTGTTCTTCCAGCCGGTTCATTTGCAGGCCTGCAGATTCAGCGTCGATTTGCAGCTGAGTGAAATTGACGTGTGCAGTGAGGTCCTGTTCTCCTGGATTGGCTAGCAGGTCGGTGGATCGTTGATGGTTTTGATAGCCTTGCAAGGTGCCTTCTCTGCGACTTGGAAGGTAGTAGGAAGAACTTGGCATACCGTAGTCGATGACTAACAGCATTGCGTTTAGTTTCAGCGATGGCGTCAGCGCGGTTAGCCACGGCGTGATCTCAAGATTGACCTCGGTGATGTAGCCTGGCTGGTAATCGGTGACGTCGACCCCGGCAAGATAATCGGCAAGGGTGGGTGATGAGAGAGGTCCTTCATCATAAGCAAGGGCGTCTTCTTTCAGTGAAACGTGATGCTCCGCCCAGCCGAGATCCCGACCGCGCCAGATCACACGGTGAACGGGGAGGGCATCGATCAGCTCATTGGCGAAGAAGAGGTCGACCGATTCTTCAGAAATGTCTTTCAGATCGGGGACCCGCGACCAGCAGGAATACTCAGCCAAACGGGGATCAGTCATGGCCTGCGCCGATCTTTCGACGGCTAGAAGCCGAAACGATTTGCTAAATGCTGGAAAATTAGCATATATAGAGGCGATCACATCTGCGGCGAGCACGCCGATATGGCCTCCTTGCTCTAGGACGGTGAATATCGCTGGAGTGCCCGCTTCTTTCCACGCCTGATGAATGTAGTGCGCCAGCAATTCTCCGAAACAGCTTCCAACACTGACGCTTGTGAAGAAATCTGCGTTTCTCCCCGGGGCATTCTGAGCAGTATAGTATCCCCATTGAGGATGGTACAGGGCCAGAGCCATGTATTCCTTGAAAGTGAGCTTTCTCGCGCGAATGCTCTCTCGAATTTCCCTTTCCAACAGGGAAAGCTGCCTCGTCTGACTCATTGCTGCCTGGTCTTCGTCTTGAATTCTGTTTTTAAAACTGCTAGATTTCCCTTCGGAGGATAACTCCCTATCCTCCCTTAAAAGACTCTCATGGCCTACCGCTTCGGCAAGACTGGTTCCTCGAAATTCTCCCGCAAACAGCAGAAGGTCGCCTGGTGTTGGCTTTGGCTCGCCCGTTTGGCGAAATTCTCGATCTTCGCGCTCGTGATTGGAGGTATCCTCCTCACGCTTATTCTGCGGCCCTTTTACAAGAGGGCGCAGGAGCTCGACCTCTCTGAGGTGGGGCGTCTTGAGGCTGCGAGTATTCTCTATGATCGGCATGGCGAGCGCATGGGCGAAGATTTCCGGGTGCAGAGTCGCTTGCCGGTGACCATTGATCAGGTTCCCAAAGAGCTCATTCGCGCGCTGATCGCAGTTGAGGATTCTCGATTCTTCGAGCACCACGGAGTAGATTGGATCGGGGTGGTTCGAGCTGTCTTTCTGAATTTCAAAGCGAGGAGGCAAACCCAGGGGGCAAGTACCATCACGCAGCAGCTTGGCCGTCAGAGTTTTGGGATGCTTGATCGAAGCTATGGGCGGAAGATCACGGAGGCCTTTCTTGCTCATCGCATCGAGAAAGAATTCACGAAAGAGCAGATCCTAGAACATTACTTGAATCGGATCTTCTTTGGTCATGGATTCCATGGGGTCAATGCGGCTGCTAAAGGTTACTTTGGCAAGCATGTCAGTGAGGTCTCGATTGAGGAAGCGGCCATGATATGTGGCCTCATCAAGGCGCCTAACATCTACTCGCCTCTCAAGAATCGCGAACGAGCCAAGGGCGCTCGCGACAACGTAATTAAACGCATGGCGGTCGAGGGCTTTCTCACGGCACCTGATGCGGAGAAATTAAAGAAGCGGCCTATCGTGACGGCGACGCTAACTAGCATGTCGCGTTCGACGCACGCCTTTCACTACATTCGTGAGCAGATTACAGAGAAGCTAGGCGAAGAGGAAGCTGCCAAAGGGGGCTTCCGCGTGTTTACCACATTGGATCTCACCCTGCAGCAGCGCGGCGAACGTGGCTTGCGTGAGCACCTCGAGAAAGTCGAGTCGCGGCCTGGATACGAACACCAGACCTATCAAAAATACCTTGAAGTCATTAAGGATGCGCGTGCCAAGGACTGGAAGGTTCCGGAGCCCAAGTATTTGCAAGGTGCGATGATGGCGGTCGATAATGAAGATGGTGGCATTATCGCGCTCGTGGGTAGTCGAAATTTCCAACACGTGCAGTATAACTTGGCCACTCAGGCGCGTTTCCCTGCAGGCTCAGCGTTCAAGCCCTTTGTGTTTGCTCTCGCGTTCCAGAGCTCCATGTTTCCTGGCACCATTGTCACGGACAAAGTCATTGATAACAAGTTCGTCCAGATTGGTGGTGCGGATGGATTGTTAGGTGAATGGGCGGTTGAGCGGTCGGACTTCGAATATCTCGGTGACATCACAGCGCGGAAGGCGCTCGTCATGTCAAAGAATGCGGCCACCGTGCGTCTTGGATTGCGTGTGGGATTGGAGAAATTCCTCGAATTCGTCAAGGAGATTGGATTCACCAGCCCGATGCGTCCTTACAGTGCGTCGTTCCTCGGCAGTAGCACGGTGACCCTCGCTGAGATGTGCAAAGCTTACACGATCTTTCCGAATGGCGGTCTGCGTCCCGAGGAACTCTACATCATTCGCGAGATCCAAGCGGCAGACGGCACGGCTCTTTACACCTCCGAGGCACCAGAAGCAGACCTTGTTGATGTGTTGGATGAATACGCTGCCTATCAGTCGCACAGTTGTTTGCAGGAAGTGCTCGCAAATGGCACAGCAGCCAATGCGACCGAACT
The DNA here is from genome assembly GCA_938082635.1 of uncultured Verrucomicrobiales bacterium. GTDB lineage: Bacteria > Verrucomicrobiota > Verrucomicrobiia > Verrucomicrobiales > DEV007 > JAACDM01. The sequence goes on from CALLLI010000368.1 coordinate 8,000, forward strand.
TGGAATGCAGAATTTTCCTGGCATTGGTGGTAAGACTGGCACCGCGTATAATTTTACGGATACATGGTTTATGGGTTATGATAGTGCTGTCACCTGCGGAGTCTGGACAGGGTTCAAGAACAAACAGACGATCTATGAGGGGGCCTTCGCCAATGAGATTGCGCTTCCGATATGGGTTGATTTCATGAATGCCTCGACTCGGACTTTCAAGCCGGAACCGATTGATCCTCCTGAGGAAGGCAAGGTGGTCGAGATCTGTACGGTTTCTGGACAACTCGCAACGGATGCTTGTTATCAGCGTCTGCCTGGACCGGTCTTTGAGCGCACTGCGAGTATGGAATTCATCCCGACAGAGTTTGACCTCGGCGGAATTTGCACCACGCACTCTCCGAATTCAGCAGAGGAAGCCTTGAGGCGTGAGACAGACAGCATCATGCAAAGCGGAGCCAGGGCTATTTATGGCAATAGCGGCGTTGCTAAACCCGTGCTCTTACGTGAGTCTACAGTCATTGGGCTGGACCCTTATGATTCTCTAAAGCCGGCTACTCGATCCATGGTGCCGAAGGAAGAGAAAAATGAAGATGAAGATGACGATGAAGATGAAAATGAAGATGAAGAGGAAGATGAAGATGAAGATGAAAATGAAGATGAAGATGAAGATGAAACGCTCGTGACGAAGGCGAGCGTGGTGAAGGAGAAGCCCGTGCTCAACGTGAAGGGGCATGTTAGGCTGGATCTGCCAGCTCCGATTGAGCTGATTGATTAGGGTGAATAGGCTGGATCTGCCAGCTCCGATTGAGCTGATTGATTAGGGTGAAAGTCTGAGTTTCGAAGGCTCATGATGCCTTGTTCCAGAGCTGACGGCGATATTCATTCCAAGTCTGGTCCCATTGTTTTGACTTGTGGATGGCCCGCAGCGTGAGGAGAGGGCTTGCCCTCACGCTGCGTGTCCAACGCATCCCACTTCGGCACATGCGTTCTTTAACGATGGTCTTGCAGGCGGCTTCCGTTGGTCTGCTTCCAATTGGCAGATTTCGGTTCACAAAGCTTGCGTAGTTTATCCATTGGCGATTACGCACGAAAAATCCTAACTGGTGTTTGTATCCTTTGGCGGATGCTGCTCGCAGCTTTCGATTCTGTTGATGATATCGTAAGCTGCGTATCAATCCATCTACGGCCCATTCTTCGATTTTAAGCTTGGCGCACCATCGAAGATACCATCGGGTGCCTTCGTCGCTCTTCTTGCCGAACAACGCCTCAGCCGCCTGCGATAAATGCTCGCTGGCGTGATAGTAGTCGAGCAGTTTCTCATACTCGGCAAAGCGCTCCTTGGAGTCCTTCAGATATCCCCAGAGTGTTCCGTAGCTGATTGCCCCGTGTGAACGGGATCTGTGAGAAAGCTCGTTCGATTGCGGGAGGGCCAACGCGGTAGAGATGGGCATTGGGGCAAATTTCCCAATGATCGGTGGATGCAGATTCGCCAAGCCAGTTGCT
>CALLLI010000369.1 GCA_938082635.1 uncultured Verrucomicrobiales bacterium
CTTTAATTGAATCTTTCCATCGTTCGAATGTCACAACGAACCACAAGGAGACCAACTCATGAACGAAAAAAGCCAAGATCCTAAGGACACCAAATCCACCAAACCTGAATGGAACCAATGGGCCGACCTCATCAGCGATGCTTTCAAAGAAGGCGGAGATGCGGGAACAAATGCGGCTGGCGACTCCGCGAATAAGTTTCGTGAGGTCATCGAGAAAGGAATCTACGACGCCACCTACGGCTTGGCCTACAGCCTCGCTTTCGGATCAGCCGTGGCCAAAGACTCGATTTTCAAACAAGCAGAAGAAGGCGTCCAAGATGGCACCGCGGCAGGGCGCGAAGCCGCTCGCGACGCGCAGAAAGACACCGATGAGGGACCCGCACCATCCCCCGCATAGGTAAGAGAAACAGATTTCCAGGTTGGGTGCTGGAGAGAAGCCCCGCTCTTGGGTCGTTCGCGACCCGGGAGCGGATGTTCTCGTTTTAGGAGGGAAGGTTTAGCGACACTGAAACCCTGACATCCGGCGCAAGGGAGCCAGTTCGACCTCCTTCATCGTGATCTCGGTGATATCATCGCCGAAACGGCCCGTTCGGATCGACTGGAGGAACGACTCGATTTCCTCATCCGAGCCGACAATGTTCGCCTCGATGGAGCCATCTGGAAGATTCTGCACTTCCCCTTTGATATCGTAGCTCATGGCTTCATGGGCAATTGCGTAGCGGAAGCCCTCGCCTTGGACTTCCCCGTGGAAGATAACCTGCTGTGCTTTCATAGTGAGTTGGATTGGATTTGGGTAACCCGCGAACTTTGCTGATTTCGGAACCGAAAGACAAGCTTCGACTTCTCATCAGGCCATGCTCTAGCGAAGAACGCTGGGCAGCATACAAACTCAATGGCCCGCACCCCATGGAAGAGAGGAGTCATGATGTTGGTTTTCCCACCAAAGCCTCACCCCCAGACTTTAATCAATTCACGTGAACTAGAGCTTGCCCGGCCACATAAAATCAGATGAGTTGTACAATTCAATCCATGAAACACACTCTAAAACTAAAAACACTGTTAGGAGCAGCCGCGATAGGACTGGCTCTGCCTGTTGCGCATGCTCAGGATCCCGGTGACGTCGAAATCCTCGCCTGGTGGGACTTCGAAGATTCGGGCACGCCTGACGTCGCCGTGGATGCTATCAATGGCATCGTAGGAGAAGTCACCGGAGCCGTTTACGCGGAAGGGCGCAATGGCGGCTTTTCAATGGATTTCGATCAAGATGGCGGAACTGTCGCCGTCATAGGAACGGAAGAGACCAAAGCTGGCTTTCTCAACATAGCCGGCGCGAGAGATCAGGTCTCATTCGTTTACTGGCAGAAGTGGGATGTTGCCCCTCGCAACTCATCTTCTTTCTGGGCCCGCGCTGAGGGCATGGATCGGGCCGCCCAAGCCCACACGCCTTGGGGGAACGGGACCGTCTACTTTGATTCGACCGGCGGCTGTTGTGACGCAGGCACGCAACGAACCCAGGTCGCTGCGCCCGACGTTCCTTTCGAGGAGTGGGTTCACTTCTCGATCATCAAGGACAAGTCAATGAAGCGTATCTACGCCAACGGCGAGTTGCTCATTGAGAATGAGAACACCGGCGAACTCAACGAAGCGTTCGAAGATCTCTTCATCGGCAGTGCTCAAGATGGTTCCAATAATCACGGTGGTCGCCTCGATGACTTTGCGGTCTTCGCAGGCGCTCTCAGTGAAGAGCAAGTGCTCACGTTAGCCGATCCTGCAAACTCCATCCTGACACTTCTCGACAACTCGAATCCTGGCATCAACCTAAGCAACGACCAGAATCTAAGTGCAGGAACGCTCCCCGCGTTAACCACAGATCAAGAGATTCGCTTCACGTTGAAGAACACGGTGAAGCCAGATGATGAGCGCGGACCAGTCACTCTAGCAATCAGTTCATTGGAGATCATAGGTGGTGACACGGACAACTTCACACTTGTGTCCTTTCCGTCCTCTATTGAGCCCGGGGCTTCGGACGACATCGTGCTGAGTTTTGATAACAAAGGCAACTTCGGAGCGTTCAGCGTCACGATGAACGTCAAGTCGAACGATGAAGACGCCGACGACCAAGACATCACCATCACTGCGAGCGTCGCGGTTCTAAATCCCGTAGGTCCGATCGCACACTACCGCTTAGATGAGACGTCTACCGACGATCCAGTGGCAGATGCCACCGGCTTGGGCCGTAATGGCTTGTTTAATCCAAATACGGGCACAATCACTCTCGGAGCTGCTGGCCTCAAAGAAGGCACCGTAACTGCCGCGACGTTCAATGGCGGTGGCAATGCGACCATCGCCACGCTTCCAGCAGTCACAAACTTCACGGTCTCTCTCTTAGTGAGCCCTGCATCCCTCGGAGATATCGGGGCTTCAGATTTCCGCACGGTCTTCGCAAAGGGCGAAGGAAGTCCCGTCTTCGGCCTGCTCGAAGGCAACGGTGAGCTCGTGTGGTTCGGTGAAGCTGATGGAGTTGCCGATGGGCTCTTCCTCACAGACGGACTCGGCCTCCAACCTGGAACGACCTACCACGTCGCCATGTCCTACGATGCAGCAGCACAGAAAGGCACCATCTACGTGGACGGAACGGAAATTGCCTCGGGTGATGTCGACGCCTTCGACGATGCCGGACCGTTCTATATTGGTGCGTTTGGAGAAGGCGCGCTGCCGTTCGATGGCACCATCGATGACGTCCAAGTCTACGATCTAATCCTTGACGAGTCACAACTCGCCTTTCTGATTGCGAATCCTGGACAACCACTCGTGCCAGTAGGTGCTGTGGACACTGATCTAGACGGACTCACAGACGACGACGAAGCCTCCATACACAACACGAATCCTCTCGTGGCGGACACCGACGGAGACGGCCTCAACGATGGCCAAGAGGTCAACGATTCCAAGACAGATCCTCTATTAGCTGACACCGATGGGGACGGCAGCCCAGACGGCGCAGAAAGCATCTTCGGTGCCGACCCGTTAGATCCTGAAAGCAAGTTAGGCGAGTTTCTCGTCCGGACCATCAAGGCCGGCGACGGCGTTGTTTTTGATAGCATGGACACCTTCAAAGATGCCCTAGAAGATCAATCACTGATCTCCGAGGAAGTGGCCGGCAACTTCACCTACGTCAACTTCCGCGACAACGCGCAAGGGAATTTCACCAACGACGAGGCTCCCTTCGCGTTGTGGGATGACTTTGGCGCACGCGAAGACTTCGGAATCCACGTGACCGGGAAGATCAATGTCACCGAGGCCGGCGTTCGCACGTTCGGAATGAACTCAGACGACGGCAACCAACTCTTCATTGACGGAACGTTAGTAGCCGAAGATCCTGGCACACACGGCTCTCAAGACACCTTTGGATCGATCGACCTCACCGAAGGCGAGCACGAGATCGAGATGTTCTTCTTCGAGCGCGGTGGTGGTGCTCAAGTTGAGCTATTCGTAAACACACAACTCGGCGCAGTGGAATCCTTCGACGCTGGCAATTTCGTGCTCCTGCCAGGCTTCGGAACTCCAAGCGCAGATTCCGACGGCGATGGCCTCAGCGATTTCTTTGAGAATGGCTTCTTTGGCGATCTCAGCCAAGGAGCTGAAGATGATGGCGATGCCGACGGGCTCAACAACTTGGGTGAACAGACCAATCGGACCAACCCGACCGTGGCTGACACCGACGGCGACAGTGTGAACGATGGCACCGAGGTGGCCGACAACACCGATCCAAACGTTACCGATACGGATGGCGATGGCCTCACGGACGGAGATGAGAAGACTCGCGGTACCAACCCTACCAGCCGCGATTCCGACAGCGACGAATTTCCTGATGGCTACGAAGTCGCCCAGGGAACGGATCCCCTTGATGCTGCCAGCCCTGGTGCCCTGCCAGATGCTCCAGAGAGCCTCGTTGCCTTCTGGACCTTCAACAGCGGCACGACCAGTGACGTCGGCGGGTTCGAAGGTGAACTTCTCGGTGGCGCAGTGCTCAGTGACTCCGACGCTGGCATCACGGGTTCCGCACTCGATCTTGGCGAAAGCCAAGGCGGCCAAGCCATGCTAATTTCTTCCGTGGATTTCTTCAATGCGATCGCGGCGGAAGACAAGCTCACCATCGCCTACTGGCAGAAACTCCGCACAGTTGTCGCCCAGACGACCTTCAAAGGACGTTCGCCCATCTCCACGGGTGGGGAGCGCGGCATTTCTGTCCACTCGCCTTGGAGCGACCGAAACTTCTACTACGACACGGCAGGCTGCTGTGATGCTACCCAGCGCACCAGCGTGGGAGTAGACGTCGATTACCTGGAATGGCATCACATCGTCTTCACCAAAGACGGCGCGACTAAGAAGGTCTTTGTCGACGGCGTAGAGTACGTCGAAGGAGAGAACGATGCCCCGCTTCCTACGGACTTCACGGAGTTGTGGATCGGTAGCGGCACGGACGGCGGTGAGAGCATGGTGGGTTGGCTAGATGATTTCGCGATCTTCAACGAAGCTCTCGAAGTTGGAGAAATCTTCTACATGGCATCAGGTGGGCGCTACGCCACCGGCGGTGGACCCAACATTCTCGTTAACGGAGGCTTTGAAGATCCCATCGTGGATAACATCAACACCAACAACCTTGGTGTGATCCCCACGGGCTGGAGCCAAACCGGAGACGACGCCACATGGAATGTCATTCGCAACGACGGCACGCCTTACGACAACGGTGTGGACAATGCTGCGGAGGGCTCTCAAATCTTAGATCTCAACGGCATCTTCGAGATCTTTCAGGAGTTCACCGTTTCTTCCGATACTGGAGTAACGTTCGGTGCCTCATTTGGCAATCGTGCTGGACACACGGGAGAGCCCTCGACCATTGGCATCTATGACGCCGTAGGAACGACGCTCATCTCGTCCCTCGTCTCAGTAGACACTTCGGCAGAGCCACAGCCTTCCGAAGTCTGGATGTCTGGCGAAGGGTCAGTCGACCTCACCACAGGCACCTACCAGATCCGCATCGCGTTGAATAACTTTAATAACATTGATGCCGTATTCGTCACTCCCGGCACCTCCGGTGGCGGCGGCGGTGGCAACAACGGCGGAGGCGGCGATGCCGAATTGGCCGTCATCGGCACGGTAATCGCTGGTCCTAGTAGCACCGGCTTGTCCTTCACAGGCCTCGCTGGCAAGACCTACGACATTGAGTATTCAGAAGACCTCACCAACTGGCTGGTCGTCGCGACTGACCTCTCTGGAGAGGTGAACTACGAAGACTCCGACGCCGCGCGCCAAGCACTTGCCGTCGGCTTCTACCGTGCCGTCCAGAAATAACGGCACTTCATAAACGAGTTGTTTGAGAAAGCGTGAGGTCTTCGGGCCTCACGCTTTTCTCTTTCCATGACACGAGGCTAACGCCACTCGTGCTTGGGATAGCGGCCCTTCAACTCTGAGCGCACACCGGCGTAACTATTCTCCCAGAACCCCTTCAGATCTCGTGTGACCTGAGCAGGCCTTTGGTTAGGCGCCAAGATCTGAACTTTAAGTGTGACGCGTCGGTCACAGATAGTAGGCGTTTCCACCACATCGTAGAGACGCTGGAGAATGACCGCAATCGTCGGCTCAGGATCCTTCACGTAGTCGATCTTCGCGTTCACGCCATTCGTTAGAGTCACTTGCTCCGGGGCATAACTTTTCACAGCGGCCTGCAACGGTTCGGAAAGCCACTGTTTGAGCACCGGCAGCACATGCCGATCTTTAATCTGTTTGTAAGTAAAGCCCCCGCGACAGATCTCTGTCAGGACGAGCAAGCGATCTTCATCGCTAAACTCAGGAATCTCCAGCTCCGGCATCGCTTGGCCAACAACCGCCACGCGAGCCAGCCAACTCTCCACGGCGTGATTCCACTGCTTCAGCTTGAGATTTCCCTCGACCACCTGCTGTGCGAGCAGCTGAGCTGACTCATCCTCAGGCGGCTCGCCCATCTGTCGTGATTCCAAGACCAAATCACGAAAGCACCGCCGCGATTCTGCCACCACGCGCCGATTACTCGTGTCATAACGCGCTCCGGCTTCCTCATGCAGCTCGTCAGGAAAGTGACGCAGCAAATCGTCCTCAGTCACCGCAGTCGCCATGCCTAGGAGCACTTGCAAGTCCTTGCCTTCGATCTCGATGAGTTCACCTGCCACCACCAGCCTCGTCTGACTAGCAATCACGCTATCATTTCCCAGCTTTCCACGCCGACCGCCCGCCACATCAAAGACCTTGCTCCCCACTCCGTTACGCACCGCGATCTGGTCCGGGAATGCTGGCAAGAGCAGGTCGGCCATCGGACAGTGCAAATTCTGCTCAGGAATATCCTGATACCCGCCACGCCGCACAAGCATGCGCAGGAGGCGCTCCACTTCACGCGCAGCACCAGCGTGGACACCCAACTCTCGACAACGATCCACACGAAAACCCGCTGCAGCAGCGGCTTGATAACCACGAATGAGAGGGAGCAAATCAGACTCATCCCCGCGCTCGATGAAACGCTGCCGCGCAGCTTCCCCGGCCTTGCCCTTTGGAAACATCGGGCGCGATTGCGCTAGGGAAACTAGCAAACAGGCGGGTATCCAAGCATGCGCATCATCGCGCTGCTCCGCTTCCACGAGCAAGCGACCATAACGTGGACTCACGGGAAAGTCGGCCATGCGACGACCGATATCAGTGATTTCACCCGTCTCTTTATTCAGCGCCCCAAGACGTTCTAACAAACGCAAGCCATTCGCCAGCGCCATCGGGCTTGGTGGCTCAAACCATGGGAACGCCTCAAGATCCGTGATCCCCATCTTCTTCAAATGAAGCAAAGTTTCTGCAAGATCGAGCCGATGAATCTCCGGAGCTTCCTGAGGGGGACGCGCTCGATGGTGAGCCTCATTCCAAAGCCTCACACAGATACCAGGACCTGTTCGGCCTGCACGCCCGGCCCGTTGATCCGAGGAAGCCTGGGAAATGGGTTCAATCGTTAGCGTATTAATGCCTCGGATAGGATCAAACCTTGCCAGACGGGCCAGCCCACTATCAATGACCACACGCACACCATCGATGGTCAATGACGTCTCTGCCACATTCGTAGCGACGATGATCTTCGGACGTGCGGTCGGATTCACGGCAGCGTCCTGCTGCTGCGGCGGGAGATCACCATAGAGCGGCATGATGTCCATGCCCTTAGCCCATTTCTCACGCTGAAGGCTATCGACGGTCTTCCGAATCTCAAAGCCACCCGGCAGGAACATCAGGAAATGTCCTTGGATACCCTCGTCCGAAGCCACCCCGCGCGCCGCCCGAGTCATCTTCTCCCATAGCGGCATGTCCCGGCCACCCTGCGGACGATATTGGATATCCACGGGAAACGTACGACCTTTGGACTCCAGACGTTCACAGGGTTCCAGAAAGGTCATCAGCCCTTCTGTCTCCAAGGTAGCCGACATGACGATGAGCCGAAGGTCCGGCCGCGAAGTCTGCTGAAGCTGCCGACAACGCGCCAAGCCAATATCTGCATCGAGATGACGTTCGTGAAATTCATCGAAGACGACCGCGTCGACGCTCTTCAGATCAGGATCGCTCAACATCTGCCGAAGCAGCACCCCCTCCGTGAGGAACCGGACACGGGTCTTCGGTCCAATGACCCGTTCGAACCGGACCTGGTAGCCAATCTCTTCTCCCACGTTACTTCCGCGCTCGAAGGCGACGCGAGTGGCGAGCATGCGCGCGGCAATGCGACGAGGTTGCAGCACCACAATGTCTCCTTCGAATTCGCATTCTAAAAGCATTTGGGGCACCTGCGTCGACTTTCCGGAGCCTGTCGGTGCCTGGACAACAATGGACCCGCCAGGCGGGGCGGCAGCCGTTTGCAAAGCCACACGCAGGTCCTCAATGGGGAGTTTAGAAGCCATGAATGGCCTCTCTACGACGCGATTCTCAATGGCGCGAGTTTCCATTGCACCGCTCAGTGAGATCCCTTATAATAGAAAATGATCTTCACCCTAGCGTTTCTCGGCCCCCCTGAAGTCTTCCTCATTATGGGAGTACTTCTTCTTCTCTTTGGAGCCAAGAAGCTACCTCAGCTTGCACGAGGCATGGGCAAGAGCCTCGGCGAGTTTAAGAAAGCCCGCGAAGACTTCGAAGACGAGGTCATCAAAGGCGAAGATGAAGCCAAGAAGGACGCTTGAAAGATCCTTTTGCTTGGCCTCTAAAACCGCTTAACGTCGAAGTATGATTACAATTCTTGGTATCATCCCCGGCTTGGGCGGCCCTGAGGCAGCTGTCATCTTTGTTCTCGTTCTCCTTCTCTTTGGAGCGAAGAAGCTGCCTGAACTCGCGAAGGGTCTCGGCAAGAGCATGGGTGAATTTAAGAAAGCTCGCACAGAGTTCGAAGATGAGATCAATCGTGCCCAGGAGGACATCGATCTCGATGACAGCAAGAAGAGCTAGCCTCTTCCTCGCACTTGCCCTTCCATTTCTCGAAAGCGGCCTCCCCACTTCCTTCTCTCAAGAAGACTCGACGGCAGCAGTCACCAGTGCTGATGAGCTGGTGTTCATGGGATACAATCTCAAGAACTACCTCAAGATGAAGCGCCGCATTGACGGCGACTCCGTGGAGAATGCTCCCAAACCTGAGCGCGAGGTCGAGGGAATCGTCACGATGATCGCGAAGGGCAAGCCCGACGCCGTTGGCCTTGTGGAGATCGGCACCATGGAAGAAGTGCAAGACTTGCAAAGGCGCCTCAAAGCCAAAGGACTGGATCTTCCCCACGCGGAAATCATTCGCGCCTATGACGAGGTTAGACGCATCGCCCTCATCAGCAAGTTTCCCATCGTTTCGACAGATCACCAGACCGAGTTGGGATACCTATTAGGCGAGCAACGCTTCCTGTTCCGCCGTGGAATCTTCGATGCCACCATCCAGGTGAATCCCGACTATCAATTGCGCGTGCTCGGCGTCCATCTGAAGTCCAAGCGAGAGATTCAAGACGCTACTGAAACAACCAATGAAGCGCTGATGCGCCGCAATGAATCGCACCTCTTGCGCAAGCACACCGAGGCGATCATGACTGCCGCGCCAGAAACGAACCTCATCGTCTTCGGCGATTTCAACGACACCCGAAACGAAATTCCGATCAAAGCCATCCAGGGCAAGTATGGCACCGCAGGCTATCTTAAAGACATCCAGGCAGCTGATGATCTCGGCTACAAATGGACCTACTGCTGGAACTACGCCGACCAGTATTCACGTTTCGATTTCCTCTTCGCCAACAAACCTCTCGTCAAAGAGATTGATCGCGACCGCAGCTTCATCGTCTCTGATCCAGTCTGGTTCACGGCGAGCGATCACCGTCCCGTGGTCACGACGATTGTGGCAAAGGATCGCTAAACTTGGCTTCTTCCTGCAATCGGAGCTGACCACAAGCGGCCTCGATATCGTGCCCTTTCTCCCGGCGAAGCGTCGCCACGCAGCCTGCGTTCTTGAGCACTGCGAGAAACGCCTCCTGATGAGGCTCTGACGGGCGCTTCCAGGGCAGCCCTTCGACTGTGTTGTAGGGGATCAAATTGACTTTCGCATTCACCAGCTTCGCGCGCACGGCTAACACGCGCGCTTGCTCTAACGCGTCGTTCACATCCTCAATTAGAATGTACTCAAACGTCATGCGCTGCTTCTTCTTCTCGCGGTAATATTGCAGAGCTTCAAAAAGGCGCTCTAGCGGATACTTCTTGTTCACGGGCATGATGCGATCGCGCACTTCATCCGTGGCCCCATGCATAGACACTGCCAGACGAAGCTGCAACGGTTGATCCGCTAGCTTCATGATCTGCGGCGCAAGCCCACTCGTTGAAACAGTCAGGTGGCGCGCACCGATTCCAATTCCCCAGGGCTCGTTGATAATCTCCACCGCGCGAAGGAGATTCGTCAGGTTGGCCAGCGGCTCGCCCATCCCCATGAAGACAAGGTTATTCACCCGCTTACCAGAAAGTGCTTCCGTCTGCATGACCTGCTCCACGATCTCACTGCTGGTCAGATTTCTCGTAAACCCAGCAAGACCACTAGCGCAAAACTTACAGTCATAGGCACAGCCGACCTGGCTCGAAACGCACAGCGTCTGCCGATCTGAGCGTTCTCCGTCATAGGCAATCGAGGCGGGGATGAGCACACACTCGATCAGACGCCTATCAGAAAGCCGAAAGAGCAATTTCTGTGTCGTGTCCTCAGATCCCTGCCGTCGGACCAAGGCCATCTCACTCAGCGAGTAATTCGCAGCCAAGGCCTCGCGCAGCGACGGGCCAAGGTCGGTCATCTCCTCAAACGATCCTATCCGCTTCTCATAAACCCACTTCAGAAGCTGCTTCACACGGAAGGGGCGCTCGCCCCACCCTGCAAAGACAGCCTCAAGCTCGGCACGGGAAAGCTGAGTAATTGGGGTCTTCGTTTCTGGCTCTTCAATAAGCATGAGAAGCGACCACTTGCACGGGCACGCGATTTCGTCACGCAAATTACTCGTCCAGAGGACTCGGCCATTCCTTGGATGGACGACGAGCCACCACAAGATCACGTCGAAACGCCTGGATCACGTCCGGATGCTCCTCCGCAACATTCCTCGCTTCACCTGGGTCTTTACCCAAATGATAAAGTTCGAGAGCCGCCCCCGGCTCCGATCGAATCACTTTCCATTCCCCTCTCCTCGCCGCTTGTTGAAAACCTTTCTCAAAGAACTCCCAGTAAAGGAGGCGTTCTCGTAGCTCAGACTGCGGGAGACCTTTCAACGTAGGCACCACACTCACGCCGTCCGTAGGACCAGAAACTTCAATCTCTGCGAGATCCGCTGCCGTCGCTAGGAAATCCGCAAAGGTCCACGGACTATCACTCACGCTACCAGCAACAATCTCTCCTGGCCAGCGAACCACCATCGGCGTCCGAATACCGCCTTCCTTCAGGTCACGCTTCCTTCCTCGAAGCGAACCGGAACTCTTGAACAGGTGATCATAGCGATTGGCCGCACCATTGTCTGAGCAGAAGAAGACCACCGTGTTTTTATCGATAGCACACTTCTTTAGCAGCGCTAGCATCTTCCCTAGATCACGATCCATGCGAGTGATCATCGCAGCATACGCCTTCTCCTCTTCATTCCAGTCCTTGTCCAGGTACGGAGCGAGATCGGGCACTTCAAACTTAGCATGAGGCACGGCATAGGGAACGTAGAGAAAGAAGGGTTTCGCTTTGTGCCGCTTGATAAACTTCAGGGCAAAGCCCGTAAACAGATCATGCGTGTACTGTTGCTTCCGCCCATCGTCGTTCCCCGGCAGATCAAACTTCGCCTCGTTCAACCACATGAAATCTGGGTAGTGGGAATGCGCTCTCCGTTGGTTGAGGTAACCAAACCACTCATCGAAGCCCTGCCTATTAGGTGTTCCGCTAGTCCCAGGCTCTCCCAGCCCCCACTTGCCCGTGATCCCGGTGACATAGCCAGCAGTCTTCAGAACCTCTGCCACAGTCACGTCCTCTGACTCCAAAGGCACCCTGCCCTTACCACCACCAAGCCCGGTCACTCCACCTTTCCCAAAATTCCCGCGAACTCGCGTGTGCCCCGTGTGCAATCCCGTCAACAAAACAGAACGAGCGGGCGCACACACAGGAGCCCCAGCATAACACTGCGTAAATCGCATCCCTTCGCTCGCCATGCCATCGATGTTAGGCGTCTGAATATGCTCACCACCGTAACAGCCCGCGTCGGCATAGCCCATATCATCCGCCATGATAAAAATGATGTTGGGTTTCGCGACACCCACGTGGACAGCCAGAATCGAGATCAAAACCACTACAGAGAACGGATGCATTCCTCATCCTGAACAGCCTTGTTCCTGAGATCAAGCCAGGTCGTCAGTTGACGAACTTTCATAGAGCTGAGAAGACTCTCACCATGACATCCCCTCTCAGGATTGGCGCCGTCGGGCTAGGCCGTCTCGGACGTTTCCACGCTGAGACCGTCGCCGAGCGTCTCCCAGACACCCAACTCGCTGCCGTATGCAGTGTGATGCCTGATGAACTGGCTTCGGCCAAGGATCAGTTCCCGAACGCCACCGGCTACACCGACTACTCCGAAATGCTACAAAAGGAGAGCCTCGATGCGATCGTGCTCTCCTCGCCTTCTTCATTACACTGCTCTCAACTGCTTCAAGCCACAGAAGCGGGGCTCCACGTCTTCACGGAAAAACCTCTGGGCATCACCATCGAAGAATGCCAGCAGGTCGTTCAGCAAATCAGTGCGTATCCTGATCGCACGGTGATGATCGGTTTCATGCGTCGCTATGATCCCTCTTACTTAGAAGTCAAAGCCCGCCTTGATGCAGGGGAAATCGGACGCCCAATCCTCTTCAGAAGCTACAGTGTCGATCCGGAAACCAGTATCGATAGTGCTCTAGCCTACCTACCCCACAGCGCCGGTCAATTTCTCGACATGGCAGTGCATGACATTGATCTCGCACGCTGGCTTCTACAGAGCGAACCACGTATGATCACAGCGGCCGGTGGTTGCTATGCCCATCCAGAATTCGCCGAGCATGATGACGGAGACAATGTCGCCGCGTTCATGCAGTTTGAGAACGACACCATGGCCTTTCTGTTAGCTGGACGCACGGCGCCCCATGGCTACCAAGTTGAGACAGAGATCATCGGCACGAAAGCCACACTACGAGTCGGCATGACACCGCAACGCAACCACGTCGAGATCCTCGACGGCCATGGTGTGAGAAAGCTCTGTAGCCAAGGCTTCCTAGAGCGCTTTGAACAAGCCTACATTGCCGAACTTGAGGCTTTCGTCCGCTGCATTCGCGAGAAACGCCCAGCCGAGGTCACCGTCCACGATGGACTTCGCGCCACCGAGATCGCCATGGCGGCCCAGCAGGCGTTTCACGAGATTTAGTCAATCCAAATGATCTGACAGAACCCCTTCCACTATGAAATGGAAGCCGGGACCATTTCTGATCCCGGCTTTGAATGGAATAGGCTTTTCTGAGGAAGCCTTTAACGTGCCCGGTAATCCGGATGCGCTTCCGTCGTCTTCAAGAAGAACGCCTGACTAGGCTTGAAGATCTTGTCATGATCCACATTCCGGAGTTCCGAATCGTTTGTCTCCGTCCAGTGACGGAATTCTGCCTCACCACCATCAAGGAGGAGATAACTCTGGTAGCCACTTGAGCCCGGCGCAGAATCGCAACGCCACATTTGGATCATGTCTGCATTGTCCAGATCCGTGCCACCAGTGAATCCTAGCTCCATGGTAAGCTGGCGATCAGCAAGGCTCAGATCCAAGGGCAACGGCGAAGCCAGAAGGTTGTAGCCTTCTGCCAGTGGTTGCACAAAGGCACATGCCCCGTCACTAGGAGAGGGATGCTCACCGCCTCTTCGGGACGCCTTACAAAGCCGCCCGCTCCAGGTGGTATCACCACGTCATCAGCCGGTGTCAGGGTAGGATCTCCGTTTAGAGTCCAGTAGTGGCGGTCGTTCGCTTCTAGCAGTCTGTCGGACTTGAGCGCGGCGAGATCAGTTTCCCGCTTGGCGACGGAGGTCACTATTTCCGGCCGGGGCATCGCCGAAGTTCTTCGGGACCGGCTTTTGGACGCTGTTACCGATGGAGGGTTGATCGGCCGAC
>CALLLI010000370.1 GCA_938082635.1 uncultured Verrucomicrobiales bacterium
CGATCAAGAAGTTTGGGCTTCGCGAGCCTGAAATGATCGAACAGGGCTAAAAATGCACTGCGAAGGGTTTTCATTGCGCGAATTCTCTCACTATCACCCCGCAGGCATGCCCCGAACCCTTTTCGGCTAAGGTCTAGCTACCCGAGCCAACCAACCGCTTGACTGATCTTCATTCGTAAACCCGAGTAACACGCTACCGTCCGCATGCAGCGCTACGGCAGTGCCATGAAGCCGTTTCCACTCCACACTCTCAAGCAAACGTGGTCCGGGGCCCCACGAATCTACATTGCCACGAGGGCTCAGACGGGCCACACCGTGGCGCACCTGCCCATCCACCTCATCAAAGTCTCCCGCTAGGATCCAATTTTCTTCAGGCTCGTGCAGAACGGCACTAACACGTCCATTAGGCCCAGCTCCCAGAGCCTGATGAAACGCCAAGTCCAATTCGCCAGCCGCATCTAACTACGCGATCCCAGGACAAGACACCTTGCCGTATGCGGCGAAATCTCCGATCACCATGATCTCCTTATTCTCCCCACGCTCCAACTTGGGTAGAACGGGGCGATCACTGTCAAGGCTACCTAGCCAGTCTGCATGTTCTCCTGAAGCGTCTAGCAATACAACTCCCCATCGAAAGTCTTCCAAGGCGAAGGGAAACCACCCGGCAATCACAAACGTTCCGTCTTCTCTGGCGACTAGACTAGTCACAATAGAATCAGTGGCCAGATCGGTCGACCACAGTAGATCTCTCTCGCCAGAATCTGAGAAACGGGCCACCGCGCCAGCGAACGAGCCGAGCGCCATGTAGCCTCCCTCCGAGAGTGACACCAATTCATAGACGGTGTCGATTACCTGCTTCGCATTGAACAATTCATCGTGAGACCCATCACGGTTCAGCCGCACCAGCCCATGCGCGCTCTGCCAATCATATCGAGTAAATGCGCCGCCACAAAGTAGCCTATCACCAGGCCTATCAATCACACTGTAGATAGGCACGGTGTCCACTCCCTGAGCTACAGCAAAGCTCTCATCGACACTTCCAGACGGGAGCACTCGCCCTACCCCGCGCCCAAACTTCTCACCGATCCTCTCAAAATCCCCCACAACATAAACGCCTCCACCAGCCTGCACCGCGAAGTCCCGCACCCTGCCATCCAACAGCGGACCAGCAAACATTGGATCAAGCACACCTGGTTCGATAATGTGCACGACAGCATCCCGAACGGGAAGAACAGCTCCTTCTGCTTGTGACAGACGAACAACAAAGCTCTCGGCCACTTCATCTTCCGTATCGCGGAGTAACATCAATTCGATGGACTTGACATCCACTTCATCGGCCTCCCAGCGCACAGTGCCACTCGCTGCAGCGACGTCTTCTCCAACCACTGCCGTTCCACTGACAACTTCCCATTTCACGACCGTCTCGCTTTCGCCCAATCGATTGCGGACGAGTTCCAGCACCGCCGTCCCTTGATCCTCAATCACACTAATGTCCGCTTGCAAGAAGGTCACTTGGGGCAGATACGCCACGTCGACATCAATCCACGCGTTGGCGCCTTCTCCACCGCTGTTTGTCACGGTTGCGGAAAGACCTAGTTCAGACTCTGAAAAAGTCTCACCGACTGGTGATCCCGCGTCATACGCCGTTCCGGCTGGATGCATGTCGACCAAGAGGGTCTTGCGCTTTGCCTCGTCAGCCCGCACCACGATCAAGCGCTCTGCTATTACCTGGAAAGCGCCTCGATAACTTAGCCAATAGGCGCGATTCCCAGCAATAGGAAAGCGAAGGCCTAGGAGTCGCTTCACATCAGCGTCTTGATGATCAAAGCGATAGAGCCGTACCTGCACGTATTCAGAAACGGTCCTATACGCCGTATCGGGCAACCATCCTAGCTGAGACAGAGAGGACACGTCCAACCAGGGATAAGCCTCTGGATTCAGGTATCCGCGACCCATCACATCAAACACATTCCCATATTCGATCTTCTCGCCTGAAGGGTGTAGTGGATCAGCCTGTCCATCCTGGACCCGCCACGAAGACGCATGGCTCATGCCCATAGTTGTGTCCTAACTCATTAGCGACCAACGTCGCAGAAAAGTCGCCCTGAAACCAACTCTGTCCACCGCCAGTCACAGCGGTCGCCCGGAACCGCACCCCGCTTCCGGGAAGGCTCGCAAGTGAACTCGTGACCACCGCTACGCGATCAAAGCCTTCGATCGCATAGCCAGCCTCAGAAGCGAGGCGACGGGCATCCAAGGTCAGCCGACTTAACAAAGCGTCTTTAGCATAGCCTTCTGCAGTGTCGGGCATTCTAAGAACATCCGTGATATCCGATGCTTTCAACGCGACCGAACTCTTCCCGTAAGAAGTCGCCTCAAAGTAACTCGCCACGGGCCCATTGACGGTCTCCAGCAGCCGGCTGGTTGTGAATTCACCTCCAGTATCTCCTGGGGTGCCCGGCAGGTCCTCGAAATCGACCCGAATGATCCCCATCCGTTTCACCCCATCAGCAAAGGCGATGGCAGTGGAATGCGAGGTCTCCTCGAGCGCATGTTGGAGCCCATTGCAGACCGCAAAGCCTTTATCGGCCCGCAAAGAAGCCATCGCTGCGAAGAACAGCGATACACTCATCCAGGCCCATCGGGCTCGCACAAAGCATACAGAAAAAATGGAAATACCATAATTTACCTTAATTTATAGAAATCACCACAATTAAGTCAGCTGAACGAAGTTTAGAGAGCTGGCAATCCCAGCTTGATCAACTTGGGCTCAATGGCCTTGGCCCAGATGTCATAGCCCTGCGGAGACAAGTGAAGCAAATCAGGCATGATCTCCTTAGAGGCCATGCCCTTCTCATCAAGAAAGCTTTGATCAAGATTCAGATACTCGACCTGATCATCTTCCGCGAGGGCGGCAATCCTCTCGTTAATCGCCTTGTTGAGCATGCGCATTGGGTCGCTCGGCTGAGCTCCTCGCGGAAAGACGCCTAACAAGAGCACCTTGATCTTTGGGAAACGTTCCCTTACCTTGGCCACTACCTCTCCCACACCAGCGGCCGTTTCGGCAGCAGACTGCTGGAGATGTCCCGTGTTATTCGTGCCAATCATGATCACCGCCACCTTAGGAGCTGCGATTCCCTTGAAGTTCCCCTTCTCAAGTCGCCAGTGAAGATGCTCCGTCCGATCGCCTGAGAAACCTAGATTGATGGCATTGCGAGAGCCATAGTATTTCTGCCAAGTTTCGTAGCCCGGGCCTTCCCACCCTTGAGTGATCGAGTCTCCTAGAAAGAGCAAGTCCGCCGGTCCCTTGGACGTCTCTCTATCCTTCTCTTGCTGGCGCTTCTGCCACCATCCCTCCGTCAGCCTAGACACAGGAATGGCCGCACTGTTAACGCCATACTGCCTCCGCATCTTCTCGTAGTGGCTCTTCATATCACCTAACACTTCCGCATGTTCAGAAGATTTGTGAAGGCTCTGCATTTCCTGAGGGTCCTCTACGAGATCGAAGAGTTGCCACTCTTTCGTGCGCGGGAAATGCATGAGCTTGTGCCGAATGGTCCGTGCGCCATCATGAGCAGCGACATGATGCGTGCGCTCGCCGTAATACGCGTAGTAGATCGATTCACGCCAATTCTGTGGAGCATAGCCCTTGTTCTTCAGCACCGGAAGAAAGCTCTCGCCCTGGATCGCCTCAGGCACTTCCACGCCTGCGATTTGCAGAAACGTAGGCGCATAATCGATGTTTTGAATCAGCGCACGCGACTTCTGACCCGCAGCCACCTCGCCCGGCCATCGGATGAGGAACGGCATCTTGAAGGACTCTTCAAACATCCACCGTTTGTCATACCAACCGTGCTCACCCAAGTAGAATCCCTGGTCGGAAGAGTAGATCACGATTGTATTCTCAGAAAGTCCCGTCGCATCGAGATGATCTAGTAATCTTCCAATACCGTCATCCATGGCCTGCACCGTGCGCAGATAGTCCTTGATGTAACGTTGATACTTCCATTTCACCACCTCTTCTTTGCTAAGCTGACCCGCCTTCATCTTGTCGATGAATGCCTGATTCTTTGGCTCATAGGCGGCATCCCACAGACGTTTCTGCGCATCCGTCATCCTTCGATACTCGCCATTTGGAATGCCCGAACTAAACGCTCCGGGAAACTGATTCTTGCCATGAAACTTCATGTCATGACCCCAGTACATGTGCTCATCGATACCCATCTCATGCTCTTTCAAAAGGCCAGCACGATTCGCATAGTCATCAAACAACGTGCTAGGTAGCGGCAAATCCCCCTCATCGAACTTCGTCAGATGCCGTGCAGGCGGCGACCAATTCCGGTGCGGCGCCTTATGCTGACACATCAACAAGAACGGCTTGTCATCATCACGCTCCTTGAGCCAATCAAGCGAGAGGTCCGTGATGATATCGCTGCAGTAGCCGGGACGACGCTTGCGCTTGCCGTCCATTTGAAGGAAATCCGGATTGTAGTAACTGCCCTGCCCAGGAAGCACCTCCCAGGCATCAAATCCTGTGGGATCCGATACCAGGTGCCACTTGCCAAAGAGTGCCGTCTGATAACCCGACTTCTGCAAGAGCTTTGGGAAGGTCTCCTGCGATCCATCGAACCGTGCCTTCTCATTGCTCAAGAAACCATTTACATGGCTATGCTTTCCCGTAAGAATGCAGGCGCGTGACGGCCCACAGATCGAATTCGCACAGAAGGAATTCTCAAAGACCATCCCCTCCTTCGCCAAGCGATCAATGTTCGGCGTATGATTTAGTCGTCCACCACTGTAGGCAGAGATCGCCTCGACCGCATGATCATCCGAGAAAATGAAGACGATGTTAGGACGATCTGCCGCGACGAGAAGCGTCGGCAGAAGCAGTGCAAAGAATAGGAGTCTCATGCGGGCGACGGTAGGCGAAACCTCGACCAGAACACAAGCCCCAACCTACACTTAGGGCAACACGACTCGGACGTAGTGATTCATGCTCTTTAGGTCTACTCGGACAATTTCTAGAACCTCGCCGAGCCCCTCGTCTTTCTGAATCGTTGTTTCGATATCTTGGCCCTCAACAGCGACAGCCCAATTTTCCAAGTCATCACTCAGTTGAACCGTCCAGGCCGCATCATCAGAAATGCGCCGATAGGTCACCTGGTAGGTGCCATCCTCAAGAATCGAGATCTGTGGAAGATTCCCGAAGCCCGCACCGGACTTGGGATCGAGATCGAAACGGTATTCCAAGCCATTCGTGAAGCCGTCCCCATCAGGATCGGCATCAGCAGCGCCTGAAGGATCACCACTCTTAAAGTAGCCGTTCTTCGCCTTCCACTCATCGAATGTGTAGGACTCAGGTGCTGGCATATCTGGAATGATCGTGCTCACCCTGACATTATTGATACCGATGAGCTTGCCCTCACCACCGGCGGTGCCCAGAGTCGTGTAGCGGAATGCCAGGCGACATTGGCGAACGGCAAAGGCGCTGATATCAACGCCACCTTGACGCGTCCACTCGTTATTCTCAACGCAACTAAAGTCCACGCTCATTGGTGACCAATGAACAGATGAGGGCTCCGTTCCCTCTTGGAAGTCTGCGCCCAAGAGTACCTCAAGCTCCGGCCCGGAGAAATTCTGAAAATAGTCAAACGCAAGACTAGTCTGCGCCCACAAATCGATGTCGAACGGCGGCGAGATCAGCCAGTCATCACTTGGAGCATCCGCACCAAAGCCGTTTACCACAGCACCTTGAGCGCCACCCGTGGTGTCGACCTGCCAGTCACGATCACTTGCCACACTGACAGCCACCCAAGGAGCAGCGATCGGTGTATCATCGTCGACGCTGAAGACGCCCTCTATGAGCGTATCCCCAGCAATCGAGACAACCACGTCAGCCGTCATCATCGAAGTCGCCTCCGCACCCATCCGTCGCTATCACTGTCACCGTATAGGTGCCAGCGTCGAGACATGAGTCGTTTCAGCACCTTCTCCCATGGAGCCATCGCCAGGGCCCGTGCCATCTGTTGTGTAGTGAAAGGCCAAACGCACATCGCCAGACAAAGGAATGGCCAAGTTGGTAGAACGCGACCAATCGTCGACCGTGAAATCACCCGAGATGGGCATCCAAGTCACCGTGGTCGGATCGTCTGACTGGGGATCGTAGCCTGTGCTCACTAGCACTTCAAAACTACCACCACTAAAGAAACGATTCAGGTCGAAGCTGAGCGTCGCTTGCTCACCAGCAGCGATCTGGATGACTGGTGAAATCAACCAATCGTCACTCGCTTCATCTGAATTGAAACCATTCATGAACACACCCTGCTGTCCATCAATCGTGTCCAAGTTCCAATCAGCGAAACTGCCCACACTCACTGCCAACCAATCATCGATGGGGTCATCGCCATCGAACCCTGCAAAGTCATAGTTGAAGAGAACATCATTGAGATCGATCACCTTGACCGGACTCATTAACTCAGCGTTCCGAGATGCACCTGTGGCATCCGTCACCACAAGACTGACCGAATAACTCCCAGCTGCGGCAAACGCATGACTCGGAGAACCCTCCGTGCTGCTCATGCCATCACCAAAGTCCCAAGCGTAGGTGTAAGAATGCTTCCCTCCTGTTATAAAAGGCTTGAAAGTCACCACGTCCGCCGTGGTCACATCCAATGAAGAAACCGAGAGAGACAACGAAGACAGCGACGGCAACTCCTCTTCATTGATGACCCTCACATTATCAATTCCGTAAGTTCGGCTGTCACCACTGCCGACTCCCGTAGACACATACTTGAACGTAACCGTGTACTCGCCGTTCAATCCAGCCAGACTTAGATCACCCACTTCTGACCAATCTCCTTCAGGCAAACCGGAGAAATCTACATTCAGGCTATTCCAAGTCACTCCCGTAGGATCTCCGCCATCATAGTCGGAGGAAACAAGCAGCTCTAATCGGGTAGGAACGGGACTCGAACCCGCTCCCCCCACA
>CALLLI010000371.1 GCA_938082635.1 uncultured Verrucomicrobiales bacterium
GAAGCAGACCCTGCTCCAACGGGTTCTCAGCGCCACTAAACTGTAATTCATTGATTTTCAATGAATTACGTTACGGCATAAACAACCTAAATGATAGTCTTTTCAATTTATGGGTTTTCGGCTAAGGTCTAGCTAGTCTGCGGCGAACTACTAACGGAACCTCTAACATTCAATAGAAAGAAACCGTCATGAACTTCTTAGTCCAAACCACACGCCGGACTGGCTACCAGGCGATTCTGTTAGCTGCTCTCGCTTCCGGCATCCTTCACTCCGCCAGCGCGACTCAGCAGATCTACTTCCAATTGGAGGGTAGCGAGATTGCCAGCGATCATTTGCCGCAGAGCTGGGAAGGCTGAATCGGCGGCAGCGCCTTCGGACAGAGCGACACACGCTCTAGGGTAGGCACTCGCATTCCGACGCTCGATCACGAATTTCACATCGTGAAGCGTATAGATAGGGCTACGCCCTGCTTACAAAGGCCATGCTTGAAGGTCACGTCTTCCCCAAACTCACAGTGGTTTACCTAACCGAAGAAGAATCTAGCAAACCTCCTGTGCAAGTTGAGCTAAAGAATGTGTCCATCTCCTCTCATCGCCTTTCTGGCGATGTGGATAGGCTCACAGAAGACATCGCATTCACCTTCGACACAGCCCAGTTCCACTACACTCCTGGAACGACTGGATCACCTCAAGATCCAGCAGCGCGTGACCTCGCCCCCTTCGGCGAGGATAGCGATCGCGACGGCCTTCCCGATGCCTACGCCAAGGCTTACGGGTTGAACGATCCAGATGGCGACCTCGACGATGATGGCCTCACAAACCGACAAGAACTCGCAGCAGGATCGGCTCCCAACGACCGTCGCTCTCGTTTCGGCATCGAGCAGATCACCCTCCTGCGAGACAAGCCAGGACGAGGCTGTGTCTGTTTCCAAACGCTTCCCGGACGCGAGTATCGTCTGATGGGCAGCCCCACTGGGCAGAAATGGTTCGAGCTGCATCGCCTGCACCTCCCGGCCGACGATGAAGGCGGCTGGCAAGAAATCGAGCTCTCCTTTTCAGGGCTCACTCAACTCCTACGAGTCGAAGTCTCGCTCAAGCGTTAGTTTCCCCACCCTAGAACCCCTGCAAGCCCTTCGCCTTTCATTAGGCGAAGGGCTTTGTGGGTATTTCTACTTTGTTAGATATTTGCCTGAGTCGCGGCCTGGAAGACCACGCCATTAAGCAAAGAGTGCCGTACCTCCAATCAAAACAGTTTGCTTAATGGCGATCTCACTCTAATCTTTAGAGATCTCTAAACAATGACGATCTCCAATCCTTCTTTAAAAGCTGTTCATTACGATCTGAGCTTTGTCCGCAAGGCCGTGGAATACGACAGCACCGAACGCCTTCCAAATGGCGTGTGGGCAACGCTACGCATCATCGCTGCGATCACGATTGGCTTGGGATTTCGGTGGCCTCGCTCAAGCGTTTCTCCTAACCATTCAGAAGCAGCATGTTGAATGGAACGACTTTCGATCACCTCGATCCACTACTACAACACAAACTACGGTTGGGCGCGTGTGTCCTGCTTTCACGGAATGACGCACTCAGTTTCACCAACCTAAAATCCTCACTCGGCGCGACCGACGGCAATCTCGGTGCCCAACTGACAAAGCTTCAAGACAAAGGTTATCTCTCGATGAAGAAAGAGTTTATTGATAGGAAGCCCGTGACTTGGTATTCGCTTACCTCGACCGGTCACAAGGCTTTAAATGTCCATCTAGACGCACTCCAAGCAGTGCTCGACGCACGCTCTGAATAGCCACACCACCCTTTCCTATCATGATCAACAATGGCCTCCTACTCACTCTGGGAAAATAAACAAGCTCATGCCGACCGTTTACATCCACGCGACTCGTCTCACTGGAAAACTAACAGTTCAGCCATTCCTTTCCGAGGAGGAAGAGAGGCGCGCAGTCGCTTTTAAGTTCAAACGTGATGAAAAGCGCTACCGCGAGTGCCACGGGCGTCTGCGACATCAACTGGCTCATTACACCGGCACCTCACCAAAGAAGCTCACGTTTCGAAACGGGCCTTTTGACAAACCAGAGTTGGCGGACAAGGCCTGGCATTTCAATTTGTCCCATAGCGATGATCTGTATGCGGCAGCCTTCTGTCAGGATCACCCTGTGGGGATCGACATCGAGTCCGGAGCCAATCACGCTGACCTGTTAGACCTCGTTTCTCACGTCTGCCACCCTGCCGAGAGAGCACGTCTCGAAAGCCTCTCGAGCGATCAGGAGAAGCGTCGCCTCTTTCTCTGCTACTGGACGGCCAAAGAAGCGTTCCTCAAAGCCATTGGCTGCGGTTTCCAGCAGGCACCGGAAACCGTCTGCATCGTGGGTGATCCCTTCTCAGGACAGGCCACGGTGGAGGCCCCCATAGCTGAAGCCGCTCCAGGGGGCTGGAACCTGCATTTCCTAGAAATCGCGGAAAGCCATGTCCTCACCGTGGCGGCCCCTCGGGAATTCGCCGTCCAGCTGGTCGAATCTCCCTTTGACGCTTGAACCGTCTTCCCTAAGATTCGCCTCCCAATCATGAGCAAGCAAAGTATCCTCGTCGCAGATTCCATCTCTCCTAAGGGCATCGAAGAACTGCAGGCCGACTCCGCCTTTGACGTCGAGGTGAATACCTCCATTACGGCCGAAGAATTAGAAGCCTCCGCAAACAAATACCACGCGATCATCGTGCGTAGTCGCACCCAGATCACCGAGGCGGTGCTTGAGAAGGCGAGCAATCTAAAGGTCGTGGGGCGTGCTGGCGTGGGTGTGGACAACATCAAGATCGATGCGGCTTCCAAGAATGGTGTCGTGGTGATGAACACACCGGCCGGCAATACGATTTCTACGGCTGAGCATGCGTTCACGCTGATGCTCTCCATGGCCCGCCACATCCCGCATGCGCACGAGAGCATGAAAGCGGGACGTTGGGACCGGAAGAAATATCAAGGTGTCGAGGTCTACGATAAGACGCTCGCCATTCTAGGCATGGGCCGGATCGGCACCGAGTTCGCACGCCGGGCGATGGCCTTCGGCATGCGCGTGGTGGCCTACGATCCCTATCTCTCTTCTAGCCGCGCTCGCCTCCTTCGTGTGGACCTCGTCGATACGGTGGAAGAAGCGGTCACGAATGCGGACTTCATCACGCTGCACATGCCGATGACGCCAGACACGAAACACATCCTCAATGCTGAGCGGATCGCCAATCTCAAACCAGGAGTTCAGATCGTGAATTGCGCTCGTGGTGGTTTGTTAGACGAAGCGGCCATCGCCAAGGCGATTGATGATGGCATTGTGGCAGGTATTGCGCTCGACGTTTACGAAACAGAGCCTCCTGCGGAAGACTTCGTTCTCCGTGAATCGCCTAATGCAGTCCTCACTCCCCACCTAGGAGCCTCGACGACCGAAGCTCAAGAAAATGTGGGTATCGAGATCGCACGCACCGTAGCCGCACATCTGAAAGAAGGCACCGTGATCAACGCGGTGAACATGCCTAACCTCGATGAGAAGACCGTCGCCGCCATCGGTCCTTACCTCGACTTTGCAGAGAAACTGGGAGTCTTGGTCTCACAGATTGCTCCGGGACGCCCGAACACACTTCGCATCGATTACAGCGGCAAGGTCAGCGACGTCGATACCACGTTGATCACTCGCTCTGCACTAAAAGGCTATTTGCAGTCCTCGTGTGACCCCGGCGCGGTCAACACGATCAATGCTCCTGGCTTTGCCGAAACACAAGGCATCCGCGTTACTGAATCCCACTCACCGAATCCTACCGAATTCACCGATCTCATCGAGGTCGCCGTGAAGACCGACAGTGGCGAAGCTCGCGTCTTCGGAACCTTCTTTGGCAGCAGCCCTCGCATCGTGAAGATCAATGAGCACCGCGTGGAAGCCGCACCCGCTGGCACCCTCCTCGTCCTTACAAACGAAGACACTCCAGGCCGCATCGGCCAAGTCGGCTGTTTGTTAGGCGAACACAAGGTCAATATCGGCAGCATGTCTCTCAGCCGGAATACGGTGGGCGAACTCGCCATGACCGTGTTCAACCTCGACTCTACCCCTTGCGAAGACGTTCTGCGCAAGCTTGAGGACGTTCCCGGTGTGAAAGAAGCTCGCGTGGTTCAGCTGTAAAGCCTTACACTTCTGCTAAACGCTCATCGGAGTCACCGAAACTCGGTAAGCGAATCTCGAATTTATCGAGAAGCGATAGGAACAGGCTACACAGCTTCCGATTGTCCTTTTCCCGATAATCGAGCACCCGTCCCGTCTCAAGAGTTCCGCCACCACGTCCCACGAGGATCACTGGAAGCTGAGTGGCATCGTGACTTCCTGTCAGCATGCTAGAACAGAAGAGAAGCATGGTATTGTCCAGCGCGGTGCGTTCACCTTCCTGAATGCCATCGAGCTTTGTCGCAATATAGGCGAGCTGCTCGACAAAGTACTGGTTCACCTTGAGCCAGTCCGGCGTATCCGCGTGAGAGAGAAGATGATGGATCATGTAGTCCACGCCTAGGTGCGGAAAGCGAAGAGATGAGTGATCGTTGTTCAACTTTAGAGAGCACACCCGCGTTGTATCTGTTTGGAAAGCCAACACCATGATGTCGGACATCAACCGCATGTGCTCCGAGACATCCTGCGGGTAGCCATCAACCGGACGGGGTATGTTAGGTTCCGTCAACGTCGGCCGCCAGCCCTGCAATTCACCCTTCTGGCCAGCGCGCTCCAGTCGCTGCTCTACTTCGCGGACAGAATGTAGATACTCATCTAGC
>CALLLI010000372.1 GCA_938082635.1 uncultured Verrucomicrobiales bacterium
GGAGCAACTGGCTTGGCGAATCTGCATCCACCGATCATTGGGAAATTTGCCCCAATGCCCATCTCTACCGCGTTGGCCCTCCCGCAATCGAACGAGCTTTCTCACAGATCCCGTTCACACGGGGCAATCAGCTACGGAACAGAAGGTTCGAAGTCTTGAAGGAAGCGTTCCAATGCGCACCTAGAGGAATCTTGAGAGGCTTTGGCAAGAAGGCTAGTGACTTCGGATATAGTCTCAGCCGAACATTGTTCAGGGGTGAAGTTGACGGCTTTACTGAGCAAACTGACGAAGGACTATCTGAATTGGTCAGAATAGTGATCTACTAAGGCAAGCATGGTTGTTGGAAGCTCCATGCTTAACTAACATCACTATTTTCGTGTGGTGAAAGTAATGGTTGTGACTTTTATCGAATTATGTCTCGAAAGTCAGACATGCACCCCTAACTAGCGGCGGCGCTTTTTGAGGTGCGCTTCCTTGTAGTTCTCGATGCCTTCCGCGAGCGCGCGGGCGATCTTCTTACGATAGGCTTCGGTGGAGATCTTGCGGGCTTCGCGTGTGTTTGATAGGAAGCCGCCTTCGTAGAGGGTGCCGGGAATTTTTAGGCCGGTGAGGACATTCCAACGCGCGCGTTTGATGCCGCGATCTTTGGTGCCGGGAAGGCTGTTGATAGCACCGGCATGGATCGCGGTGGAGAGCGCGATGTTCTCGCCGTCATTGTCGTTTCCTTCAAAGTCGAGGTAGTCCGAGCTGCGGCGTCCTGTATAGGTGGATGAGGAGCCTTGGGGGGAGAGGGCGAAGGTTTCGATTCCGGAGGCGGCTGACTGACCCGAGTTGTAGTGAAGGCTGATGAAGATGGCGTTCTCGTAGCGGTTGGCGAACTTTACACGATTGCCCAGTGTGATGAAGCGATCTGTGGTCCGAGTCATGACGACTTTGTAGCCACGTTTTTGGAGTTCCCGTTTCAGATGGTTTCCTGTATCGAGCGCGAAATTGGATTCCTTGCCGAGGGCGCAGGCGGCGCCGGAGTCGTGGCCGCCATGGCCGGGGTCGATGACGACGGTGTCAAAGACGGGTCCTTTGGCCAGTGACTTGGGGCGGAGGACGGGATCGATGAGTTTGCAAAGGTCCAGCCTTGAGAAGACGACGTGTCCTTTGTGCTTCGTCACAGGATAGCTGAGGATGAACTTGATGGTGTTCATCATGAGCGTTTGCGAGCCCACTCGCGCGGTCATGGTCAGCTTTGATTTGTGATGCACGAAGCGGACGACGTTTCCCTCAATCGACTTGTCATCAAATTTATAGAAATCCGCGATACTGTTGGCAGGGATGTAGCGGCGGCCACTGATCTTTACCTCCTGCCATTTGAATGGCTTAGCACTAACAGAGCCGACAGTGCTAAGGAAGAGCACGCAAGCAGTGAGGTAGAGGGAATACGGGCGACGAGAAACCATAGCTAATGACGACTATTAGGCTCAGGAGAGTAGGAGCAATTGCGAGAGGTTGCAATCCCTAGAGGAATTAGATTTTACAAATTGAAGCCTCCCAAGATAGTAGCCCGCCATGGCCGAAGAGATCTCGAAAGTCTATCAACCCAGCGAAGTGGAATCCAAGTGGTATGCGCGCTGGGAGGAAGCGAAGTGCTTTCAAGCTGACGAGGCGTCCGACCGCCCCGCTTACTCGATCGTCATCCCTCCGCCCAACGTGACGGGTGTGCTCCACTTGGGGCACGTTCTCAACGCCACGATCCAGGATGTGCTGGCCCGGCGGGCTCGCATGATGGGCAAGGAAGTGCTTTGGCTACCTGGCACAGACCATGCTGGCATTGCCACGCAGTCTGTGGTGGAGAAGAAGCTGCGCAAGGAGGGTAAGAAACGCCGCGATATGGGGCGCGAGGCTTTTCTCGGTGAGGTTCGCAATTGGAAGGACGAGCACGGCGGGATCATCATCAAGCAACTGAAGCGGCTTGGGGCCTCCTGTGATTGGGATCGCGAGCGTTACACGCAGGACGAGGATTATGTGAAGGCGGTGCTGGAGGTCTTCGTGAAGCTTTATAAGGACGGCCTCATTTATCGTGGCGAGCGGATGGTGAATTGGTGTCCGGTGAGCCAGACCGCGCTTTCTGATGAGGAAGTGATTAAGAAGAAGTCGAAGGGCTTCCTTTATTTCATGCGCTACGAGATTGTGGAGTCGCCGGGCGAGTTTCTTGAAATCGCGACGACGCGTCCGGAGACGCTGATGGGAGATTCGGGCGTGGCCGTGAACCCGAAGGACCCGCGCTATGCGCATCTTGTGGGCAAGCATTGTTGGCGTCCCTTCCCTCGGAAGGAGATTCCGATCGTGGCGGATGAGCACATCGATATCGAGTTTGGAACTGGTGTGTTGAAAGTCACGCCTGCGCATGACAAGGCCGACTATGAAATCGGCCAGCGGCACGGACTCGAAGTGATCGATGTTCTCAATCCTGACGGAACGCTAAACGCGCTTGCCGGTCCGGATTTCGAAGGCATGGATCGCAAGGACGCCCGCGAGAAAGCTGCCGACAAGCTTGAGGAAATGGAGTTGCTCATCAAGCGCGAGCCTTATGAGAATGAGGTTGGCTACAGTGAGAGGGCCGATGTGCCGGTCGAGCCGCGTCTTAGCTTGCAGTGGTTCCTGCGCTATCCAAGCGTGCCGGAAGCGACGAAGTCGGTGGCCGATGGTGATATCACGTTCCGTCCTGAGCGTTGGGTAAAAACCTATGGACACTGGATGGAGAACATTCAGGACTGGTGCATCAGCCGTCAGCTTTGGTGGGGGCATCGCATTCCTGTGTGGTATCCGAAGGATCGCGTTAAGGAGATTCAGTTCGGCGAACTCGATGAAGAGGAAGTACGCAAGCTGATCCACGTGGGCACAGTGCCGCCTGCCGATGCGGAGAATTGGACGCAGGATGAGGATGTGTTAGATACGTGGTTCAGTTCTTGGCTCTGGCCTTTTGCGACCATGCAGCCAGACACACGTTCCAAGTTCTTTCCAACGACTGACCTGGTTACGGGACCGGACATCATTTTCTTCTGGGTCGCTCGCATGATTATGGCGGGTTACACGTTCGAGGAGCAGCTACCTTTCAAGAACGTCTTCTTTACCAGCCTGATCCGCGATGCTCGTGGCCGGAAACTTTCGAAGTCGTTAGGGAATTCTCCAGACTGCTTGATCTTGTTAGACGAGTACGGTGCCGATGGCGTGCGTTTCGGTCTGCTTCGCATTGCGCCTATGGGCTCTGATATTCGGTACGACGAAGAGCGGATGAAGGAGGGGCGGAATTTCGCGACGAAGCTGTGGAATGCTGTGCGCTTCCGTCAGATGCAGACGGAAGTGAGGGCGGGCGTCGTGCCTGCTGAGCCTGGCATCTACGCGACCGACATCCTTGGTAAGCTTGATGCGCTGGAGGACAAGTTGGAGACGGCTTACGGGAACTATCGCTTTAACGATATTGCCAACCATCTTTACGAGTTCTTCTGGACACAGTTCTGCTCTTGGTACTTGGAGTCGGTGAAAGACGATCTTGGGGATGCCGCTGCTCCCGAGGTGAAAGCGATGACACTGCAAACGTTAGATAAAGTCTATCGGCGTTTCATTATGCTGCTGCATCCGTTCATGCCGCACTTAACCGAGGAACTTTGGGAGCGTCTTGGCTTTGGTCAGGAAGGTCAGTTTCTCATG
This sequence comes from uncultured Verrucomicrobiales bacterium, assembly GCA_938082635.1. GTDB lineage: Bacteria > Verrucomicrobiota > Verrucomicrobiia > Verrucomicrobiales > DEV007 > JAACDM01. The sequence goes on from CALLLI010000372.1 coordinate 3,703, forward strand.
CGTGAGGAACTTGCTGCTGCTCGTCTGCCTTGGGATGCTGCTGCCGGAGCTGAAGCTCAGTCTCGTGTCGCTGCCATCCAAGAAGGCACTGGTCGTGCGCGGAATCTGAAGGCTGAGTATCAGTTAGGCTCCAACCGCAGTATGCGTTTCGTGCTCAAGCCCGCGAACGACTGGGTGGCGGGTGAGGTGGGTACGCTTTGCTTGCTGATTGGTGCTTCCGAGATCGCAATCGATCCGGATTATCAGTCTGAGAAAGGGGTGCCGGCTGCGGTGACGGCCTTAGGTGAACTTTACATGCCGCTTGACGGTCTTATCGATATCGAAGAGGAGACTAAGCGCCTTCAGAAGGAGATGACCAAAGTCGAGAAAGAGCTGGAGAAGGTCGACAAGAAGTTAGCTAATCCAAACTTTGTGGATCGAGCCAGTACGGAGATTGTAGATGAGCATCGCCAACGCAGAGCGGACTGGGATAAAAGACTTGAGCAGCTCCGTGAAATGCTCGCTAATCTAGCTGGGTAGGGTTTATAGGGAGGCCTCTTACCATTTCTTGCCATCATGCCCGACCATCTTGCTGCCCTTCATCTGACTGCCGAAGCCATTGAGGTCCTTAAAGGATCTGGTGTCGTTAGCATAGATGATCTGGCTGGTGCCAACGTGACTGACTTGCAGAGTACGTTCATTGCGGCCGCTCAAGAAGGCCGTTACCCCGAGAAGTTTTCTTCCCTCGTGAAGATTGCTGCTTGGGTAGAGCAGGCGCGCACTCTGTCAGAACAACAGCTGGAAGGCGGCCCGATTACGAATCTCGATAACATTCCCACGGCTGTGGTGAAGCTGAAGGACGGTCAGAAGAAAGCCTATGCTGGTTCCGGTGTAAAGTCTGGGGCGGGCTTGATGGAGCTTCGTCCGGATCGGCATCGGCGTGTGAAGCGTGATCCTGAAGCGGCGCCGCCAGCCGCCGCTAGTGGAGAGCGTGTTATTCTCACGCCTCGTGGCGAAGAGGCGGTGGCAAATGTGGCTACGGAATTGAATCCTGACAAAAGCCGTAGGTTTCACGAGCGACGCGGGTCGACGACCTTGAAGGCATCTTCGACGGCGCCGGAAACTCCGGCTGCTCCAGAGCCTGTTGCATCCGAGCCACAACCCGAACCGGAGCCACAGCCAGCCTCTAAGCTAGTGAGTGAATTTGTGTCAACGCCTGAGCCCCCCCAACCTGAGCCTGAACCCGCCCAAGCAAAGGCGGAATCAGCCTTTCGGACGTTTGATGACTACAAGGGTGGGCGCACGGCGGTGAAACCGCTAGACCGGCACTCGCTAAGTCTTGGAGAAGACACGACGCGTTCGTCTGCGACGGAGCAGGATTCATTCGAAGAAGAGCTGGCTTACAAGAAGCGGATGCCTATCTGGCGTATCCGGGGGGTGAAGCATCCCGATGGGCTCAAAGTCTATATCACGGCGCTGATCACGTTCACGGCGGTCATGTTGACCATCGCCACGGTGGTTGTTGGGGCGATCTTTCCCTTCTACCCAGAAATGGAGGCATACCGCATGCACTTTGCCATTCTCTTCGGAGTGACACTCTTATTTGGCGTGGTGTATCTCTTCTCGGCCATCGGCATGCGCTGCCGGGTGTGCAGTTGCCACCTCTTCTATTCCCGGCGCTGCCTCAAGAACAAGAAGGCCCATCGTATCCTCGGTGGCTTCCCCATGTTCGCCCAGGTTCTCCATATCCTCGCATGGCGCTGGTTCTGGTGCATGTATTGCGGAACGGCCGTTCGTTTGACAGAAGAGAGCGCCAATCACGACTACGAAGAGTAGGCGATCTCGGTCACCTTTGAAGAGGAGAGGCAAGATAAGGAGGCGCAGGAACGCTAGGATGTCTGAAATCCATTTGCCTTTCCGCCCCAACTACGGTGTCATTTGAGTATGAAGATTACACACGCTCTATTCGTCGCCAGTGCCATCGCGCTCGCGTCCTTTGCTCTCGCTGATCACCATGCGGGTGACAAGGCTACGGCTCTGTTTAATGGCAAGGATACTTCTGGCTGGCGCAACCCTTATGAGTGGGGTGAGGTGAAAGTGGTCGATGGCGAAATTCATCTCTCAGCAGAGAAGAAGTTCTTCCTCGTGACGGAGAAGAAATACAGCGACTTCATCTTCGAAGGTGAGGTGCATTTGCCAGAGGGAGTGGCCAACAGCGGCTTTATGTATCGTTGCCACGTCGAGCCTAACAAGGTCTATGGCTACCAAGCCGAAGTCGATGGTTCAGAGCGTCGCTGGTCTGGCGGCCTCTATGACGAGGGCCGGCGTGCTTGGCTCTGGCCTGCTAAAGAGGGCGACAAGAAAGAGGTTTCCAATGCGCACTTCAAGAAGCTCGAAGTGCAGAATGCCCTCAAGCGCAACGATTGGAATCACTACAAGATTCAATGCAAAGGCGATCATTTACAGGTGTGGGTGAATGGGGTGCAGACGACCGACTATCATGATGATAAGGACGCAGAAGGTTATCTCGGCATCCAGCACCACGGTGAGAAGGGTGCAATCTATCGCTTTCGTAACTTAAAGGTGACGCCTCTCAAGTAGGTGGCGTCTCCTGTGGGTTGTGGGCGATGCTTCTAGAGACTAACGCGCGTCTTTGAGGGTGGAAGCTTTTCTACAGTCGTCGTCGGTCATTGACTGGCATTGTCCCGAGGTTAGATCTACTGCTGCGGCAATTGGCAGTGATGGCTCCAGCGTCGAGGGTGTCGCCCAGTCCTGTTTTGAGTGGGTTCGTGACGAGATCAGACACAGCGGGGACTGGCGATTGCCGGGCAAGGCTTGTTCGGCGTCGGAAGTGCTAGCGGCTGGGAATGGATGGTGCTTTGCCAAGAGCCATCTCTTGGCTGCGCTGCTTCGGTTTCATGAGATTCCGACAGGCTTTTGTTATCAACGACTGTGCTGTGGTGAGGACCGCGGTGCGCATACTCTGCATGGCTTGAATGCGGTGTATTTACCTGACCATGGATGGTATCGGGTAGATCCGTGGGGAAATAAACATGGCGTTGATGCTCAATTCGAGCCGCCGCGCGATAAGCTGGCGTGGCCGATTAAGAATGAAGGGGAAAGAGACTTCCCTGGAATTTATGCTGAACCCCTAACGGATGTCTGTAGATGGCTCGAGTCTAACGAGTCCTATGAGGAGGCCTTGCGAAGCTTGCCGGATCCGCATACCCTGCCAGAGGCTTTCTACTCGCCTGTCCAGAGTGATGACGGGAGCTGAATAGCTTTAAGAATGCCGTCTAGCTTTGTGAGTTCGTCCTCTGTGAAGGTCGTGTTCTCGACCGCCTTCACATTATCGCGAATTTGCTCTGGCCGACTAGCCCCAATGAGCGCGCTGGTCACGCCGGGATGGCGGAGAACCCAGGAGAGCGCCATTTGTGCTAGGGTTTGGCCGCGTTTTTGAGCGTGATCGTTGAGGGCGCGGATGCCGCTGACGACTTGTGCTTCGACTTCCTCTGGGCGCAGAGGTGAGCCTGGGATAGACGCGCGTGAACCTTTTGGAATGCCGTTAAGGTATTTGTCAGTGAGAAGGCCTTGATAGAGCGGGCAAAAGGCGATGATGCCGAGGCCAAGTTCGCCACAGGTATCGATGAGGCTGTCTTCGATCCAGCGGTTGAGCATGGAGTAGTTTGGCTGATGAATGATTAGTGAAGCCCAGGAGTTTTCCTGACAAATCTTCATGGCTTCCCGTGTTTGTTCGCTGCTGTAGCTGCTGATGCCGACGTAGAGAGCTTTGCCTTGCTCGACGGCGGTATTCAGCGCGCTGAGAGTTTCTTCTAGTGGAGTGTCAGGATCGAAGCGGTGACTGTAGTAGATGTCGACGTAATCGAGGTCGAGCCGTTTGAGTGACTGATCGAGACTGGCCAGGACATACTTGCGCGTGCCCCATTCGCCGTAAGGGCCTGGCCACATGTCGTAGCCTGCCTTGGTCGTGATGACGAGCTCGTCGCGGGGAAATTCCTTCAGATGCTTGCCTACATTTTCTTCGGCGCTGCCGTATGGAGGGCCGTAGTTGTTGGCGAGATCGAATTGGGTGATGCCGCAATCAAACGCTGTGGTGAGCATTTCCCGCTGCAATTCGGTGGGGGCATCGCCGCCGAAGTTATGCCAACAACCTAACGTAATCTCTGGAAGCTTAAGACCCCAGCGTCCTGTCCGGCGGTAAGGCATGCGTCCATCGTAGCGTTCAGGATCGGGGTTGTGGGTGCTCATGGTGTGGAGAGATAAAGGAATGGTGGGATCGATGTAAAGGCGTTGTTTGTTAGCACTGACGGAGGTCGTTGACGAAGGCGAAGATGTCTTCTTTGCGAGTGGCCCAAGAGCACATGAGGCGTGAGTCACCGATGCCTGCGAGTTCGTAGTAATGCCAGCCTTTGGAGGCCATCGCGGCATTCACTGGCTGCGGGAAACGCGCGAAGACGGCATTGGCTTGTGTGGGGAAGAGAAGCTCGACGCCTGGAACATCGGATAGTTGTTCACGCAGGATCTGTGCATGAGCATTGGCGCGTCGCGCAACCTTGATCCAGGCATCATCCCGAAGGAGCCCGCACCAGCCAGCCGTGAGGAATCGCATCTTGGAGGCGAGTTGGCCGGCTTGCTTGCACCGGTAATCAAATTCCTCAGCCAGCGATCGATCAAAGAAGACCACGGCTTCACCTACGCCGACGCCAAGCTTAGTGAGTCCGAAGCTCATGACGTCTACGCCAGCTTTCCAGGTCGTTTCTGCAGGAGAAACGCCCATACTGGCGACCGCGTTGCTGAACCGTGCGCCATCCAGATGCACGCGGAGGCCGTGACTGCGTGCGCATTCTGTCAGTGCGCGAACTTCATCCACAGAGTAAGTGGTGCCGAACTCCGTGCTTTGAGTGATGCTCATCGCTTTTGGTTTGGGAAAATGCAGATCGCGGCGTTGGGAGACCGCGCGGTCGATCTCTGAGGTGGTGAGTTTGGCGAGCTCGCCAGAGCAGGGGAGTATTTTCGAGCCGCCAGTGAAGTGCTCGGGGGCGCCGCATTCGTCGGTGTGAATGTGCGCCTTCTCGTGCGCAATGATGGCATGGTAACTTCGGCAAATAGCCGATAGGGCGAGTGAGTTTGCGGCCGTGCCATTGAAGACGAAGTAGACTTCGACGTCTTTCTCGAAGAGATCGCGGATCCTTTGGCAGGCTTCCTTTGTGTAGGCGTCGTCGCCATAAGAGCCGACGCCGTTCAAGTTGGACTCCTCTATCGCAGCCCAAGCTTCTGGGCAAATGCCGATAGCATTGTCGCTAGCAAAGGCATAGTGGTCGACGCTCATCCATCTGCTTTACCACAGAATTTGAGGTCTAGCCAGCCTTCCGCAGGATGATACGGTCACCCTCTTCAATGCCGTTGAGGACTTGAACGCGTCGCTCATTGACAATGCCGATCTCTACGGGGCGATTCTCTGTCTTTCGCTTGGAAACTTGCACTTCGACGATCTGTTGTCCCTCGATCGTAGTGACCGCATCAATGGGAACGGTTAGCGCGTCTTCCAGGTAGTGGACGACGATTTGCGCTTTGCCAGAAGCTCCTGGATTGATGGCTTCGGTCGGATCGGTCAGGGTGATTTCTGCACCGTAGACGAGGGACTTGGACTTACTCCAGAAGCTCTGTCTGTCTGGGAAGAGGGCGATATGACTGACGCGCCCTTTGTAAACTCTTTCAGGGGTGGAGTCGAGGGTCACAAAGGCTTCCTGGCCGACTTCGACATCGCTAGCCATGGTCTCATGGACCTTGATGGCAATCTTCATGGTCGAAATGTCAGGAATGGTGATGAGTTCCTGAAGATTTCTCACCATAGCGCCTTCTTCAATCATCGACTCGCGACTGGCGCGACTGCTCGACCCACCGTAGACGGCCATGCCTTCATGTGGAGCATACATCTTGGAGGCGGTCACTTGAGTTTCTGACTCTGCAAGGGCAAGTTCGGCGATTTCTAGAGAAGCGGTGGTGCTGTTCAACTTAGATTCTGCTTGGGCTATACGGCGGTCAGCTTCCTTCTTCCTGCGCATGAGTTCGGTCTGCGTTTCCACGAGTTCAGCGGCAAGCTTGCGGTAGCGCTTCACTGTGTCAAAGCGCGTGGTGGCTTCTTCATCGTTGCGGGCCTTCTCAAGTTCAGCAGAGCCCGAGGTGACGGAGAGTTTATCACGACTGACAGCGGAAGAGGTTTCAAAGCCGGCATCTGCGAGCATCTTTGAATTCGAGTAACGTTCCTCAGAGAAGCGTAGGGTTTCCTGGGCGAGGAGCACGGACAATTCAGCCTCCCGCAAGAGGTGATCCTTCTCAAGGTGTTCAAACTTCTCCATGTCCATTCGCGCGAAATCGACTTTGAGCTTCGCCTTTCTAACATCACTCTCTGCGTCGCTCTCGACGATGACCAGGCGGCTCTGAGCTGCGGCTTGGGAAGCCTGTCGACTTTCGTAGGACAGGCGGCGGCGCTCCAGTCGCTTCTCTTGTTCTGAAGAGTCAAGCTCGACTAACAAATCGCCTTCTTTCACCATGGTGCCTTGGGGCACAAGGTAGACGATTCGGCTAGAGCCGTTCACTTCATTGCGAATCGTCGTCTGATTGACGGGCTCAAGCGTGCCGCTTTCTTTCACGCTGACGACCAAATCTGCACGCTTGGCTGCCAGGATGGTGAATTCATCCTTTGGGTTCTTTCCAAACTGTCTTCCGTTATAGAGAAAAGCGAAGCCAAAGAGGATTCCAGCGCTCGCAAGGAGTCCCCAACGCGTGCGAGGATTCGTTAGTATATTCATTGAATCGGAAGTGGATTTCATTAGTGTGGCGCGACCTTTGAGAGAGGATACGGCTTTGAGTTAACACTCGGGTTGAACTTTAGTCTTGCTAAGGTCAGATAAATCTGATTATCCGCGCTGCAAATCTGGGAAAGAGACTTCAGCTCATTGGGATCATTCCGTGACAATTCCGAAATGCTCTCCATTCTGCAGCTCCCAATCGCCTCGCTATGCTCACAATCCGGAAACTTACTAAATCCTTCGGCGGTCGCATGCTCTTCGAAGACGCTCAAATGCAGGTCAACTACAACGAGCGTGTCGCTTTGGTGGGACCTAACGGCGCTGGTAAGTCCACGCTTTTTAATATCATCCTGAATACGGAAGATCCTGATAAAGGCAAAGTGGAACGGGATGCTTGGACGACCATTGGTTACCTTCCACAGGAGAGCGAGCACATCGGCGAAGAGACGGTGCTCGAAGTTGCCACGGGGCGTGCTGGAGAGCTCGAAAAGCTTGAAGTGACACTTCGTAAGCTTGAAGAGGCGGGAGACGTAGAAGGCGGGGAATACATGGAAGCACAGGCGAAGTATGACACGCTGAATGACGCTCAGATCGAAGCCAAAGCGAAGAAGATGCTTAAAGGCCTCGGGTACCCCGAATCGGACTTTGATCGCAAGGCCAAGGAGATGAGTGGTGGTTGGATCATGCGTGCGCACCTCGCCCGCTTGCTCGCGATGGAGCCCGACCTACTGATGCTGGACGAGCCGACGAATCACCTAGACTTGCTCTCCTTGCTCTGGTTCCAGGACTATTTGAAGTCCTATTCGGGTGCGGTGCTCATGATCTCTCACGACCGTCAATTCCTCGATGAGCTGACGCAGAAGGTTTACGAAATCGATAACCCAAATCTGATTGCGTATAAGGGTAATTACACGGACTATGAGAAGCAGCGAGAGGACAATTTCCAACAGCATCACAACTCCTACAAGAATCAGCAGAAAGAGATCAAAGCGCTGCAGGACTTTGCGAACAAGTTTCGCTCGGTGGCTTCGAAAGCCTCTCAGGCTCAGAGCAAGCTGAAGCAGATCGAGAAGATGGATCGGATCGAGAAGCCACGCAGACCGAAGAAGCCGTTTGCCTTTCAATTTCCTCAACCAGAGCGGGGTGGTCAGCAGGCCATCGCTATCTCTGACATTCACTTCGCCTATGGGGATCACAAGGTATACCAAGGAGTGAATCTGTTAGTAGAGCGAGGAGAGCGCACCGTGCTAGTCGGTCCAAACGGCTCTGGTAAGTCGACGCTGCTTAAGATCCTAGCGGGCGAACTTATTTGTCAGGAGGGCGAACGCAAGCTCGGGCACAATGCGAAGATCGGTTACTTCTCGCAGCATCGGGGGGAGCAGCTTGATCCAAATAACTCTGTGGTGGAGGAGGTGCTGAAATGCGCGCCGCCTGAGTATCGGGAAGATCAGGTCCGTGGGATTCTTGGATCGTTCCTCTTTCGTAAAGAGGACATTTATAAGAAGACGTCCATCTTGAGTGGAGGAGAGAAGAGTCGCCTCAATCTGGTCAAGTTCCTGGTCAATCCTCCGAACCTCTTGCTAATGGATGAGCCGACGACTCACTTGGACATTCTCAGTGTGGAGTCTCTTATCATCGCTCTTCAGAGATATGAGGGCACGTTGGTCTTCATCTCGCACGATGTGCACTTCATTCGCAAGTTGGCCACCAAGGTGCTCCATGTATCGAAGGGGCTGATTCACTCTTATCCGAGTGATTATGACTACTTCTTGGAGAAATCCGGAGCTCTGGACAATGAGCGTGCCGCTTTGGTTGCGGAGTAGACTTCACAGGGCCTGCCTCGGCACTTAAAAGGCTTCGTAGGGTCTCAGTGATTGGGATTCTTCTCCCTCTCGAGTCGCAGAAGGTCGTAACGCGTGACCTTCCTGCTTTCTAAACTATTGGCAGGGGCAAACACTTGATAATTATGGTGAACATGATTTATTTATTGAAACTAGCTATCCACAACTATGGCCAACTCTGTAATTCTCCTTCGTGGTGCCTACCTGGCAGGTATACTCACTCTCGGCAGCCTTATGCTCGCCCATGCTGGTAACCCCTGGGACTTGGAGCCCACGGAGATTCCTGAAGAGCAGTATGAGATCGCCAAGCCTGAAGGGCGTAATCCTAAGAATCGTTTCGGCAAGCACGGTGGCATTGCTTTTGGCGTGAAGGCGGAGTTTATCTCCGGAGCTTTTTCAGGAAACAACATCGTGGCTGATCCTGCCGAAGGCCTTGAAAGTGTTAATGTCGTGCGAGGCCAGGGCTCTGATGAAGAGTCGGGAGCTCTTGGGGGTGAACTCTTTTATGAGCGCATTCTTGGTGAGTCTGACATTCTTTCTGAAGGTGTGAACGAGATGTGGGGGATCCACATTGGTCTTGGCTATAATGAGTTTGGTTTCAAAGACATCATTGGTGTGGATGTCTTCGGTCAGGATGATGGCGGTTTCATCAACACGGGCAGCATCGGCAATGAACTTGATGCTGACATGTGGCGTCTTGATGTGGGGCTGTTCAAAGAGAGTTATCTAACGGATCGCCTCTATGCCAAGTTTGGCGGTGGTCTCTCGGTGGCCTACATTGAAGCCGAGTACACCGCGAGTGGCCCCTTCAACTTCTCGCCGCTCTCCGGTGACGATAGTGACTTTGTCTTCGGCGGTTACATCGATTTCACGGTCGGCTATGATATCACCCGCAACTGGAGTCTCTACGGCGGTCTCCGTTACCAGTACCTTTCGGATTTCGAGATGGACAATGGCAGTGCCGAAGCCTCTCTTGAGTTTGACCAAGCCTACATGGCGTTCCTCGGCGTGCGGTTCGCATTCTAGGTTTGATAGAGTAGCACGAGCTTCTAGCTAGACCTTAGCCGAAAAGGGGTCGGGGCATGCCTGCGGGGTGATAGTGAAAGAATTCGCGCAATGAAAACCCTTCGCAGTGCATTTTTAACCTAGAAGCGTGAATGGAGAATTGAATGAACCGGCACAACTCGTTTACAGTGAGACAGTCATCCGTGAATTTGAAGATCGTCAACTGCCCTATCTATTCAAACTGCGCCACACCCCAAAGGTGAAAGTGTTGGTCAGCGACTGTATGCGTCTAGGCAGCTCGTGGCAAGACTCTGGAGACGGGTGGCA
>CALLLI010000373.1 GCA_938082635.1 uncultured Verrucomicrobiales bacterium
ATTGGGACACCTTCTCCCACAATTGCTCCCATCTTCCTGGTGTCAGCACCATCGTGCGAAGTGACAAGATCTGTTTGGCACCTGGAATCTGCCATTTCATACCGCTTCCACACATGCGTTGCTTCACGACTGTTTTGCAGCCGGCCTCAGTCACTCCTGAACCAATTGGAAGACCCATGGCCACGTGAAGGCTGTAGTTCATCCTATCTAAGTGATTGCTAAAGTAGCTGATCGCCTTATCGAGTGCCTCAGCTCGCGCTCCCTTGGTCACTTCTTCCCGTGCTCCTAGCATTTCGCTCAGCAATGTCTCAGCTCCCCCGAACTCGTTCTTGAGTCTATGGCAGGCTTCCTCAAGCCAAGTTTCATGCTCCTTCTTTCCTCGCCCCATTCCTTTGCTTACTGCTCCTAGATACTCGGTGGCGTGCCAGAAATCGACGACTTGCCACGTGGTGTGCCCTTCCAACCAGGGCCAATGGCTATGGGCACCATCTGCAATACCTGCTACGCGAGCCTCTGGAAATCTTGCTTTGATGATGGCTATCTCGCGATCCATCTTCGCAAAGAAGGTCGCTTTGCCATACTCTGGAGCCTCGGCAACATAGATCGTATGAAGGCGTTCGTCATCTTCTCCGTAGAATGCAATAGTCCCTACCATAATCTCACGATAGCCATCATTGCAGAATAGACCGCAAGTGCCGTCAGCACCAATGGCGATGGTCTTGATTCGTTTACCGAGGCCAATCTCTTCTGCTGTGGGCGCATAGCTCCAGTGATCTTGTTTTTCAGTTATGATGGAAGCGACATCTGCAGCGATTTTTTGGAGATAAGAACGAGCAATATGGCAACCGTGTTCCTTGAAATCGGCGTTGGCGGCATTACTGTTCATATTACCCAGTTTGAAGCTCGCTTGTTTGGCAAAGAGAGGCGTTGCCGTACGAACGACCCGGGCACCAATCTCCATGGGGCAATAAGTTACCCCACCTGAAGAACGCTGATAAGTGTGACGTTCTACCGATACTGGACCATAGGGAGTCTGATAGTCCTTAGATTCGAGGCCCTTAGAAGTCAGCGTTTGCCCGCCAAGATAAAGGGGTGATCCATCGGTATCGTGCTGCTTAAGACATTCACCTGAAGCAATGGCATTGGCCTTATTAGAAGCATCTTGAAGATTGAGTTCGCTTTTCAGCATCGACTTGCCGGGGGAAAACGTGAAAGAAACAGTAATCGTATCGTTAGAGTTTCGGCGAATGTCAGTAACCATATCGCGATCCTGCGTATAATTACCAGAATTAAAAGCTATTTTAGCGATTAATATTATTACCGCATCGTGTTGAGGTCTCACCCTTCCCGATAGTCCTCTTTTTATCACATTATATTCAGGTCACACCCCTTAAATATGCATCAATCTCTTCGCGTGTTCTTGTCATTCACTCTCCTCGCAATCCTATCGTTTGCACCTTCCGCCACGGCACAAGATGCTCCGGAGCCGAAGTGTCCAGTGACGGGCAAACCATCCAGTGCCGCCTTCACAACCACGTATGAGGACATAGACCACTTCTTCGAGGACATCAACATGAAGCGGCAGCTGAACAAGCAAGAAGCTTTCATCTCAGCGGCGCTCGGAGGTCCCGAGCCTTGGACTGGAAAGGACCTACGCAAAGTCCACGCCAGCCTCGATTTGACCGAGACGGATTTCGGAATCATTGCCGGGCATCTTCAAGCCACCTTAAAGGAGCTGAAAGTAGACGTCGAGCTCATCGGGAAAATCTTGGCCATCGTGGGCTCTACCAAAGACGCTGTCTTGAACAAGAAGCAGCCGAAAGCGGAGTAGCGCTCCGCATTTGCGTCCGCACCGGTGACCAACTAGTCTGTAGGCCAAATGGCCGTTCCCTACTCGTGTCTCTTCCTAAATCTCGCGTTGCTGACCGCGACTGCCTATGGCCAATTTGGAGGCGGACCAGAAGATGCTCCCTCTGACTACGGCGGCTCTCCAAGGCAAGCAGAGGCGGCCGCTGCCCGTGACAATGCAAACCTATCAAAGCATCATGAAAATGCCAAGATATTGGTATTGCCAGGCTTATTAGCTAACAAAGAAACGAAGCGAGTCGAATTACTGGCTGAAGCCACGGGTTTGGAAGCGGAGACCGTCATCGAGTTTCTCCTTATCGATCAGTCTTGTGGGCGCGGCTACGAGTCCCTTCTCTGGTCCTTTGCTAAGCCGAGCGATGTCCATCGCGCCTTAGAGTTCATCGGCATGAAACCTGGCACGCCCTATCATCCTAACGCTTTGCAGTTCTGGCCGAAGGGCGAACGCGTCATCGCTACCGTGCAGCCGGAAGGAGCGGACGCGAAACCGATTCGACTGGAGAAGCTCATTTGGGACAAGCAAACGGGCACCACCTTGGAAGAGACAGGACTCGTATTCACAGGATCGTACCGGTTGCCCAACGACAGCGACTTCAATCCAGGTGCTTATGCCGCTGATGTCATCGAGCCGAAGTCTGTCGGCTCCATCTTTAATCACCGCCTCACCGTCCTGGACGTGCCATCGCGGGCCCCCAAACACGAAGTCTATGGCAAGCGCCTCGTGAATCCCGATATCTTGTTAGGGAAACACCAACTCGTGACGCTTATTCTCGAACCTGTGATCAAAGATGGCCAGGATCGTATCCTGGATCTGCAACTTGCCTTCACGGGAGACCAGCAGCACCCTACCATACTAACTAAAGCCGGTGACGATACTCCTCTAGCTAAGGGCAAACTCGTCACTGTCTTAGCCGCCTTTGAAAAGCTCTTCAAGCAAGATCGCGAGATCTTCGTGACGTTAGACTACCGCGACGACCTCACGATTGCCGACGCGCAGCGTTACTCTCAGCTCATCAAGGCCATCGATACCGATCAAGGGATTCGGGTCGAGCCTCCGCAGAAAGGGCAGTTCTTCTACGAGGCGTTCTGCCCTCGCGAAGACATGTTAGACCGTGAAGCTCGTTATGCTCATCCGTGGGAGCTCGAACTCAGCCGCAACGCAGAACAAGCCGTCGCTGGAAAACTCCTTCTCTTCGATTCGGATTACTCTGAAGATGAGGAGGTCTTGACGTCTCAACGCTGGAACGTCTCCGATCAAGCCGTACTCAAGAAGCAGATTGCCGAGCTCACCGCCGCTCGAGCAGATAACCCCGAGAATCTTCCCGTCCCAAATGTCTTATTTGTTCACGCGAGACCGGACTTTCTCTATGGAGAGATTATGGGCTTCACCGCAGGAGTACTTCCGGAGCCCTCCACGATCTACGTCTTCGCGAAGAAGTAGCCTCGCCTTCATTCCCCATCGTCCGCGACGGGAGGAAGGAAGCTTGATGACAAGTTGTTGTCCGAAGGGTTGTTGTCCGTTTGTGAACTTGGTAGCGTTAGGCTGGTGAGGTAGTCCGCACTGCCTTGCAACTCGGCGTGACGCACATCGACAATCACTTCGCGAGACACGACTTCACCTGGCTTCATCGCCCCGAGCGTAAAGATTTGCTCTCCAACGGGCGAGTCGACCTTCAGGGTGCTGCCATAGATCACTTCCGTGCCTCGGTTCTCGGCAACCACTTGCAGAATCTCACGGCCGTTGCCTTGGATATCACCGGCGTAGTAATGGCTCGCCACGGCGACATCATAGATACCTGAAGTGCCTGCATCGACCACGCGTCCAACGTTGAGAATGCCCTCACCGTAGACAGGATCGATCCCAGGGGCTCCGGCTTCATTCGAATGTGCCAGCATCAGATCATAGGCTTGCTGGCCGGTGATGCTCGGATCCCACGACATGATCGCGGCAAGCGTTCCTGAAACAAAGGGCGCACTGGCAGAGGTACCGGTGAATTGAATGACTTGCTCATCTGGCCACGCCGCAGGAACCGCGTAGCCAGGAGCAGACACGCTGAGGTTGTCCGCCGTATTTGAGAAATCCAAGTGTTGCCCTGCGGCATCGACTGCACCTACAGAAATAACGCCTTCATAAGCGGCAGGATAAGTGAGACCTGGCACACCGTTGTTTCCAGCCGCCGCCACGATCGTCGATCCAGACGCCAGCGCAGATTCGACCGCTTCCTTTACCACATGGCTATCACCAGCGGAGCCTAAGCTGATGTTGATGACGTCTGCACCGGCCTCTGCGGCTGCCAAGATGCCCTCCGCAAGGGTAAAACTATCACTGTTTCCATTCGCATCCGCCACACGAAAACTCAGCACTTCGGCCGCTGGAGCGACTCCAGGCGCGGCGGGGTGCTGACCAGCAGCCACTGAAGCCACTGCCGTGCCATGCCCATTGACTTCTGTGATCGTTGCATCCACTGCAGTCGCCGCTTCACCATCGGCAACGAAATCTCGCGTATCACTGACACTCACCTCACCAAAAGTTGAATGTTCCACGATCCCTGTATCGATCACGGCAATCTTCCTACCTGCGCCCCAAGACTCGTTATCCTCAACGCCTAACCATACCATAGCAGAACTCCCAAAGGGAACCGCGCCATCCTGGATGCCAGGCCCTTGTGGATCTGGCGGGGCCGGTAACTGCACCAGGAAGTTTGGACTCGTCTCTGCATCCTCAGGAATGTCATTGAGATCATTGAGGCCATCATACCCCACCCGCACGGCACGCAGCGACGGGATGTTGCCCAAGAGCTTCAACTTGCCGCTGTTCTTGAGGAAATCTTCGAACTCGGCATCCGTCTTGAAACGAAGAACAGCTTCATAAGGGATGGCGTTTGGGTCGATGAGGCGCCCGATAATGTGTCGCAATCGGCTGCTCTCTGGCGCCATGTTTCCAGACGGCATATCCGGTGCCGTGCTCCAGGCGACCGCTGGCTGCGGAGTCTCGGTTTGTTGCCCAAACGCGCTCAATGCGTCCATGAATTCTCCCCGGCGAAGCCAGAGAAGGCTCGCAAAAATTGCGAGGATAAAGGCTGCTAAGCCATACCAGAAGCGATTCATCGATGCAGGGTGCGGGAAAGGGGTTGAACTTCCTATGAGGATAGCGTGGATAGGAGGCATTTCCGCCTAAATTTATTCCTATGCCGCCTCTCATTCTTTTGACTAACGACGATGGCATCGATGCCGACGGGATTCGCGCTCTGGAGGCGGCCCTGCCGGCAACCTGGGAATGCCATGTGGTCGCCCCCACCAGCGTGATGTCTCAGTGCGGGCATCGTGTCACCACCGATGAACCGCTGCGTGTGCATGCTCGCGGCGAGAATCGCCATGCGGTGCAAGGCACTCCAGCAGATTGCGTGCGCCTCGCCCTGACACATCTACTACCACGCCAACCGGACTGGGTGCTTTCTGGGATCAATGAAGGCGGCAATCTGGGAGCTGATATCTATGTCTCTGGTACCGTCGCCGCCGTTCGCGAAGCCGCCTTTCTAGGAGTGCCTGGCATCGCGCTCTCTCATTTCAAGAAACGAGGGCTCGATTTCGATTGGGACTGGGCGTCGCGCTGCGTATGGAAGGCGATAGACGAACTCCTCGCGGTTCAGCTAGGGCGCGGCGAACACTGGAACATCAACTTGCCACACGTTTCTGCCACCGACACGCCTCCAGATCGTGTTCACTGCGAGCCCAGCCAACATCCTCTACCCGTGAGCTTCGCTCTTTCAAAGGAACAAGGCGACGTTAGAGAATTCGCGTATGACGGCGACTATCCTAGTCGGCTTCGCGAAGAAGGCTCTGATATTGACATCTGCTTCGGGGGCCAAATCTCGGTTTCCAAACTCTCGCTCTGATTCGGCTTCACCTTCGGATGTGAACTCGTTACCCTACCCGCATGAAGACGAATCGACGCCGCTTTCTCCGTCAACTCAGCGCCTTGTCTGCGGCAGCTGCCACGACAGTATCCGCCGCCAAGCCGGAGACTCGAAAGAAGGTGGCCTTCCTCGGGACTGAGGTACGCGAGCACTCCCACGCGCAGCATTTCCTCGATCGGCTCACGCTGGGCTATGGATGGGGAGGCGCTTGGCAAATGCCACGCGTCGACGTCGCGTCCGTTTACCTAGATCAGTTTCCCGAAGGGGATCTCGGGAAAGCACGGCTTGAAAAACATGGACTCGCCCTATCGCCGTCCATCGAAGCGGCTCTGACATTAGGAACTGGCAAGCTGGCTGTCGATGGCGTGGTCATCATTGCTGAACACGGCGACTATCCTGACAATGACATGGGTCAGAAACTCTACCCACGCTATGAGTGGTTCAAGGAATGCGTCAGGGTATTCGAGAAGACTGGCAAAGCTGTCCCTGTCTTCAATGACAAGCATCTTTCGACGACCTGGGAAGAGTGCGTTGAGATGGTGGAGGACTCGAAGCGCCTCAAGTTCCCTTTCTTTGCAGGCTCGTCCTTGCCCGTCACACGCCGATTGCCCTCGATTGATCTTCCCCACAATGCGCCGCTGAAAGAAAGCGTGTGTGTTGCCTACGGTGGTGTCGATAGCTACGACATCCATGCACTCGAAACCGCTCAGTGCATGTCAGAACGCCGCCTGGGTGGAGAGATCGGCATCAAGCAGGTCCATGCCCTGAAAGACGCCGCTCTCTGGGAGGCCATGGCAAAGGAGGATCGCAAAGACACCCGACGCCTCATGATCGCAGCCCTCACCCGCAGTCACAACCTCCCCGTGGAGGGTGGCTACTACACGGACCGAATCACTTTCGAATGGGCTAGAGATGCCTTCCCAAACGCGACCGCCTATTTCATCGAACACTTGGATGGCTTCTGCACTAGCATCTTCCTTGTCGGCATCCGTGACTTCAACTACGCAGGGCTGCGAGCCGACACCGATGAGATCATTTCCTGTCAAATGTACTTGCCCATGCCGTCTCACGGCTCGACCACGGCAGATTTCTTTCACCCCTTGGTGCGGCACATTGAGGACACCGTCATCATGGGCCAAGCCCCCTACCCCATTGAGCGCTCCTTGATCACCTCGGGAATGACCCTAGCAGGAGTCGAGTCTCTGCACCGGGGACAGATCCCTATTGCCACGCCCGAAATGAAGGTTCGCTACTCCGTGGGAGCCAAGTCCACCTTCTGGCAGGATTGAACAGATCTCGCTTGGACTCCACCGCTACTCGGCCTAAGATCCACTATGGCCACGCATAAGAACATCGTTAGTATTCACCCTTACTTCCGTCCTCACGAAGGAAAGCGCGAAGCGTTTCTCGCACTGCTTCCGCACTTCATCGAGCGCACTGCGACAGAAACTGCCTGCCTCTACTATGATTTTACAATGAGTGATGAACTCATTCATTGCCGCGAGGCCTACATCGGTGCCGCTGGCGCTGCCGCGCACCTTGCGAATGTCGGTGACCTCTTGGAGACAGCCGCTGGTCTCGCTGATCTAGAGCAACTTGAAATTCATGGCCCGGCAGAAGAACTCGACCAACTGCGCGAAGGGCTGGAGGCGCTCAACCCCTCTTGGTTCGTTCACCAGGACGGACTTGAAAAGGTGGGCCTTTAGTTCAAGTGCCTCTCTCTCCCTCCAGCGTTTCCGATCGCACGTCGTCGGACGCCATCCTTGAAACGTTTCTCGATTACCTCACGGCAGAGGCCATCGAGCCCTATGACCATCAGGAAGAAGCCATTCTCGAACTCTATGAGGGCAAGAATGTCATTCTCAATACGCCAACGGGCTCTGGGAAATCGCTCGTCGCTCTAGCGCTGCACTTTCACGGGCTTTGTAAGGGCAGACGCTCGTACTACACCGTCCCGATCAAGGCACTCGCCAACGAGAAATTCCTTTCCCTCTGCGAGGTCTTCGGGCCTGAGAACGTCGGCATGATCACAGGTGACGCCACGGTGAATGCGAACGCCCCTATCATTTGTTGCACTGCGGAGATTTTGGCCAACCTCGCGCTACGCGAGGGCGCTGAAGCGGACGTGGACGACGTCATCATGGACGAGTTCCACTATTACTCGGATCACAGCCGAGGCAGCGCTTGGCAAATTCCACTTCTCATCCTACCACAAGCACGGTTTCTCCTCATGTCAGCCACGTTAGGCGAGACAGCCTTCTTTGAGAAGACACTCACGGACCTGACTAGCACGCCCACCTCGCTGATCCAATCTGAAGATCGCCCAGTGCCGCTGGAGTTCACCTACAGCGAGGACACACTCGAGGCGAAAGTGGCCGAGCTCGTGGAGCAAGACAAGGCTCCCATCTATCTTGTCAATTTCACTCAGCTTGCCTGTGCGCGCACCGCTCAGAACCTCCTCTCCACCAATTTCTGTTCGAAAGAAGAGAAACGCGCGATCACAGAAGCCCTTGCCGAGGCTGATTTCCGAAGCCCCTATGGCAAAGAAGTGAGTAAGTTGCTCCGGCACGGAGTCGGCATTCACCACGCCGGGCTCCTGCCCAAATACCGCGTCCTCGTGGAGAAACTCACTCAACGCGGCCTACTCAAAGTGATCTGTGGAACCGACACGCTTGGTGTGGGAGTGAACGTTCCCATTCGAACCGTGCTCTTCACGCAGCTCTGCAAGTACGACGGCCAGGGCACCCGCATCCTTACTGTGCGAGACTTCAAACAGATCTGTGGGCGCGCGGGACGTCGCGGTTTTGATAGTATCGGCTATGTGGTCGCCCAAGCGCCTGAGCATGTGATCGAGAACCGGAAACTTGAGGCCAAGGCCGGTGACAATCCCAAGAAGAAGCGCAAGTTCGTCAAACGAAAGCCCCCCGAGAAAGGCTTCATCGCCTGGGATGAGACCACCTACCAGCGTCTCAGGACGGCACCGCCAGAGAAGTTGGAGTCGCGCTTCACCATGACGCATAACATTCTCCTGCACGTGCTCAGCCGGAAGCAGGAAGATGGCTGTTTAGCACTTCGTAAGATCATCGCGGACTGTCATCAGCCACAAGCAGAGAAGCCCACCCTGAAGAAACAAGCCTTCCGGCTCTTCAAGGGACTCGTTCAGGGAGAAGTCCTCACGATCATCCCACCAAACGAACGCACTGGGCCTCACAAAGTCATTCTGCACGTCGACCTCCAGGACGACTTCACACTGAATCAGACCCTGGGGCTCTACCTACTCGATACCATTGGAGAGCTCGATCGTGAATCTTCAACCTATGCGTTCGATCTCCTCACACTCATCGAGGCCATTCTCGAGCATCCCATCGCCATCCTCCGCAAGCAGACGGACAAGTTGAAGACTGAGCTAGTTGCCTCGATGAAGGCAGAAGGCATCGAGTATGAAGAGCGCATGGAGCGCCTCGATGAGGTTGAATGGCCCAAGCCGAACCAAGAGTTTCTCTACGACACGTTCAACCGCTTCATGGTCAAACATCCCTGGATCGAAGGCTCATCGATCAAGCCGAAATCGATCGCCAGGGAAATGTTAGAGAACTACCAGTCCTTTAACGATTACATCGGTCAATATGAACTTCAACGGAGCGAAGCCGTGCTCCTGCGCCATCTCACGGAAGTCTACAAGGTGCTGGCGCAAACCGTGCCACCCGCAGCCAAGACGGAAGAAGTTGAGGAGGCGGAAGCCTTCTTCGAAGATCTCGTGCGCGGAGTCGACTCCAGTCTCATCGACGAATGGGAACGCCTCCGAGATCCTGACTATGTCCCAGCGACCGCTTCAGAGAAATCTGCATCACACAAACGGACGCCCGCGCTGTCTAGAAACAAGCCTGCGTTCACTCGACTCTTGCGCAAACAGGTCTTTGATTTCCTCAAAGCACTCAGTCAGCAACGCTGGCAAGATGCCCTCTCACTCATCCAGCAGAACGACCCTAACGATGAGCCTTGGGACGCTGCTCGCCTCGAAACCTCATTGGTTGCGTACCTGGAAAGCCACGAAGTGCTCCGGCTCGATCCAGAGGCTCGAAATCGCAAGCACACCTACATCGACGAACAGGCCAAACTCTGGCAGATCGACCAAGTCTTGGTCGATCCCGATGAGCTGAACGATTGGGTCCTGAAGCTTTCAATCGACCTGGCAGCCTCCGACACCAGTGAACGACCCATCCTCACGCTGATTGGACTAGCACCTGTGGTCGAACACTAACAGGCGCCAAGCGATGCCAGCAGATTCTGGTTGAGCTGAATGCCGGCTGCGAAGTTCTTGAGGGAGAAATTCTCATTTGGAGCGTGCGCACGGCAATCTGGCAGCGCTAGACCTAACAAGAGCGTGTCCGCACCGAGCACATCCTTAAACGACTGCACGATAGGAATACTCCCGCCTTCACGGATCAAGGCAGGCTCCTTGCCAAAAGTCGTTTTCAAGGCCCGCTGAGCTGCTTTACCGAAAGTGCTGTGAGGGTCCACCTTGTAGGGTTTTCCGTCGTGCCCCATCTTAAGCTCCAATGAAATCCCTGGAGGACATGCGGCTTCCAAGTGCGCCTTGGCTACTGTGAGTATTTCCGATGGATCCTGGTCCGGCACCAATCGGAAGGACAGCTTCAACAGCGCTTCGGCCGGAATCACCGTCTTTGAACCTTCGCCCTGATAACCTGCTCCGATGCCGTTCACCTCTGCCGTAGGTCGTCCCCACACACGCTCCAAACTCGTGTAGTCAGCCTCGCCATAAAGTGTTGAAACACCTGTGAGGGAAATCATTTCAGCATCGTCGAGCGGAAGGGTTGACCACGCTTTGCGCTCCCAGTCTTCTAACGGAGCCACGGCATCATAGAACCCATCGATCTGCACACGGCCACTGGCCACGTCATGCAGACTAGCGGCCAGCTGCGCTACCGCCGTGGCAGGATTCGCCACCGTGCCCCCATAGATCCCGGAGTGCAGATCCGTAGAAGGACCTTTCAGCAGCACCTCGAGACAAGCGATCCCTCGCAAACCATACGTGAACGTAGGCACGCCAGGAGCCACCATTCCGGTGTCAGAGATCGCAACAACATCACAGGCAAGACTATCACGATGCGTATTGAGGAACGGTTCAAGATTCGGGCTCCCAATTTCCTCTTCCCCTTCAAAGAGGAAGGTAAGGTTGACGGGAAGATCCTTCCCCGCAGCCAGAGCTTTCTCCACTCCCAGAAGGTGCGCTAACAATTGCCCCTTATTATCGGTAGAACCTCTAGCAAAGATACGATCACCATCGATATGGGGCTCAAAAGGTGGATGATTCCAGAGTTCGAGCGGATCCACCGGCTGGACATCGTAGTGCCCATAAATCATGACGGTCTTGCGGCCTTCCACGTGCTTGTTCTTAGCCAGAACAACAGGATGCCCTTTGGTCGGATGCTTTTCGACATCAAGCCCGCTCTTCTGCAGGCGATCAACCAACCAGTCCGCGCAGTCATTCACATGGCTGCGTGAGGCACTATCCGTGGAAATGCTAGGGAAACGAAGAAACTCATCGAGGGCTTTGACATCGGCATTCATGCCCTTCGGTAGCCCGGCCCGCCTGGGCACGTCAATCGGTTTCCGAATCCGCGACCATCGGAAAGAGCCTTAGCAATTCTTTCTTGTTCACTTCAGGCAGCGCTATGCTGTGGAATAGTCTCTCTGCGGTGACCATTGCGATATTACTCTCACTCCCAAGCTGACTCAGGGCCTGGATAAACGCCTCACGGGCACTAAGATAATCACTATTGTCATTGAGCAGTTTTAGCTCGAGTTGTTGAATCAGGGACTCAATCGCAGGTGCCTTTCCGAATTTGGGCAGCAAGCTAGCATACGTTTCCAGCGCATACTTCGCTTCATCACCATCCATGGCTCCTTCCAGTAGCGTGGCCAGTTCCTGAGAGCGTTCAGGCCATTCCTTGAAGGCCAGCAAGACAGCCATACGATCCTGCCGAATCATGAGATCGCGCCCTTCTTGGCCAAGCAATGCCTTCAAACGATCAAAGGCCTTGGGCGTACCTAGAATCCCTAACACGCGCATCAATGCATAACTTGGTATACCCTTAACATTCTCCAAAGCGGCGACGACGTGCTCTGTGGCCTTATCTCGGTCCACGCGATCAGCAGCGATTGCTTGCAAAGCCTTATCTGAGCCGAGCCCCCCTTGAAAGTATTTCAGGATTTCCTCGAAAGCATAATCCCGCCCAAGCCCTCCAGTTCCTAGAGCGCGGTAAGCCTTCTGGATGACTTTCAACTCTTGGTCAGGCCGAGTCATTCTAACAAGCAACTCTTCGGCCCCCGCGCTCGAAATCGCACGGTGATCAATCGCTTCAATGAGAGCCTCTCGAGTGTTTGCCGTCTTAGCATTGCCCAACGCCTGCACAATCGCCTCGTTAATCGCCACGTCGGCGCCATTCTCTTCTTGCAAATACAGAAGAAGTTTCTTCGCAGCCGTCACCGCTTCGGGAGAAGAGGAGTCCAGAAAACCAACAATTAGAGGAACGTCCTGTGGTGTCCCCGTCGGAGGTTTCCCCTCAGCCAAGGCTTCAAATTTGGTCACTGCCCCATCGCGAGCCCCCTTCTTCATCAGGGCAGCTCCCCCGAGCCCCGCCAAAACTAACACCATCACGCCCAGCGCAACCCACAAATAGAGCAACCGATTCTCAGGTCTCGGCATCGCTGTCACCGCACCTGTCGGCGAACCATCTTCGTCCAGCACCTCTTGATATTCACCTGCAGGCAACGGTGTGACCGACGTGGTCTTGCGAGGAGGCGGAACGATGAGCCGTCGCGATGTGGTGTTGAGTGGCGACGACGCCTTCAACCCTAACAAAGCCACTCGATTCGTGTTCGGTTCGACCGCTTCCGCAAGCTGTTGGAAATTCTCGAAAGCTTCCTTCGAGTCCTGAGGGCGATCATTCGCATAGCGATTGATGAGCCACATCACCCACTGACAAATCACTGGAGGCAAGTCTGCTCGGATTTGCTCTAGCGGAATGACCGTTCCCTGCAAATGACTGGCCATGACTTGCGCCGCACTATCACCCTGAAATGGATATTGTCCTGTCAGGCAATAGTAGTAGAGGCATCCCATCGAATAGAGATCTGTCCGCTTGTCCAAGTTCCCTCGCTCGAACTGTTCCGGCGCCATGAAGTAGATCGAGCCAAAGATGGCGTCCCCTTGATCAATCGTCTGTGGCGCTGGCGTGCTACTAAACTTGGCCAAACTGAAGTCGAGAATCTTCACCTGAAACTTCTTACTTGGCAGCCAATTCACCATGACGTTCGTCGGCTTCAGATCACGGTGGAGAACACCCGCCGCTTCAGCAGCGATCAGCGCCTCCATCGTTTGAGACACGACTTCGCCGAAATCTCGCATCGTTAGGACGCCACGCTGCACCACTTGGTCCAACGTTTCCCCTTTGAGCAATTCCATCACGACGAACGCACCTTCTTCATCGAGACCGATGTCGTAGACAGTGATGATATTGGGATGCTGTAGCGCTGAGAGCGTGGTCGCTTCTTTGAGGATCAGCTCCGCCGGGGTCGCCCCGTTGGCATCATCCTCCTCCGTAGGGAGCATCCGCTTGATCGCGACAGACCGCTTCAGCTGAGTGTCGTAGGCACGGTAAACCGCCCCAATCCCGCCTTGCCCGATCTTCTCTTGAATCTCGTAGCGATCACTCATGCGGTAGGGGCCGTGGACAACAGTAGGGTTGAGGAGGGCTTCAGCAGCATCACGGGTTCCACTCTGAATATGAGCGCGCCCCGAGGGAATTCAATGTGGGAATTTGCAGGCATTTCACCCCAGAGAAGGGCCATTCTACAAATATTCACGGGGCTTTCACAGGACCTTCACAAAGGCGCGCCAGGCTAGAATCATCATGAATCGACGCCTGAAACCCATGCCTCAAACGGCGATTGCCTTTGCTGAGGCCTCTCCACGCGCTTGCCGATACGCCAAGCGCCATCCATGATGGTCGCGCCCTCTTCCTTCATGACCAATCTCCGCAAACAGCGCATCCTCATTGTAGAAGATGAACCCTCCATCTTGAATAACATTGCCTACTCGCTAGAAACGGAGGGCTTTGATCCCGTTGGCTGCACAACGGGTGGGGACGCCCTGGATCGCTTCGGGTAGTGCCCCACGAATTGTTAGAAATTGGCTGGATGGTTTCTAGCTCCGCAGTTACGCGGAGTCGGCAAAATACAAACCAGAAACCATCCATGAAACACACTGAAATCATCCAACAACTAGGTCAAGATGATAGCGATAAGGTTACCTCGACATTCGACGCCTTCATCCGTGGCACCATCCGCAGCACGTTCATCGACAT
>CALLLI010000374.1 GCA_938082635.1 uncultured Verrucomicrobiales bacterium
CGAGCTGCGGCAGCGGTTCTGAAGAGCAATCTCCGCTCCGATAGCTCATCAGAACCGCAAACACCCATCTAAAAGAACCATCAAATCCAACCCAAACCAAGACGCCAGGAAAGCCTCTGAAGCTGCCTAGTTTTCACCCGCCACGGTGTCCTCTTTCAATGATTCAACAGGTCTGGGCGCAACCGTATCGTCTTCTCCGCCTCCATGGAGAAATGCACGAGCCCCTTCGCATCCGGCACCAATCGAGTCACCTCATCATCACCCGGACGGTCTAGAATCAGTGGGCCCATGGTTTTTATGGAGGCTTTACCCGTAGTAAGGCGTGTAAGATAGCCCTCGAAGAACTCGCCCCCCTGCCACACATAGGCGAGTTCGTAGTTTGAGGTGCGCATGCCCACAACGCTCCCATCAGACCAGTGCTTCGGCAGGTTCCCGGTAAGGTAGAGGATACCCTCCTTCTCTTCAGCAAAGAGTTTCCGGACCCCACGCACCACGCCCATATTGGCAGCGATGTTTTGATCCGTAGCCAGAAGGTTGTCGGTAAGATGCGTTTGTAACAGTCTGCGGAAATGGCCATACGCTTGATCAGGACGGCCCTGATTTGCATCCATGAAGAGATGCGAAACATGGCCAAGCGCCGAATCGGACTCACCCAACCACAGCAATTCCTTTTCCCAATCCATCGTCTCATGGAGCACATCCGGCTGAATCAAGGCTCCTAGCCCACCCGTTAGAACACGATTATCTAGCGGTTTCTCTTCTTTCGGTGGAAACCACCAAATGCCTCGTCCGTGTGGCGGTGCCACGCTGCCCGACCGCGCCGAGGAAAGAGAAAGATAACGCCCATACTGAAAGAGCAATTCTTCGAAACCAGGATCCTCTTCCGGCGTCTGCGCATAGAGCAGCCGACGTTTAGAAGTCTCTAAGTGAGACTTAGCCCCACCTTCCAGAGTGATGTACATCGCGTGAAACTGATCTTGATAGTCTGAAATATGATTCCGATAGACAGACCGAGTATCCTGTTCCTTTAGTCCATTCAAATGCTCCCCAGCCGCAAACGTCTCCCCTTGAGAAATGGAGAGTATCAGGGCAACCTCATTGGCACCTTGAATACGAATGCCTGCGTCCTCATTTGCAAGAGTGCCCCCCTTGAGCCGAACTTCCACCTGGGCCTCGAATCCTGCTCCCGAGATTCCGAACCGATGCGCTTCTGCA
This sequence comes from uncultured Verrucomicrobiales bacterium, assembly GCA_938082635.1. GTDB lineage: Bacteria > Verrucomicrobiota > Verrucomicrobiia > Verrucomicrobiales > DEV007 > JAACDM01. Next base: position 1,216 of record CALLLI010000374.1, read on the forward strand.
TCGTAGGCCACTACGGCATCTTCGTTGATACACTTCCATGAGAGCGCCAAGTTGAGAGACCCTTTGCGAACGGCTCGCATCCGTCCAACCAGCACTCTGTCAGGATACGACGCAAAGTACTCGCGACGGTGCCGCAATCGGCCATCTCGGTAACTCACTTCTACCGCTGCTGTCTGCAAATCAAGTCGTCTCAGAAAGGTACGCGCATTCTCAGGGTCGTGCCCCGTAGCGATAACCAAGTCGGCCAATGGCTGCACACGCCCAGCCTCATCGCGCAGCAAGGGATCCGTTAGTCGAATTCTATCCTCGGAGATCCCTCCAAGTACCAGCGCGCCAAAATAACCATTTCCAATCGGTAGCCCATCATTCTCCCACGTCTTTCCAGGAGTCATGTAGGTGAGATCTAGCTGGTGATTCGGATGCCCGAGGCCACTCAGCACGCTGCAGAGCAAAAAGAACTGAGTAAGAAGCAATCGCCGGAGCACACTTGAAAACTACGAGGGCGTCCGTCCTTGCGGCAAGCGGAGATTCCCATGAGATTCCCACCATCAACGGCAACCATGCACCCTCTAGGCCAGTCGAATCTCCTCCAAGCCCTCACAAGCCGTGATCACGATGATCTCGTGTTCCTAGCTCCGAAGCGCTCTCTTTCGATCGGAATGATCGTAGACACTGTGAACACATGCCGCGCTCAGTGGAAGGAGCTTGAGAACAAACAGATTCGTTTAATGGGCAAGACAAACCTAGACAGCATTATGGGCATGATGCTCCTAGACGGCTTTGCTTTGGGAATGATTCTAGACGACGGTCCTTAAGGACGAGTTCATCTGGGACAATCAATTCCACCCGCGGACTGACAGAAACTTATCTGCAGCTCACACGGAATCAAACACCACCATTCTCACACAATGGTTCATCCCGACCTCGGTCGGACCACATCGGCACCGAGATGTGTCGCCCATGACTTCAGGACACTCACACGTCCCACTAAATCAACGAGCGCCCATGGCCACGAGTTCGTGTGGGGATTGCTTTACGAAACTCATCGATTCGCAGGGTTACAAGTTGTCCTCCAAGCCATCCTAGGCGGCTCTTAACTCGCCCTTCCAACGGACTCGAGTGATCTTAATGGGATCACTGAACACTTTAGAAACGCAGGGGTGAACGCGCGCTCAGCCCCCCCTCCCCCCCCCAGCAGCTGGCGTCGCTTGCTCATGGGAGGGGTCCTCGAGGCACTTCCACCAAAGATTGTGACCTTGGGAGGCGAGATCACAGCTAACCAAATCCCTACAGAGCTACACAAACATTTCCCAGACGCCCGATTGACGCACATTTACGCGTCAACCGAGTTTGGGATCGGCTTTGCAATCAACGATGGCAAAGCAGGGTTTCCCGCTGCTTACGCCGACGACAACAATGGCGTGCTTGTTAGCGAAACAGGCGAATTGAAGATGCCCAACGCCCAGGGGCGTCTGGATCGACACCGGCGATCTGGTCAAGCGCCATGGCGACCATTACCTCTTCCGCGGGCGGGCCGACGGCATGATCACCGTGGGCGGAATCAAGGTATCCCCAGAATCAGTCGAAGAAGTCATATTAGGCGCCCCAGAAGTGTCCATGCCCATGGCGGTGGGCCGCAGCAGCTCCATCATTGGGCAAGTCGTCGAAGCACTCGTCGTCGCCCAGCCAGGCAGCAACGATGCCGACCAGCTAATCGAAGCCGTCCAAGAAGCCTGCCGAGACCAGCTCAGGCGCGAAGCGGTGTCCGCATCGTTTATTCTTTGCCCATCACCGGGGCAAGCAAATTCGATCACAAGCTTGGAAATGTCTCACTAACGGTAGACTAAGGAGTCGTAACCGAATAACTTGAACGTTTTAAGGATTCAGTTAGTTAGTCGATATGACTGCGCTAGAGACAGACATATCGACACGCTTTAAGAGCTTGGAAGTGACGTTTAAAGAGAGAAGTCGCCGACTCTGGGCTGCGGCAGAGGCACTTGCAGCGGGAAGGGGTGGGATAACTGCTGTCCATCGAGCTACACGCATCTCTCGTACCACCATCTATGAGGGAATCAAAGAGTTAGGCAATCCAGAGCAATTAAGGAGGCAATCAGACAGAACTCGAAGTCCGGGGGCTGGCAGAAAGAAGGCTGTTGATACCAATCCAAAGTTGCTGGAAGCGCTGAGCGCTCTCCTTGATTCGGTCACGCGAGGTGATCCCGGATCCCCTCTTCGATGGACCTGCAAGAGTCTGCGTGTTCTTGCAGGCGAACTGAGTCAACAAGGGCATGTTGTTAGTCATCAATTGGTTGGCGATATTCTTCGTGGAATGGGCTATAGTCTTCAAGCAAATCGCAAGACAAGTGAGGGAAAGCAGCATCCTGACCGCAATAAGCAATTCGAGTTTATCAATCTGCAGGTTGAAGAGAATCTTCAACAAGGCAATACCGTGATCTCGGTGGATGCCAAGAAGAAAGAGCTTGTAGGCAACTTCAAAAACGGCGGGAAAGAATGGCACCCGAAAGGCAGTCCAGAAGAGGTCAATGTTTATTGATTTTCCAAGCATGGCCGAAGGGCGAGCCACACCGTACGCTATCTATGACATCGGGCGAAATGATGGATGGGTGAATGTAGGTGTAGATAAAGATACTGCCGCATTTGCCGTAGAATCTATCCGTCGATGGTGGAATGACATGGGGAGAAAGAACTATTCCAAGGCTAAACAGATCGTCATCACAGCCGATGGAGGAGGAAGCAATGGTAGTCGCACAAGACTTTAAAAACGCAGCTCCAAGATTTCTGCAATGAAATTGGGATCCCGATAGTCGAGTCTCACTTTCCGCCAGGCACCAGTAAATGGAACAAGATCGAGCATCGCCTCTTCAGCTACATCAGCATGAATTGGAGAGGAAAGCCCCTGACAAGCTTCGAGACAGTGTTAAACCTGACATCATCGACGAGAACGTCCAAAGGCTTAAAGGTGAAGGCAGAAATAGATCTTAACAAGTATCCCAAAGGGATCAAGATAAGTGATGCGTAAATGAGAATGCTATACATTAGCCGAAACGAATTTCCTGGCGAGTGGAACTACACAGCACAGCCGCAAGCAACTCTAAATCTGTAGGACTTAATATCTGACGACTCCTAAGAGGTAACCGGAACGCCTGCGGCTACCCCTCTATGAAGAAACCTCCTTCCCCTGAACGTCGATTCCTGTCGACACAAGACAGACCTGTCTTCAAGGCAGGGCGCGATTGCCAGGTAAACGTCGGGAATAAGTATTGTCCCGACCTGTCTAACAACTAGTCTCGCTAAGATGAATAAAGTTGCTGTCGCTCGTTACTCTGAAGTCGCAGATAGGAAACCCGCCCATGCCTTGATTGCCAATGTCGATCTGGTAATCGTGAGATTTGACGATTCCGTCAGTGTTCTCTATGGACGATGTGCTCATCGGGATGCCTTGATGTCAGATGGCGTTGTTTCTGGAGAAAACTTGCTCTGCGGGGTCCACTACTGGGACTATCGTTATGACACAAGAGTAAGCGAGTATAACAACTCGGAGAGCCTCTACAAGTTCCAATCATGGATCGAGAACGATGAGATCTTGGTCGATGAAGACGAGATCAAGGAATGGACCAAGGCGAATCCGCAGCCCTTCAATCGTGAAGAATACCTCGGCCAGTATGCGGACACTCATCCTGTCGCCGAAGAGGACAAGGTGGGTGAGATTCAACATCTCGCCAAGTTTGGCCTAACCAAATGGGGCCATCACGGAAACTCAGCCGCCATGGGCGTTCCGAGGACCGAGCATCCCCGATGGGACGACATTCAGATTCTCACAGGACAGCTACACAAGCTTCCGCTCTTCGATGATGCCGAGGTCGCTACTGAACTGGTCATTGGTCCGAATACCAAGAAGCCACTGCACCTGAAGATCCCGCTCTTTGTTTCAGACATGAGCTTCGGTGCTCTTTCCGAAGAGGCGAAGATCTCCTTGGCTCAAGGCGCAGAACGCGCGGGAACGGGCATTTATTTGTTCAGGTGAAGGTGGCATGCTGCCTGAGGAACAATCGGAAAACTCGCGTTACCTCTACGAACTCGCGAGTGCCAAATTCGGTTATCGCGATGAACTCATGGCACGAGTGCAGGCCTTTCATTTCAAAGCGGGCCAGGGCGCCAAGACAGGGACCGGCGGTCATCTTCCTGGAAGCAAGGTGCAAGGGAAGATCGCGGAAGTACGCGGCTTGGAACCAGGAACAGCGGCTATTTCCCCGCCCCGCTTTGCAGAGCTTGACTCTGCCACCGCGTTTCGAGATTTCGGAGATCACGTGCGTAGCTTGAGCGGGGGTATTCCAATCGGCTTCAAGATATCATCCCAGCATGTTGAGAAGGACATCGATTTCGCGCTAGAGGCCGGCGCAGACTACATCATCCTCGATGGCCGAGGAGGAGGCACAGGCTCAGCGCCTGTCATCTTTAGGAACCACATCTCGGTGCCCACCTTGCCCGCTCTAGCAAGAGCCCGACGCCATCTCGATGCGTGTTCAGCGAAAGGAGTGACCTTGATCGTGACGGGTGGTCTTCGAACCGCGCCAGACTTCGTTAAGGCGCTAGCTCTCGGGGCTGATAGCGTGGCCGTCTCCAACGCCGCCATGCAGGCGATCGGTTGCATCGCGATGCGTGCCTGTCACACCAACAACTGTCCTGTCGGCATCGCCACGCAGAAAGACGAGTTACGTCAGCGTCTAGAGATTGCCAAGTCAGCCACGCGTCTCATGAACTACTTCGAGGCTTCAGTCGATTTGATGAAGGTCCTGGCTCGCGCATGTGGCTATGATAGACTTTCAAAGTTCTACCACGAAGATCTATCCACCTACTACGAACAGATCGCCCGCCTCACCGGCGTGGGCTGGGCTGCGCTGGGCTGGCGGCACACTCTTTAGATACGATGACTACACTCAATTGGCACCGAATCCTGGACCTCGACGAACTGCCCGAAGGTCGCGTCACCACCATTTCCGTGGGGCGACAGACCTTTGCGGTGTCACATTTCCAAGGAACGTATGGAGCTCTGGACAATGCTTGTTCCCATCAGGGGGGACCGTTGGGCGAGGGCTCAATTGAACAAGGCGCCGAAGGCAAATGCTGGCTCCGTTGTCCCTGGCATGGTTGGGATTTCGATCCGCTCACCGGTCAGTCACCAGGTGGCCACGGGGATGGGCTCGAGACATTTCCGATCGAGGTTCGCGAAGATGGTGTCTACCTCGGCCTCGAGGAAGAAGCTGGCCGCATGCGCAGCAATTCCGATGTGATGGCGGAGACCATGGTGAATTGGGGAGTGAAACAAGTCTTTGGAATGGTAGGCCACTCGAATCTTGGCATGGCTGATGCGCTGCGTTTGCAGGAAGAGTCTGGGAATTTGCAGTTCTACGGGATTCGTCACGAAGGCGCGGCGTCCTTTGCCTGCTCTGGCTACGCCAAACTGACCGGACGTCCTGCCGCATGCTTCACCATTGCAGGGCCTGGAGCGACGAATCTATTGACGGGACTCTACGATGCAAAGGTTGATCGTGCGCCTTTGTTAGCCATCTCAGGACAGATCGACACGCAAGTGCTCGGACCAGGAGCTTTTCAGGAAGTGAATTTGATAGGCGCGTTCAACGACGTGTCCGCCTTTAACCACACCGTCTACGCCGACTCCAAGCACGGCGAAATTGTCAGTCTCGCTGTGAAGAATGCCTTGCTCACCCGAAATCCAGTGACGCTGGTGCTTCCCAATGAGGTGCAAGAACTGCCCAACCCCGAGGGTAAGGCGGGAGAACCTGAAGGGCGTCTTGCTGCGCTCGATGTCGCGCCGCCAGAGGAAGCTCTAGCGGAAGCCGTGGCCAAGATAAGCAAGGCGAAACGGCCCATTCTCATTGTCGGTCATGGCGCACGTTTTCACATGGAGTCGATCATTCGCTTTGCAGAGAAGCTCCACATTCCGGTGCTCACGACCTTCAAAGCAAAGGGGCTCATCGCTGACACGCATCCGCTTGGTTGCGGGGTGTTAGGACGATCAGGAACGCCAATCGCTAGCTGGTTTATGAATGAGTGCGATCAGATCATCGCTGTGGGCGCCTCCTTCTCCAATCACACCGGCATCGCCAGTTACATGCCGACCATTCAGATCGACTTTGATCCCATGGCCTTGGGCAAGTTCCACGCGGTCGACCTGCCCTTGTTAGGCGAGATCCGGCGGACCTTTGATCTCTTGCATGCGGCTTTCCCCGACGAAGCAAAGCGAAGCGGCTTACGGGAAGAAGTAGCCGAGCGCTGGCGCATCTGGCGTGATGAGAAAGCTAGCCGCCGCCAAGACGATGCAGGGCAAGGCATCAATGCTGCCTCGGTCTTTGGCGCGATGACCCGCCAATGCCAGGACAACGCCGTCATCTCGGCCGATGTTGGAAACAACACCTATTCCTTTGGGCGCTATTTCGAGACCAGCGGAGACCAAGCCGTGCTCATGTCAGGCTACCTGGGATCTATTGGCTTCGGTTATCCGGCCGCCATGGGTGCGTGGGCAGCAACCCAGGAGGACGATCCTAAGTTTAAGAATCGGCCCGTGTGGGTCGTCACAGGCGACGGTGGCTTTGGCCAGTACATGATGGAAGTGCTGACGGCGGTGAAGTATGGCATGAACCTGACACACGTTCTCCTCCACAATGACGAGCTCGGAAAGATCTCCAAGGAGCAACGCGCGGCGCACTTCGAGGTCTGGAAGACCGGATTGCACAATCCCAACTTTGCCGACTATATGACGCTCTGCGGTGGCAAAGGTATTCGCGTGACTGATCCGGCTCAGCTTGACGAAGCGCTGGCTGAAGCACGAGACTACGACGGCCCGGCAACCGTCGAAATCATGACCGACGCCCTTCTCATCTAACGCTACATTAATATGTTTTCTACCATCTTCACTCTCCTTGGGCTCTACCTTGCCTTTGGATTTCTCTTCGGCATCGTCTTCGCCTTCTTTGGTGCAAAGACGATCGATCCCAGCGCTGCTGCTGGTAGTTGGGGCTTCAAAGTTCTGATCATTCCTGGCAGTGCCATCTTCTGGCCCTACCTGCTCAAACGTTGGCTCAAGAAATCGCCACCTCCGGAAGAGTGCTCGGTCCATCGGCGTGCTTCCAACTCTTAATATCATGCAACACTATCACCGCAATCGCCACCGCATGTTCTGGCTCGTGCTAGGACCGCTTGCGTTGCTCCTACTCGCAGCCGCGCTTATCAGCCGGCCGAAATGGCCCACCATGGATACACTTCCCGGCGCCCCTGCGAAACCTGTTCCCAGCCCCCCACGCTAATCCTCCATGTCTGTTGCCTATCAAGCTGTCGGTTGGAATGCCTTCAAGAAACGCCACGACCTCGTTCTGGTCGCTGCCATCCTAGCGTTTATCGCGATCTTCGTCGGAGTGGGTCTTGCGATCCAACCCACATTCACGGTCGAGATCCTTCTCATGAGGGCCTTCGCGGTGGCCGCGATCACCCTCCTTCATATCATTCTCGCCATTGGGCCCTTGGCCCGACTCAATGACCGATGGCTCCCCTTGCTCTACAACCGAAGACACCTCGGAGTAGCCATGTTTCTGTTAGCGTTCATTCACTCGGCTCTCGCGATTCTAACTTATCACGTGGGTAGCGCGCTCAACCCGATTGTATCCATCTTCACCTCCGACGCGGGCGCACGCATGAGCGCCTTTCCTTTCCAAACCTTCGGCTTTGGTGCGTTGATGATCCTCTTCGTCATGGCAGCGACGAGCCATGACTTCTGGTTAGCCAACCTCACGGCGCCCGTTTGGAAGACCCTGCACATGCTCGTCTACGTGGCTTATATCATGCTCGTCATCCACGTGGCCTTCGGTGTACTGCAATCAGAGACTTCTCCCGTCTACGCCTCCCTCATGGGTCTTGGCATTCTTGGCATCATGGGTCTGCATCTGCGCACAGGTTGGGGACAGGTTGGCTTGGAAACAGAAGCCCCTATATGTGAGGACGACGATGATTTCGTCGACGTTTGTGCGCTCGCTGACCTTGAGGAGAATCTCCCGTTTGGTGCCTCGGTCGGCGGCGAACGCGTGGCCGTAATTCGCTATGAAGGAAACAAGGTCTCTTGTATCTCAGGAGTGTGCCAGCACCAGAACGGCCCGTTGGCCGAAGGCCAGTTCAAGCATGGCTGCCTCACCTGCCCCTGGCATGGCTACCAATACAAGCCCCATGACGGGACCTCACCTGAACCTTTTACCGAGAAGATACCCACCTTCAATCTCAAAATCGTCGATGGTCGCGTCCTCGTGAAAAACAAACCCAACCCAGCTGGAACGCCCGTCGAACCAGCCATCTGCCCCTGTTAATACGATCATGAGCGAAGAGAAACCATTCTTCATTGGCTGGGAGTCAAAACCAGCACCCGTCATCAGCGCCTTTACTAAGAAGGCCACTTTGGGCCTGCTAGTAGCAAGCTTAGTCGTCGCCGGATTGGTTACGGCGATGCAAGGAGCCGTGTCATCCGGTCGATTTGAATTTGGAAACGTTAAGGACTTTAGTGGTGTCCTTATCAAGAGCCCGGCACCGATGTTAGTCAGCGATCAAGAAATCGATGGCGAGAAGATCTTCTATTTGGTGGCGCCCTTAAAAAACGGCTTCTCGGCGGAACTCGCGGAGAAACACCATCTTCAGCAGGTCTCACTGAAAGGCACGCTGATCGGCAATGACATGGAGTCGATGATAGAAGTGCAGGAAGACACCATCGTTTCCAAGGGAGTAGCCAATGCCACTCCGCTAGAAGAATCCAGCGGCACCCCAGTGACCATCCGTGGCGAGATTGTGGATTCAAAGTGCCATCTCGGCGTCATGAATCCCGGCCGTTTCAAACCTCATCGCGCCTGCGCCATCCAATGCCTCTCTGGCGGCATCCCGCCGATTCTCGTCGCACAAACGGCAGAAGGCATCCTAGCGAACTATCTGATCGTTGGGCTTGATGGAAAGGCGATCCACGAAGAGGTCATCGAGTTTGCAGCTGAACCTGTCGAGGTAAGTGGGACCTTAAAGACCATAGGCGATCGTCTCGTGCTCTACATTAATCCAGAGACGATCAAGCGCTTCTAGCACCACCTACGAATGAATCTCTACGCAATAGCCGCAGTGATCTTGGGAATCAGCGCATTGGCGAGCGTGTTCAACACCCGCGTCCTCCGCTTGCCTGACACCATAGGTTTGATGGCGACAGGTTTACTTGCCAGTCTCGCGCTTCTTACCTTTGGAACAGTGTTTCCAGAGATCATCCGGCCGCTGTGCCACCAAGTCCTTGAGTTTGATTTCAGCGGATTCGTCCTCGACTTCGCCTTGGGATTTCTCATCTTCACTGGTGCTTTTACCGCAGATGCCGAAGCGATGGAACGCGACCGCTGGCCGATCCTAACATTTGCTACGGTCGGTATTCTTCTATCCACGTTCCTCGTTGGCGGCCTCACATACGGGATCGTAAGCATACTCGGCTTGAACGTTCCCTTCGTGCACTGCCTTCTCTTTGGCGCACTCATTTCGCCCACAGATCCCATCGCCGTCTTAGCGATTCTGAAAGAGACAGCCGTGCCTCGATCCTTACAAGCAGATATCGCAGGCGAAAGTCTTCTCAATGATGGTGTCGCCGTCGTGGTGTTTCTAACGATCATGCAGCTGGCGGGCGGAGGTGGTCATGGAGATGCTGAAACACACACGAGCGTGCTCTCTGTCGTCACCTTGTTTGGGCGGGAAGTGCTCGGAGGGGCCGTGTTAGGAGCAGCGTTCGCTTGGCTAGGCGTGCGCTTAGTTCGCCTAGCGCGGGTGCCTGCGGTCGATGTCCTCCTGTCACTCGCGATGGTCATGGCCTGCTACGCCACTGCTGTGATTCTGCACGTTTCAGGCGCCTTAGCGCTTGTCGTGGCTGGCGTGATCTTTGGAGTGGCCTTGCGCGGCCCAAAGGTAAGTGCACATGAGCGGCAACACCTTGAGTTCTTCTGGGAAGCCATCGATCACATACTCAATGCCGTTCTTTTCACGCTAATGGGGCTGGTTCTGCTTGGACTGTCAGCGAGCTTCCAATGGACCTACCTCATTGCTGGCATCATGGCTGTGCCAGCAGTGCTGCTCGCGCGCTTACTCTCCGTGAGCCTGCCGCTTCCCTTGACCAAGCTACGTTGCGGAAACGTAAGAACGACCATCGTTCTCCTCACATGGGGAGGCCTGAGAGGCGGAATCTCCATCGCCCTTGCGCTATCCTTAGACGAACCCTTATCGCGTGATTTGATCCTCCACATGACCTACGTGGTTGTCGCCGCCTCCATTCTCGGGCAAGGCCTCACCATCAGTCCGCTGGTGAAGAAGCTCATTCCAAATCCCTAGTAGGCTCTTCTGTCTTGATCCTTCAAAACTTTTAAAGTATCACCAGAGGATGAAGCCCATGGGAATCGCAGTGTTAGGTGGAGTCATTGGTGGAATTCTCGGCTATTTCATCTTCGAATAGGTTATCAAACAAGGGCTCTACGCCATGATTCTTCCGGGAGTCTTGCTCGGCTTAGGAGCAAAGTTCGGGAAGAGTCCCTTGCTAGCGATACCCATCGCTTGCGGGATCGGCGCCCCTCTGTTGGGGCTCTTCTGTGAATGGAAACATTTCCCTTTCAAAGTGGATGCTAGTCTCAGTTACTTCCTCAAACACCTTCATCAGCTTCGACCAATCACCTTCATCATGATTGCCGCTGGAACCTTCTTAGGCTTCTGGATTCCCTTCCGCCAGATCAGAGACTGACACGCCACTCATTGAACTATCATGGCTGGACAACCCGAAAGAACGACCGGGGAAGCGCTAGTGTAGCGCCCAGAATCGTGTAGCCTCAACTGATCGCATTGTTAAGTGGGATCATTGATGGAATTCTCGGCTATTTCAGTTAGGCGAACATGTCTTCCTAGCAGCCTGTCGGACTTAACCCAAGTTTCTTATTACCGGCGTGGCACCCCTATAAAACCAGGACCTGCGTCGCGAAGGCACTACAAAGTCGTCGCTCCTTTCAGTTCCGACTTCACCGCTGGGCAGGCCCCTTTCCAATCGATCCCGAGTATCTG
>CALLLI010000375.1 GCA_938082635.1 uncultured Verrucomicrobiales bacterium
ATACGCTTTCTGAATTTCTGCACCTTAGCGTTATCGCTGCCCCACTCCGAAAATTCATTCTCGACAAGATAGACTTCTCACGGGCCGATGGAAGGCGCTTCGCCGCCTGAATCGCCGCCACAGAACTTCTCACTCACGAGCTACTTAAGTCTCGGCTTCGATTGGCTCCGCTAGCTCAGCCACCTCAGAGGAACCCCAACGCCATTTTAGAGTGATGGTGAGTTCCGATTTTCAGTGATGCGCACTGTAGAGGCGGAAGAGGCCAAATCAAATTTCCAGGATAACCTAAGGACGTTGGCCTTTCCGTCGAGAAAGCGACTAAGGGTGGTGCCGAGAGATTTGTCTCGTGGTTTGCCCCTGCAAAGGAGCTGTTTGCGGCAATACGTGTGCAACGTCAGAGATACCGCTTTCCCGTTAACATCAGGAGAATCCCAATCTTGCTTCAATGCGGCTTGGCATTTCGGTTTGCTGGAAAGATGCCAGGCGTTCCTAAGAATCTCGCTCTTCATTAATCGAGGGAGAACGATGTGAGGCCGATGATCGCGTTCAAGCCGAGAATGGCATCACTCAGAAACGCATTGGGTGTCGTGATGTCTATTTAGGTCGCGAAACGAACTAGAGGTGCTGAACGACAAGAAGTGAACCGAAGGGCATATCAAATCCCGTTGCTGATCTTGCTAACGATGGTTTGGCAGATGAGGCCATTGGCGGCCCAAGCACTCGTGGGAAGCAAGTCCTCTGAGCTGGCCTTTGCAACATTCAAGCCAGATGGGACCTTGGTGAACCGTTCACTCTCGGAGTTCACTGGCAAAGTCTTCATACTCTACTACTTTACGCCTTGGTGATCGGAATGACTTTTTGTAGGTCGTCAGTTAGGCGATACGATTTTAGGGCATTACAATGATGCGAGTCGGGGAAAGAATCAGGCTCGCAATGATAGAGGCGTGAAGATCTTGGCCATTGCTCTCAGTATCGAGCCCAAGGACTTTGATCGTCCAATACGAACCTTCGCCGAAGCACAAGGCTTCGAGGTCGCCGGACTTGATCTTATGTTCGAGGATCAAGCGCGCACGAAAGCAATTCGTTAGGGCTTTGCGTTCTTTTCAGATGAAGATGCCACGACTACGCCATCTCAAGTGTTTTTCGACTATCGACGGCGTTTGCTCATTATTGACGGCGTTCCGGGCTCCGATCAATGGAAGATTCTCTTCAGCACGAACTTCTATGTGAACCGCGAGGCAGAGGTGTTTCGAGCACTTGTGAATTCCGTTAAACCTCCTAATCAAGCGCTTGATGTTCCCACTATAGCCCTATCAACAGGAAATGGGGCTGGAGAACTAACGCTGCGATGGAAATTTGCTCGAGATAGGACATTCGAGATCCAGACCTCAGAAACGTTGCGTCCAGACAGTTGGAGGCTGATTCATGAAGGAACCTCCCAGGGGGAGGGGAGAAGAGTGCCGCTGCCCGCCTCTTTGTTGAGTCGTACTTTCTTCAGAGCAACGTCGCTGCCTCTAACGCGGGAATAAATGCCGTTTGTGGGGGCATTGGAAGTACTGCGAACGGATTCGGTGAAGTGCGCTAGATTTCTGGGCCAGCCGATAGGCAACTGAGATGCTATGAAAATGAAAATCGTAAAGCGATTCCTTTCCTGCTTCCTGCGCACTCTAACTTATCTGTAGCGGCCGTAATAGAAGTCTGTCAGCCGGGACAAGCCCCTGACGCGGAAAGTGGTGACACGTCTCCGACATTCCAAGGGAAGCTTTGCTTCACGGATTTAGCCTCGCGCACGCTCTAGCATGACCAGCATCAAGTAGGAGAGCATCAGGCTGAGCTCTTCTTCACTGTTGAGTTTGTCGTCGAGCTTCTCCATGATGAATCTGCCTTCCCACATGGCGGGTTGCTTGGTGAGTCGCATCGTGGGTGTCCCGTTTGATCGGGTGGCGAGATACTTGGGATGGAAGAGATATCCTGACAACATGCCCAAGATAGGGATAGAGCCAAAGATCGAGTCGCCGATCTTTGCTAGGGCGTTCTCTTCTTGAATATCGAAGTCATGACTTTCATCGGGGCCGACGAAGGTTTCGTAGTGAGCTTTGAAGAGGGAGCGCATGCCTTTGCGGCCGACCGAACCTAAGGTTGCTCCAGCGGGGGAAGTGAAATTGTAGCGAGCGGACCAGTCGATCACCTTGTTGGCTTTGATGTCGGCGAGAGGCGTGGATCGGGTGGCGTCGGTGAAGATTTGAACGTGTTCTTTCAGCTTGAGAAGTTTCTGCTTAACGTGGCAGATGGTCTCTCCGTTCGCATCCGTGATGGTAACTTGAGGTGCTAGAGCGATCAGTTTGAAAGAGAGCGTCAGGGGATACTGCATGGCGCATACTTCCGTAGTAAATGGGGATGAGCAAGCGTCCGGTGCCTTTGGCGTGAAGTCATTTCCCTTGTCTCGCTTAGGCGCTTCGGCCATATTGGGGGTTACGGTAGTCTGATCCGTCGCGGATTGAGCCATCCAAACTCAACCCCTTGGCTTCAATGATCCGTCGCGGATTGAGCCATCCAAACTCAACCCCTTGGCCTCAATGAACACCCCATTTCACCTGAAAAGGCTTTGCCTACCTGGAATCCTCGCGTCTTTCACTCTCCTTCCTTGGCATGCTGGCAAGGCGGACGTGATTATCAATGAGATCAGCGCTGCTAGCAGCGAGCGCGTGTTGCGCTTCGACGAACAAGAACGCCCTCGGCTTGGCGCAGGATCGGGCTGGATGGATCCTGAATTTGATCAATCCCACTGGAAGACGGGATCACAGCCGTTTGGCTTTGGTGATGGAAAGGCAACGGACTTGCGTGAAGAGATGCAAGGTGTCACACCTTCGCTCTACCTTCGCAAGACGTTTACTGTGTCGGCAGATGTGGCTGCGCTGAGGAAGCACTTTTTAGTGAAGGCGAAGTTCAATGATGCTTTTGTCGCTTATGTGAATGGTGTCGAGGTCGGGCGAGCGAACCTGGGACGGGAGAATGGCTTTGTCTATGCGGATCAAACGAGTCTCAACGAGATCTCTAGCTCTGATGCCAATAAGACGCATTCTATCGCGGGGCCCTGGGCAGATGAGATCTTGGTAGAAGGCGAGAATGTCTTAGCTATCCAGGTTCACAATACTGTTCCAGAAGCGTTGGACGAGGATGAGTTGAACGATGATAGGACCCTGCATTTTGAAGCAGAGCTCACACTTGGGTTAGGCCTTTTTCAGGGGGAGCCCTCGACCAAGATTCCTTTTGAGAACGATGACTACAGCTACTTTGTGGGGGTGGTCGAACCTTCGGGTGGCCTGTTTGATCATGAGTTGATTGGCACGAGTGTTTTCAAAAGCGGTTTCTCTGATTGGATTGAGCTGCACAACAGCGACACTGAGCCGGTGAGCTTAGCTGGCTGGTCGCTGAGCGATGATCGCGATGTGCCTGACATGTGGACCTTTCCTGAGGATATCACGATTTCCGTAGGCGGATATTTGGTCGTCTTGGCGGATGATCTGGGTGATGCGGGAACGGCAGGAGCCTACCTCCATACGAACTTCAAGCTGGCAGGAGATGGCGACAATGTGCTTCTCTACAATAGGGCTGGTGAACTTGTCAGTGAACTGAACAACTTCCCAAGCCAGGATACTTTTCACTCCTACGGGACCTCGGCAGCCGGTGTTGACTTTGTCTATCATTCCGTGCCCACACCAGGAGCGGCCAACGCAAACGAAGGGCTTGCCGACATTGTTAAATCACCTAAGTTTAGTGATAGTCGAGGCTTCTACGATGAGGCCGTGGACCTCGAATTGACGACCGCCACGGAAGGTGCTGAGATTCGCTTCACGACGGATGGATCAACGCCTTCACCTTGGAATGGCGATGTCTACGACGGCGCGATCAAGGTTGAGCCCGTGGATGATAAGACAGGCACGGTGATCCGTGCCGCCGCGTTCAAAGATGGCATGATCTCCTCCAAGGTTAAAACGCACACCTACCTCATCGCTCAGGATGAGGCGTTCAAAGATGTGCCTACCATTAGTCTTGTCGGTGATGGCGAGAAGACGTTCTATGCGCCGCACGGCGTGATGACGATTGAAGGAGGCACTGGTTTAGGGGACTCCTGGCGGGCCAGGGACATCCAAGATTACTATATGCCGTATGGGCATGGTCGGGCGTTTGAGCGGAAAGCCTCAATGGAGCTAATTTATCCAGATGAGGATGGCGCAAACGTTCAGCTAGCAGCTGGTCTGCGCTTGGCTGCCAGTGACTGGTCGCGTGGGCGGTTCCGCTTGAGCAATACTGATAGCAGTCCCTGGGCTAGCAGTGCGGCGGAGAAACCATCCTTCAACCTATTCTTCCGCGATGAGTACGGCGATAGCGAACTCGATTTCCCGTTAGTGAAGAACTACCGCGTGCGCAAGTTTGACCAGCTGCGGCTCCGTGCAGGTAAGAACGATATTCGAAATCCATGGATTAAGGATGAGCTCGCTCGTCGCCTCTTCGGAGACACTGGGCAGTTGAGTTCTCAGGGCATTCAGAGCGCCGTCTTTGTGAATGGCGTCTACAAAGGTTATTACAACCCGGTGGCGCGTCTACGGACGACTTTGTTTCAGGAATACTACGGGAGTAGTGAGCCATGGGACATCAAACACATTCGCTCGTGGACGGAAGGAGATGATACCTACTATGAACAAGCTGTGGATTTGTTAGAAGAAGATCTCGACAACCTTGAGAACTATCAAGCGGCGTTGGCGATGGTGGATCCTGTCAATATCGCAGATTATCTAATCGTGAATACGTATGGGGCGACGTGGGATTGGCCGCATAACAACTTTGTCATGGCTCGCGAACGCTCGGATACCGGCAAGTGGCGCATGTACATGTGGGATGCTGAAGGTGTCTTTGGCCAGAGCGGGGATCATGGACAGACGCGCAAGGTCATCCAGACAGACATCCTGAACAACAATGGTGTGAATGACTCGAATAAGAACATTGTCGAAATGTCACAGCTTCTCATGGCATCCTCTGAGTTCCGCCTGCTCTTTGCGGATCGTCTGCAGCAGCACTTCTTCTCTCCAAATGGTGCCCTCACCGAGGACAATGCGATCCGTCGGATGGAGGCGCTCGGCGACGAGATCGAAGGCCTCATGCGATTCAGCGGCAATGGCGCGCCTAGCCTTGGTGTCGTTCGTTCATGGATCGCGAAACGGAAGAGGGAACTCTTCACCAAAGGGCACTTCACCGACGTCGGCCTTTGGCCTGATACTCAAGCGCCTGCTTTCCGCAAGCACGGTGGGACTGTCTCTGCAGGCTTTGAAGCCAAGTTGAGTGCTGGGACGATCTTCAATCCTCAGGATGGGGATATCCTCTATACCACGGATAGCTCGGACCCACGCATCATGGGCGGTGCCGTCAATCCAGCGGCTGGCGTCTATGAAGATCCTATCGTTCTAGCAAAGGCTGCTACTGTGAAGGCACGTGTGAAGGATGGCGAGAACTGGAGTGCGATCACTTCGGCTGACTTCCTAGTCGATCTCACTCCCGCCACGTCGGAATCGTTTGTCATCTCAGAGATCATGTATGATCCAGCAGCCCCCTCAGAAGAGGGGTTGGCAGCAGGCCATAGCAAATCAGATTTCGAGTAACTCGAGATCTACAATGCTTCTGAGACAGCGATTGATCTGAGTGATCTCAGCGTGATCGAAGGGATTCGTTTTGACTTCAACTCTGGCAATCTTCTTTCGCTGGCTCCACAGGCCTATGCCGTGATTGTGGCTGACGTCGAAGCCTTCCAAATGCGCTATGGTTCAACTGCGGCGATCGCCGGTAAGTTCGGCAAGAGCTTGAACAATGACGGAGAGACAATCGAAGTCATCACGCCGCTGGGTGTGAACATCAAGAAAGTCACCTACGGCGATCGTGACCCTTGGCCCGCTGAAGCGGATGGTGATGGTTTCTCTCTCGAGTTGGTGAATCCTGGCGAGAATCCAGATCCCAATGATCCTTCCAGTTGGGGGGCGAGCACTGCAGCGGGCGGTTCTCCCGGTGTTGCTAGCGGCCAAGGTGGTGGCGGCGGAGACAATACCTATGACGCCTGGAAGATAGCTCAGTTTAGTGCTGCCGAACTTGCCAATGAGGCGATCTCAGGGCCTAACGGTGATCCCGATGGAGACTCACAATCGAACTTGTTAGAGTATGCTGCCGGAACTCTACCTAAGGACGGCCAGTCGGTGTCCTCCCTTGTCGTTAGCGAGGATGCGGGCCATGTGACAGTGACCCTAACAAAGGCTGGAAGCGCCGCTGGACTTACGGATGTCCTCGAGTGGGCGACCGATCTCCAGGTCTTCAGTGACGCCACTTCCAGCTTCTCCCTTCACTCACAAGAAGATGTGGGTGGTGGCGTCTCTCGCGTTATCTATCGGAGCAATGACAGCCGAGAGATGATCGGTGACAATGCGCGCTTTGTGCGTCGTCGCGTTGATCTGAACTAAGCGACATGTTTCTCAGGCAGAGGTCCTTTCGAGGATCTCTGCCAAGGAAACATCGGCCAGACTCTCAAGTGCCAAGGTGGCGGCTGAGAAATCCGAGTGCTTTGTCACGTTGTTAGGAATGATCACGCAGGGAATGGAGGCTGCCAGAGCTGCTTGAAGCCCATTGTGAGAGTCCTCAAAGATGAGGGCTTCTTCAGGCTTCACATCTAACATTTCTGCTGCCGTGACAAAGAGCTCAGGTGAGGGCTTGGCTTCGCTGACGTGGTCTCGCGTTCGGATGACATGGAAATGATCCGTCAATTCGAGGCGAGCCAACCATGGATCGATCCAGTCAGATGACGAACTCGAAGCGATAGCGAGTTTGAGCCCCGCTTCACGAGCTTCAGTGAGACGTTCGCGGACACCAGGCAAGGTATCTCGTTTCGCTAGGGCTGATTTCACTCGAGCGTGGTGCTCGGTTTGCAAGTCTGTCGCCTCAATCGGTGTTCCCACCAAATCCTGCAGATGCTGAATTGGATCAAAGCGCTGGATCGTTGACCCCACGCATTGGACATAGGTCTCCAGGGTGAGATTATGGCCGTGCTCTTGATAGAGCTGTCGCCAGGATTCGTAGAGAGGGGTTTCCGTGTCGACGACGAGGCCGTCGAAATCGAAGATGAGAGCTTTTGTCAGAGACACAATCTACATGCCCATGATCTGATATCCGCCATCGACATAGATGACTTGGCCTGTGATGGCCGCTGCGCCTTCGCTAGCGAGAAAGACTCCGGTCTGACCGAGTTCTTCGCCCGTGCAGCTGCGCTTCAATGGCGCGTGCTCGTTGTAGTGGTTCACCATATCCGTGAAGCCACCGATACCGCGCGCTGCGAGAGTTTGCATAGGGCCTGCACTGATGCAGTTCACTCGGATCTTCTTCTCACCAAGGTCATAAGCCAGGTAACGTGTGGAAGCTTCCAAGCTGGCCTTAGCCACGCCCATGACATTGTAGTGAGGCACCACCTTCTCTGCGCCGTAGTAGCTCATGGCGACGACGCTACCGCCGTCTGTCATCATGGGGGCCGCTCGCTGACAAAGCGCTACCAAAGAGTAGGCGCTGATGTCGTGAGAGACGGCGAAGGCTTCTCGGGAAGTATCGAGAAAGTTGCCGGTGAGGGCATCGCGAGGGGCAAAGGCCACCGAGTGAAGCATGAGATCGATCTTATCTGTGTGGCCCTTCACTTTATCGAAGAAGCCATCGATCTCTTCATCCTTGGAAACGTCGCAAGGGTAAAATGGCGTGTCCTTGCCAAAGGTGCTGGCGAGATCGGCCACATTGTCCTTTAGGCGATCTCCTTGGTAGTTGAAGATTAGATTGGCGCCAGCGTCTGCCCAAGCTTTGGCAATCGCCCATGCGATGCTACGTTTGTTAGCGACGCCAAAGACAACGCCCGTCTTTCCACTAAGAATGCTCATGTGCCCGCGTAACACGGCTGCATGAGCTTGTAAAGGAATGAACTTTTAGGACGGGAAAGCTACTGTTGGCCCATTTCGATGGACCGCTGCGTGGCTGCATTCACTGCGGCGATCATGGCGTTCCTGCCGCCTTCGCGTTCTAGGGCCGCGATTGCTCTGATGGTCGTGCCGCCTGGGCTCGTTACTTGGTCCTTGAGCACTCCGGGGTGTTCCCCAGTTTCGAGGACCATCTTCGCGGCTCCCATCACAGTCTGGGCTGCGAGTTCGATCGCGACGGGGCGGGGAAGTCCATTGAGGACGCCTGCGTCTGCCATGGCTTCAATGAGGACATAGATGTAGGCGGGTCCACTGCCGCTCACGCCTGTCACTGCGTCTAACAGACGCTCGGGCACTTCGTGGGCAATTCCCACGGACTCTAACAAACCCTTGGTGGTCTCAGCGTCCTCCTTCGTAGCTTGTGACCCGAGGGTAAACCCCGAAGCCCCGGCGCCGACTAGGGCCGGTGTGTTTGGCATGACTCGGACGGCCCGCTGCTCTTCACCCAAGTTGGATTCTAACACAGCAAGGCTCACGCCGGCGGCGACGGAGATGCAGAGGCAAGGCTTCTTGGATGATGCGATCTCTTGGGCCACCCAGGAAATCCCATCAGGCTTCACGCACAGTAGAAGCACATCCGACTGCTCAGCCACGCTCAGGTTCGACGACGTGGCTTCCACTCGGGAATCCGACGCGGCGAGGGACGCCATGGCTGCTGGATAGGCATCGAAGACCCAAGCCTTCTCGATGCTCTCTGATCCCGCGAGTACGCCGCGTAGGAGGGCACTTCCCATCTTCCCGCATCCAATGAGTCCAATCTGCATGAGGACTTCTATAGAATGACTTTGAGGATTTGTCGATAGGGGATAGGCAGGGAGCTATCTAGCCGTGCGGTTGCAGCGCGAGTGCTAGAGGAAGGGCCTGGGCGCGTTCCGCATTGGGAACGCTGCGTTGCGCTGCATCACAGTCGTAGAATTCGATGCCTAAACCCCGGCCTAGTGCATTGCCCATATGTTCGACGGTCTCAAAACGGGCGCGGCGTGTTTGGGTCATGATAGGCTTCCTGTGCATGCGTTTGAGATAGCGCTCCTTTTGAAGTTCAGCGCGGCGCATGGTGAAGTAATCTGAGGTGTTCGTGAGGTTCATGTTAAGAGGGATGGGGTTCCCCTATTAAACGGAATTGGCGGTTGAAAGATTCAATCTAACTTATATTTAGGGCCTAGTTAGGCTGCACGTGCGGGGATGAGGAGGCACTGCGAGAGGTCCATTCATCACCGATTGACCTCTTTAGGGTTGTAGGAACAGCCTGGACAAGAGTCTTGGCCACCCCTAATTTCGCTGTTATATGAGAGCGAGTACCATTGCAATGTTGGGTTTCTTCTTAGCTGTAGGTTCCAGTCAGGCAGAGTTAAAGATTCCTAGAGGCGTCTTCAAGATGGATCAGCTCGCCGTGGCAAAGGCACAGGCCACTGAGTCTGCCAAGCCGCTTGTCTTTGTCTATACCGATCCGGGAACTACTTGAGGACCTTGCTTGGCCACCAGTTTGGCGGCCTTCAAAGAATTTCGTAAAACGGGTGTGGTTGTCTTTGCCCATTCTAAGACTGATGGTGGTGCTTTTCCGAAAGGAGTGGCTGATGTTAGGACAGCTGGAGGAAACACGATCCCCATGGTCTTCGTGACAAGTGCAGATGGATCCAAAGGCATCGAAGGCATCAGTTATGCGACGCTCAAGGGCGACATGCGCAAAGCTGTAAGGAACTTGAAGAGGAAATTAGCTAGTGATAGTAGGGCCTCGAGTGCGGACAGTAGTGAACAAGTTCCTGACGGCCTCCTCGCCGATGAGCAGGCTTGGACCAATGCTCAAGGCAAGTCTATCGAAGCTGCTGTGAAGGCCGTCGATAAGAAGAACGTCTCTTTCGTTATGCCTAACGGAACTGTTGTTAGCTACCCATTGAGTAAACTGTCAGAAGAGAGTCGTGCAGCGATTAAGGCTCTCAAATAACGCGAAGAGTGTTCGTTAGGATGTCTCAGGCTGATTTCGCATGAAGTCAGCCACCTGCATGAACAGGGTCCACATCTCTTCACGAGAAGGTGAGGGGACGTCGCATTCTTCCATTGCTTCACTCATCAGCCGGAGCCAGCGATCTCGCTCAGGGATGCCGATCTTGAAGGGCAGGTGACGCATGCGCAGCCGAGGGTGGCCGCGTTGTTCAATGTAGCGTTCAGGTCCACCAAACCGGAAGACCAGGAAATCTCGCAAACGCTGCTCGGCGCCCTCCCTGTCGTCTGCCGGATACATAGGGCCGAGGAGATCGTCTGAGGGGACTCGCTTGTAGAAGGCGGCGACGATGGCATGAATGCCGTCCTCGCCGAGCTGTTCGTAGATAGACATGTGAGGAGACTCTATTGACCAAGCCGCGTGCTTTACAAGTACGGCAATCCTCGCGAGGCTCGACTTTATGAAAGGGACAACTTCTCCGAAACCCAAGCGGCAGTTTGGCTGTGGGCAGGTGCTTATTATCATTCTGCTCACTGCGCTCGTTTCGGCCGGCGGCATGTTCTGGTGGGCCAAACGCTACCTCTTTGCCAAGGAACTCGCTCCGGTGGCGTTGTCTGTCGAAGAGACTCAGCAGCTCGACCAAAAACTGCAGCTTCTCGAGGAGGCTGCTATGGGGCGCGACTTTCCAGCGGCGCCTGTCGAAGGGCAAGTGCTAGAAACAGCGGATCAAGATTCTAACGCTGAGGCCTATTCAGAAATGAGCGCAAATCGCGAGATTGAACTGAGCGAGCGGGAGGTGAATGCGCTGATTGCGAAGAACGATCCGGACGCGGCCAAGCACTTTGCGGTCGACCTGTCGAAAGATCTCGTTAGTTTAAAGGTGATTGTTCCTGTGGATGAAGACGCTCTCATCATGGGCGGGAAGACCATTCGGATCAAGATGGGTGTGGGTGCTAGGTACGATGCCGGGAAGCTACAGCTTGTCCTGCGTGGCATTTCCCTGGGTGGCATCCCGATGCCGAGTGCCTGGTTGGGCGACCTGAAGGGGAAAGACTTTATTCAGGAATTCGGCGAGAACGGTGGCTTTTGGAAACAATTCTCCGACGGCATCGAGCACTTGGAAGTGCAGGACGGCCGGATTAAGGTGAAACTGCGAGAGTAACTCTGAGTCAGAGTGACCTGTTCGTTAATCGCCAAATTTCTCGGAAAGGTAGCGCTCGGCTTCGAGTGCCGCCGCACAACCTAAACCTGCTGCCGTGATCGCTTGGCGGTAGTCGTGGTCGGCGACATCACCTGCAGCAAAGACACCTTCGAGACTGGTCTGTGTACCCTTTTCCCGTAGCAGATAACCGTTAGGATCAAGGTTCACAAGGTCGACAAGGAACTGTGTATTCGGGATGTGGCCAATGGCGACGAAGACGCATTTTACGTCGACCAAAGATTCTTCGTTGGACTTCCGATTCTGTAGTCGCACCTGGGTCATCTCGCCCTTGTCATCGGTCACATACTCGGATACTGCACTGTCCCAGATGGGCTCGATCTTCTCGTGGGCGAGGACCCGATCAGCCATGATCTTGGAGGCGCGGAGCTCGTCGCGCCGATGGATGATGTAGACTTTCGAGGCAAACTTGCTCAGGAAGACCGCTTCTTCACAGGCGGAGTCACCACCGCCGATGACGGCGACGGGGACGTCTGGGTAGAAGGCACCGTCACAGGTGGCACAGGAAGTGAGGCCATGCCCAATGAGCTCTTTCTCGTTCGGGAGCCCGAGATGACGCGGAGAAGCTCCTGTGGCAATAATGATGCTCCGAGCCTCGTAGGACTTCTCTCCTGCTGTGACGACGAAGGTGTCATCAGCGAGCTTCTCCACCTTGGTCGCGGCGACATATTCCATGCGGGTGCCGAAGCGTTCGGCTTGCTGCTGCATCTTCATCATGAGCTCTGGGCCCATGATCCCTTCTGGAAAACCTGGGAAGTTCTCGACTTCAGTCGTAGTCGTAAGCTGCCCCCCAATTTGATCACCCGCGAGGACGAGGGGCTTCAGATTGGCGCGAGCGACGTAGATAGCGGCGGTCCAACCGGCACATCCGGTTCCAATGATGATCACGTTTTCCATATGGCGGCGACTTTGGTGTCTTCTTTGAAGAGCATCAAGGACGCAGTTTATCCTAAGCTATTTTCTCTGCCTCTCAATGTTGGAAAAGGCTTGGTTTATAGTGGTTTCGTTCCTATTGGTTCCGATATGTTTCTTTCTGATACCGAGGTTATTGGCGTGGTCATGGTTACTTTGGTGGTAACTTTTCCTTGAAAAATGGCATCCTTAAAACGCATCTCCAACTCGCCCTACTGGATCGCCTGTTTCCGCAAAGCGAACGGCAAATCAACCTGTCGGAGCACCAAGATTGAGGCAACGGAGAAGAAGTACCAGCAGGCCTATAACATCGCCGTCGCGTTCGAGGAAGCGTACCGAGCCACTCAGGTGATCGGGCATGCGGGCAAAGTGCTGGCTGAGATCGCCAAAGAGATCAGCTCTGGATCTGACAGCCTGCGGGCCATCGAGTTTTCCAACGAGTGGTACTCCAACGCCTCTCGAACTCTCTCAAAGGGCACGGTCGCTGTCTACAGGACACCAACCACGCGTTGGGTGGACTGGCTCGCCGCTGAGGGGCTGTCTGAGTCCCATATCGGGCAAATCACCCGGCAGCACATCGTCGCCTTTCGAAACCACTGTGCGGACACCTGGGGACCAGGACCATCCACTTCAGCCGTGGGTGTGGTCCGGCAAATCCTAGAGTCTGCTGTCCTCGGCGGCACGCTGCAGACCAACGTTGCCAACAAGATCGATAAGATTGCCGATGAGGAGAACGATTTTGAGCGGGAGCCCTTCACGCCCGATGATCTTCAAGCTCTCTGGCAAGCGGCAGATGATAAACTCGAATGGCGAACAATGCTCATGCTGGGCCTCTACACTGGGCAACGCCTGGTTGATCTCGCCCGGTTGCGCTGGTCCTCAATCGATCTAGAGGCTGGAGAAATCCGAATAAAGACAGGTAAGACACAGCGTAGGCAAACCAATCTCATCCCCACTCCGCTCGCAAACTGGCTGCAAGCAATCCAACCTAAAGATCTTGACCCTGAGGAACTTGTTAGCCCGTCTTTCGAGGGCACGAGAGGAACAACTCTATCAAAGATGTTTCTCAAGATCATGTCAAAGGCTGAAATCTCACCTCGCATTGTGCGAACCGCTGGTCGTGATCGAAAGACAAAGAGCTTTCACTCCCTGCGCCATACCTTGCCAAGTATGCTCGCCAGGCAAGGCGCTGCGCCGAAAACCATCCAGGAGATCGTGGGGCACTCCTCAGCATCGACCACGGCTCACTATACGCATGCGGAACGAGACCAGATTGAGCAAGCTCTTGCGGGCCTTCATGATCCATTTTCCACTTAGCACAGAACCCTACCTAACTCCTGTTCTGCGCCTCCTGTTGCCCTTCCTCCAATCGTCGTATCCTTTTCGCGATGGCTCGACACGAAGAACAAGGCAGTGTCCTTGAACCATCCCTCATGGTTGGAGTTCACTTCTTTGTTTCTCGGCTTCTGCGTCGAGGTAAGCAATCAGGCTTGGAATCCTAACCAAGCGCTTTACGACTCGTCTAGATCCCTTCGCTCTGATCTCTTTCCCAATCACCTTTGCGCGTGGCCCGGTGATCAGCGCAAGAATCTCATCATGTGAGAGACCTTCGAGCCTTTCGCCCTTGCGAGGCAATAGCGCCCACGTTGGCTGATAGGTTACTTGTTGCGTTTTAATGAGGTTGTTAGTGTTTTAAAAGTTGAATAGGGGCGGCTCTCAGCGCCTAAGCGATTCTCTTGTGGTTTCGCTTAGGCTGATCGTTGATCGATCCTGAGAGCCGCAGAGTGTTCATCCTGCCTGCTGCTGAAGTTGAACCAGGTTCCAGTCCTCAGTTTCTTCGAAGACCACCGCATGCGAGCCATGGCGAATCATCCTCGAGGCAATCCTCATGTCGAGTTCATCAGAGATCTGTTCCAGGCTCATGTTAGAAGTCCAAATGGTAGGCTTGCCGATGCGGCGCTCTGCAATTTCGCTGAGTTTGGATTTCGTGAACTTGATGTCATGGCCGCCGCCTAACTCATCGATCACCAGAAAATCGATATCATCACAAACGTAGTCGATGATTCCGTAGTCCCTTTGCATGATCTTGTTAGCGATGAAGGGCCAGGTGAATTTCTGCTTCTTCTGGAAGGTCTCACGCCAGCCGCTAGCGCTACCTGTATCTGGCTTCTTAGCCATCTGCGGCTTGAACCTGCGGTACAGTGCCATTGCGATCTGAGTCTTTCCTGCTCCGCAGTTGCCCAGGAGTGACAGCCAGACAGGCTCTCCTTGAGCAAGCTTGCGCTCGAAGTCTCCAGCGCACGACACGGCATGCTTCAGCTCGTCGTTATACGCTTCGATTTGGAGGTCTGCCGACACCAGCGTATTTGCTGGAATTACCTTCGTTGAGAGTTCCTGCTGTTCCAGAACTTGCGGTAGTGCTTTTGCTATGTGCTCCATTGGGTTTGTAATCGAGAATTGCGGGGATGTGCTTCCCCATGTTTTTTGCTGTGACAGTCGTAGGGAACCAAGCCAGGTCAGCCTGGGCTCGCCACGCTTTCGCGTTCTTCAAGATCGGTGCGCGGGTGTCTTCATCTATCAGCAGCTTCAAATTCGTGACGTAAGACTGTTTATCCTCAGGCGGGATAGTCTCGTGCCCGCTACGGAAGCCGGCGGCCTTCAGGAGTTCGTCTATTCGGGCCTCCTCGGCTTCGGATAACTGATTCGGAGAACATGATAAAGAACTAACATTTGCACTGAGGCTATTATTCTCTTTCTTATCCTTATTCCCTTCTTCTGTTTTGGTTCCTTCACCGGTCCCTCCGTGGTCCTTCCGTGGTCCCTCAGTGGTCCTTCCGTGGTCCTTTTCCTGGTTGTTATCATCCTGGATCGCCTGATAACTCACGTAGTTTAAGAGCGTTATGACGCAATACGTGGTGGTCTTTTTGCGTGAAATCATGGCGTCATCTTCAAGGTTCTGGAGGAACTTCCTCACCTTGTTTCGTGACCACTTCCAGCGGACAGAAAGCCAGCGCTCAGAGGCGACAAGACTTCCACGATCTACCATGATTAGCTCCCCAGCGATGAGGCGCTTCCTGGGTGACCAGTTGGATTCCAAGATAAGGTCCAGCCACGCCTCTCGTGGAGAATAGGTCCCTATATCCTGCCATAACCAATGGTCTCTCAGGCTTCTAAAAAGCTTCACGTATCCAGCCATCACTTAGAGAAGACCAGACTTGATTGCTTAGGATTTAACTGTGAGATTGATTGCTCAATTAAACTTATCGCTCGCTTCACTGCCTTAGAATGCAGGCCGTTATTGAATTCTCGAAGTCTGCGCAGCTCAAGCACAAGGCATTCACTCGGCTTTAAGTATTGGGCCCACTCCGGTGCCATGCTAGGACTCCAGCCTCCGTCAGGGGGAAGATTTGGGTGGTGCTCTCGGTGCAGGTCCCACGTGTCAGATGTAAGCCTATCGCCTACCGAGAGAGGCATATCAATAGCATTAGATTCCCTGATATCCTTACCTAGCTTACACAGCTCGAGGACGATCTCAGAGACACGAACCTTAGCCTCGACTAAATCGATTCGAAAGAACTCGCGTCGTTGGCTATGACGACTCTGCCCAAGCGTCAGGTGAATCAGTCGCTCCATTTTTACGCAGTCTTCGTGGTAAATAGTCAACTCAACCTTGAATGGAGCAGGCACGCCGGTTGTATGCAGATCTCTTGCTCTTTCCATTGGCACCTGTGTAGTCATACCGATCTTGAGCAACCCTGGCATTGCCTCGTTGCTGAGTATGTAGATGAAGCCCTCAGCCATCTAAGCGGTCTCCTTCCATGTATCGCCGCTCAGAACGCGATGCACCGTCCTCTCACAGACTCCAGCGATCCCTGCCATCTGAGCCGTTGATAAGGAGCCCTTGAATCCGCGCATAGCCACAACCTGGCTCTCAGTGAGCTTGGCCCCGCCGTTCTTGCTTCCTCGTGCCGTGCGCCCGTGTGCGTCCCGGTCCTTGCAGTTGTCCCCAGGCGTCGCCCATCGAAGGTTGCTGACTCTGTTATTCTGAGGGTTGCCGTCTGCGTGTGCGCATTGATGCGCTGAGGTCGGACGCTTGCCGACAAAGGCTCGTAACACGAGCGTGTGAACCGCTAGGTCTTTGCGCTTCCCAAGTTTGCGTAGGGTGATGTAAGGATACCCCTTTGTGTGTATCCACGGTTGCAGCATACGCTTAGTGTTGCGCTTTCGAATATTCCCACGGCTCGAGACCTCATAGGCGGAGAAGCGAAGGCATTGTTTCCATTGCTCGTCTTTGGGATTGTTAGTCATGATTGCTCTTGGACCATTTGAATTTCGATTCTGGGGCCTTTGCCGTCGTCCCAGCGCTTTTCGATAGAGCCTGAGGCGACCATGGAATCTTCCTTGAAAAGAGTATCGAGGATGGCCTTATCAATATTGTCACGGTCGGGCTTTAAGCGGTGGAGGTTGCCTGCAAGGGCGGCGCGTTTCTTCTTTGAGTAGTTTTTAGGAAATGGAAGGTAAGCAATCCAATCGAGTCGTGTTGGCTGCTCTGGGTGGCCTTGGCAGTCATCGCGGAGAGTGTCTTTGAAGGCGCGATATCGGATGACACATGGGCGCTGCTTCCATTTGTCGCGCTGGGTCATTCTTGGTGCGCCCATGGGTATGACGCTGATAGTGGCTTTCCAGGTCATCGCTAGTCTGTCATTCAGCTAAGAGCTGGATCTTTGCTAGGTGTTCGTTTCTGAAGAGCGTGTAGTCGCGGTCGAAGGCATCGACCAGCGAATCGTAAAGGTCAAAGTTTCAATCCGCGCCGCCCGTTAAGGCGGCGACCTCGAGGCAAAGAGGACGAGGGAGATCGGGTCGAGTTTCAATCCGCGCCGCCCGTTAAGGCGGCGACGAGGGTCTCCACGCCTCCGAAAAACTCAACGGCGTTTCAATCCGCGCCGCCCGTTAAGGCGGCGACCATCGGCTCGGCATCCGAATCTCACATGGTTGTGGTTTCAATCCGCGCCGCCCGTTAAGGCGGCGACCGAATGGCGCAATGACC
>CALLLI010000376.1 GCA_938082635.1 uncultured Verrucomicrobiales bacterium
GAGATTGAGATTGAGATTGAGATTGAGATTGAGATTGAGATTGAGGCCGGGGCCGGGGCCGGGGCCGGGGCCGGGGCCGGGGCCGGGGCCGGGGCCGGGGCCGGGGCCGGGGCCGAAGTGGGTGAAGGTCACTTCGGTGAGGAGATCGAGCGGGACAGGGGGCTTCGCTGGCTCCTGTGACGGCGTGGCGGCTGTGGTCACACTAACTTCGTTCTGTGGTGCGGTCAGGGTGATTGGTGCGGCCGAAGGCCCCGGTGGCTCGTTTCCCTGAAAGAGTTGGAACCCGAGGGCGAAGGCGGCCGCTAAGCCTGCGATGGTGAGAAGTGGTGTTCCCGGCATCATCTAGCATTCTGTTATAGACGGCGACGTGCAAGGAGAAGGATAGTTGTAGAGTCCTTTATTTGGGCTTTTTAAGGTTGAGAGGCATCGGTGCACCGATTCCTAAGAGCGCGCGATCTGCGGTTGTATTTCCTGGTGGCCTGCGGGACGTTCTCCTTACATGGCGGACACACCGGCACCTCGTGAGAAGGCGGACCTGAAGGGGAAACTCCGAGAGGTACCGCATAAGCCGGGTGTGTATTTGATGCGGGATCGCTTGAATCGCGTGATTTATGTCGGCAAGGCGCGGGATTTGCGGAAGCGGCTGAGCAACTATTTCACGCCGTCACGCCAGACCTTGTCCGATCTAAAGACGCGGGCGCTGATCAAGAGCATCTATGATTTCGATGTCCATGTGGTGCGGAATGAGACGGAGAGTCTTCTGTTAGAAGGGAAACTGATTAAAGAGTTCCGCCCTAAGTACAATGTCAGCTTCCGCGATGACAAACGCTTCCTCTTGCTGAAGGTGCATTTGGAGGATGCTTGGCCGAGGTTACAGCTCTCACGCATGCGTAAGGAAGATGGGGCGCGTTATTTCGGTCCCTTTGCGCACTCGGGAGCATTGCGTACGACGGTGGCTTGGGTGAATCGCCGGTTTGGCTTGCGAAGTTGTCGTCCACTGGAGCCGGGAGAGGAGGACTACAAGCATTGCAATGACGACGTGATTAGGAATTGCACGGCTCCGTGCATGGGGAAGATCGATCGGGATGAGTATTTGAAACGGGTGGAAGAGGCTTGCGTGTTTCTCGAAGGTAAGTCGCGAGATTTGTTAGTAGAGTTGGAGGAACAGATGACGAAGGCGGCGGGCAAGTTGCAGTTTGAGCGTGCGGCGGAGTTGCGGGATGTGCTGGATCATCTGCGCAAGACCTTGAGTCCGGCACGGCGATTCACGCGAACGAAGCGTGGGCTGACAGAGAACAATGAGAAGGCCGCGCTTCAGGATGTGGAGGAGCTGAAGGAGGTGATCCATTTGGAAACGGCGCCCATGGTGATGGAGTGTTTCGATATTTCGAATATCTCGGACGCGCATGTCGTCGCCTCCATGGTGCGCTTCACAAATGGTCTTCCAGATAACAAAAACTACCGCCGGTATCGGATCAAGACCGTGAAAGGTCAGGACGATTTCGCGAGCATGGCAGAGGTAGTGCGTCGTCGCTACTCGCGCATTCTCTCACAGGTCGACGACGCTGCGCCCGATGCGGTGGATTCTCAAGAGGATCCTCTCGAGGTCATGCGGCGGCTGGGCGATGAGTTGGAGCAGCGGGTGGATTGTCGGGGCAAGCCGTTGGTGCGTTTGCCTGATCTTGTGATCGTGGACGGTGGCAAAGGGCAGCTTTCGAGTGCCTGCAAGGAGCTACAGAGGCTCGGGCTGGGCGGCCTAGCGATCATCGGATTGGCTAAGGAGCATGAGGAGATCTATCGCCCAGGGATCTCGGAACCGATCATTCTGCCCCATGAAATGGGTGCCCTGCGGCTGCTTCAGCGTATTCGTGATGAGGCCCACCGGTTTGCCAATGGCTACCATCAGCTCCTCATGAAACGTCGCATTCATGAGAGTATATTGGACGACTGCCCAGGGGTCAGCGAGCGTCGCAAGGCGACCCTGTTGAAGACTTTCGGCTCCGTTTCTCGGCTACGGACGGCGACTCTGGAAGAGATCGCCGCTGTGCCTGGCGTGAGCGAGAAGGTCGCTCAAGGTATCGTCGACTACCTTGCTTCTCATCAATCCTAGATTTCCTAGATGAACTTGCCTACAGTGATTCCGTTTCTTCCTATTATGAAAGCCACTCTGAAGCTTCTCTCCCTGCTCTTGTGTCTCAGCGCTAGCCTCTTGGTATCTAACCATGCGGAACCTGCAGTCTCTGATGGCGGGACGGCTGACGCGAAAGTCTTAGTTGAAGGTGAGAGCGAAGAGGTTGGCATTGTCCCTTCCTGGCAGACACAGAAGGGGGCTAAAACTATCGTGCTGTCCGTTCCTGCACCTCGGGGACAAATTGTGGATCGCGGTGGTCGGCCTCTGGCGACCAACCGCGTTGCCTACTTTCCGGCACTTAAGTTTCCTCACAATCCAGACGCCACAGATGAGGAAGTGGGGGCCTTTGGAATGGCCGCTCTCGAGCAGCTGAACATTCTCTGTTTCGGAGGCAAGGAGTCTGATCAGGTTGACTATTGGACGAAGGAACCAAAGGACTTCATCCAGCATCACAAGAATCGCTCTTGGTTGCCTTTCCTCTTTGTCGGGCGCCATGAACTCACGGATCGTCAGAAGAAGACGATTGGTTCAAAGGTAACGTCCTATGGTCTCATCGCCCATCCGGTTTATGTGCGTCACTATCCTAGAGGGAAGGTTGCTTGCCACATTGTAGGTTATACTGGACTGTCAAAGCCACTACCCACTGGTCCTTTGGAGGATGGCGATCCTATGTTTTATGAATGGGAGGGTAAGTCTGGTCTCGAAGCTTCTCTCGATGATGCGCTGAAAGGTAGGCCAGGTAAGCTGAATATCATCTTCGATAAAGATGGCAATGAGATGGAGAGGGACATGCTGCAGCAGCCCGTCGCAGGTTCCACCATCGTGCTGACCATCGATGCAAACATGCAGAAGCTGGCCGAGGATGTGCTCTACTATCGTAGCTCTCTTGCGGTCGTCGATTGTGATAATGGGGAGATCCTGGCGTTGGGTTCCAATCCTGGATTCAATCTCAACGACTTCGTCCCCAGCATCTCTCAGGACAAGTTTGACAAGCTGATCAAAGACGAGAACAAGCCGCTCGTCGGTCGTGCCTTTCAGTTCTCCTATCCGCCAGCATCGACGTTCAAGGTTCCTATTACTTTAGCCGCTTTGAAAGAGGGCACCATTCGTACGACGGATTACTTTGATTGCCCAGGGCGTATTCGCGTCGGTTCTCAGTGGAAGAAGAACTGGCACAAGTCGAACGAGGGCAAGATGACCTTGCAGAAAGCGATCGCGCGTTCCTGCAATACGTGGTTTTACACGGTGGGCCAGAAGGTCGGTGCTGGACCCTTGGTTCGAGAAGCTCAGAACTTTGGTTTTGGTCAGCTGACGAAGATTCCGTTGGAAGAGAGTGCCGGTCTGCTGCCGACCAATGCGTGGATGATGGAGAATCACGGGCATCACATGTACCTTGGTGATATTGCTAACTTCGCTATCGGTCAGGGATTTGTTGAGGCGACACCGCTCCAGGTTGCTCAGTCGATGACTGGTATTGCTAATGGTACGGATGTATGGCGGGCACGGTTGATCAAGCAGAAGCAGAATCATCTCAATGATGTCATCGAGCGGTCTAAGAAAGAGTCTATCGGGCGTGTGGAAATGGCAGACAAGGCCTTGGCGGCTATTCGTCGCGGTATGGTCGACGTGGTCCATGCCGGTCATGGCACAGGAAAGCAAGGCTACTGCTCGTATGCTCAGGTGGCTGCTAAAACTGGGACGGCCCAGTGGAGAGCAGGAAAGCAGATGACGTGGTTTGCCGGCTTTCTTCCCGCCAACGATCCGCAGTTTGCCTTCGCGGTGGCTTTTGAGGGTGGTTCTAGTGGTGGTACGACAGCCGCTCCGATCGCTAAGAAATATTTCAATTCGCTTTACGGACGCCGCAGTGTCCGGAATGATCTCTTTGCTGAGGTCCGAACGCCGGGCGGCAAGAAAGTGAAAGATGGTGCTGATGATAGTGACTCTGTCAATAGTGCGACGATTAAGAAGAAGCGCACTCGCAAGCGATCCACGGCGTCTTCCGGGAAGAAGTCGACACGAAGATCTACACCATCGAGGTCAGCGCCGAAACCGCGGACGGTACCTGCGAAGGCCAAGAAGCGCTCTCTTTGGGATCGGATTCGTGGACGTTAACTCCGTGAAGGTTTCCATGATCGCGGCGATGGCCGCAGAGCGCGTCATCGGGACTGGTGATGGGATACCCTGGCACTTGCCCAGAGATCAAGAGCATTTCCGGGCTTATGCAGCGGGGAAAGCCATGTTGCTCGGTCGGCGGACGTACGAGGAGATGATCGGATGGTTCACCACGCAAACACCTATCGTGCTCACGCGGGATTCTGAGCAGACGCTGGAGGGCACCCCATGCTTGGTCACTTCTGTGGAGGCAGCCATCGAGGCGGCTCAGGATTTGGGAGTGAACGAACTCGTCGTGAGCGGTGGCGCACAGGTTTATGCGGCAGCTTTGGCGTCTGCGGATTCCTTGGTGCTTACGATAGTCGATGCCGAAGTGGAAGGTGCCGCGAGATTTCCTGAATTTAGGGATTCAGGGGACTGGCACTGTCGCGAGTCTGAGCGGCATGCTGCCGATGCTGAGAATGTCTATGCGATGGAGTTCCAGTGGTGGAAGCGCGAAGCGCCTTGGAATGCGCGTTAACGTTGTCGAAGCTTGCTGGGTGGGCGGGTGGGCGTTCGAAGGCGCAGGGATTGACGAAGACTTTACACCAGCCTGAAGCCCGTCAGCTGAGACAAGTCCCTGACTCGGAAAGCGGTGATAAGTCTCCGGCATTCCAAGAAGAGCGTTGCTCTTAGGTGTCGCAGTGTCTGTTAGACTACTGCGGCTGCGCAGGCGACGGCTGCCTTAGCGTTGGCGGTGATTGACTTCCAATCTCCTGCGTGGATCGCCTCGCGAGTTGCTATCCATGAACCGCCGATCGCTGCGACGTTGGGATTCGCAAGGTAGTCGCCCATGTTCGCCTGGTTTACGCCTCCGAGCGGAAGATACTGCACACCCAAGTGTTGGTAAGGCGCTGCAATCGCGTTGAGGTAGCTGAGGCCTCCAGAGGGGCCGGCAGGAAAGAACTTGAGCACACGTAGATCGAATTCCAAGGCGCGCTCGATATCACTGGGAGTGACAATGCCAGGGGCGAAGGCGAGGCCAAGTTGTTTTGCTGATTCTAGGACCTTCTCGTTTAAACCGGGAGAAACTCCGAACGAGGCATCGGCATCATGCACCTCCTTGGCTTGATCCGGAGTGAGTATGGTTCCAATGCCAGCGATCATCTCTGGAACGCTAGCACGAATACGTTTGAGGGCTCCCATGGCAGCGTCTGTCCGCAGTGTCAGCTCCATGATGTCAACACCTCCAGCGAGCAGAGCTTCTGCTACGGGGACGGCCTGCTCTTCATCGTCTATGACCAGTACAGCAACGACTCGCTTGGCGACGACTTTCTCAAAGACGGAGGAATCACTCATGAGGTAGAACGTATCCAATCAATCGGCGAGCTTGGCCAGGAAATCTTCCTCATTGAGGACAGAAACCCCCAGTTTCTCAGCCTTGGTCATCTTGCTGCCAGCCTTCTCGCCTGCTAGGAGGAAGGAGGTCTTGGCGGAGACGCTTCCAGTGACCTTTCCACCGTGTTGCTTGATGAGTTGGGCAAAGTAGTCGCGAGGCTGGCTGAGCGTGCCGGTGATGACGCAGGTCGTTCCTTCGAGCGAGTCGCTGGTGGGCCTAGCACTGGCGTCTTCGGCTGCTTTGTTAGGCGCGAAGGGAAGGCCTACTGCGCGGAGACGTTCGAGTTCTTCCGCGCTGTCTGGCGCTTGAAAGAAATCTTGTAGACTGCGGGCCACGATAGCTCCGACATCGTCGACGGCCTCTAGATCTTCAAAAGAGGCTTTCATGATCGCCTCCATGGATCCAAAGTGATCAAGAAGGATCTGACTCGACGTGCTTCCGACGTGACGGATGCCAAGGCCGAAGAGCATCCGCCATGCTGGTTGTTGCTTACTTACCTCGACGCCAGAGAGCAGGTTCTTAATGCTCTTGCTCCCCATGCGTTCGAGGCCGCCTAACTTGGAAGCGTCTAAATGATAGAGGTCGCTGATATGAGTAGCGAGTTGGGCTTCGACTAGCTGATCCACGGATGCGGAGCCCAGTCCTTGAATATCCATGGCACCTCGTGCGGCGTAGTGCCGGAGCTTACGTTTGACTTTGTCAGGACACTTTGGGTTTGGGCAGAGCACGGCAACTTGCTCGGGATCGCGTTCCACCGCCGTGTCGCAAGTCGGACAAGTCGTCGGCATCTCAAAGGGCTTCTCGGTGCCTTTGCGCTGATCGTACTTCACCTCCACGACGGCTGGGATGATCTCGCCGGCCTTCTCAATGATCACGACATCACCCTCGCGTACATCCTTCCGCTTGACCTCCCCTTCATTGTGTAGTGTGGCTCTGGAAACAGTGGTGCCGCTCACGTGCACAGGTTCAAGATTCGCTACGGGGGTGAGCGCTCCCGTGCGCCCTACCTGAATCTCAATCGATAAGACACGGGTTTCCGCTTGCTCCGCTTGGTACTTAAAAGCGATGGCCCAGCGAGGTGCCTTGGAGGTGGCTCCTAGGCTTTCTTGCAAGGCCCGATCGTTCACTTTCATGACGGCTCCATCTGTCTCGTAGGGGAGGTCGTGACGTTTTTTATCTAGCTCGCGAATGGCTCCTAGCACACCGTCGAGATCATCGACTTTCCAGATGTAGTCTCCCTTTCTAAGACCTGCCTGGTCTAGCAACTCGTAGAAGGCATTCTGCGACTCAAGCGTCATTCCATCGCCTAACCATCCGACCCCGTGAAAGATGAGATCGAGCGGGCGATTTGCTGCCGCTTGGGGGTCGAGTTGTTTGAGTGTGCCCGCAGTGGCATTGCGAGGATTGGCGAAGGGCGGTTCGCCATCGTTGACTCGCCTGGCGTTCATGGTGGCAAAGCCCTCGTGAGGCATGTAGACTTCGCCGCGAACTTCGAAATTCTGGGGGGCGTCTGGCGGAAGTCGAAGCGGCAAGGATTCGATCGTGCGAATGTTCTGCGTAATGTCATCGCCGGACCGACCGTCGCCTCGGGTAGCGGCGCGTTCTAACACGCCGTCGCGATAGACCACGGAAACGGCCACGCCGTCGATCTTGGGTTCGATGATGACTGGCAGTTTCTTTATTTCCAAGTTCTTCAGCAGCCGATTGTAGAACGTGCTGATCTCTTCTTCGCTGTAGGTGTTGTCCAAACTCATCATTAGCTGGAGATGAGTCACGGTTTCAAAGCCCTCTAGAGGAGAGCTTCCCACGCGCTGAGTGGGGGAGTGCGCAGAGAGGAATTGGGGGAAGGCTTTCTCTAGATCGACGAGTTCGCGATGCAACTCATCGTAGGCGCGATCGGGGATTTCTGGCTCGGCATCGAGGTAGTAGCGCCTATTGTGATGCTCAACCTGGCGAGAGAGATCGTTTATGCGTGCCTTGGCAGTGTCAGGTGTCATGGTAGGGTTAGTCTAAAAACGTAGGCGATGAGTTGTCCAGGTAGCTTTGGAGAATGACCATGGCTGCCGCCTGGTCAATGACCCCTTTTGAGTTCTTGGTGTTCTTCCCATTGGCATGCAACTGCTTCTGCGCATCCATGGTACTGTAGCTTTCATCAATGAACTCGATGGGAATGCTAGAGACCTCGGTGCGCAAGCGTTCCGAGAAGGAGCGGACCTTCTTTGCTGCGGGGCCTTCGGTGCTGTCTAGACGAAGAGGAAGGCCAAGGATGATCTTGGAGATCTGTTTCTCAGTGACCACTTCGGCGATGCGTTTCAGTGGGTGGGTCTTGCGGCAATGAATGGTCTCTAGCGGATGCGCGAGGAAGCCAAGGTCGTCGCTTACAGCGAGACCGATTCGGGCATCGCCGTAGTCGATGCCGAGGAGTCGGGGTTGGATGTCGGGTGCGTCCACGATGCTAGGGTAACCCTTGACCATGCCAAGATGCCATGAGAGAAACCAGTCATGGCAGACTTTTCAGATCAGGTAGTGGTGGTGACCGGCGCGGGCCGAGGCATCGGAGAGGCGATGGCGCAGGCCTTTGCGGCGGGCGGAGCTAAGGTGGCGGTGCTGAGCCGCACGGCCGCAAATGCAGAGCGTACAGCGGCCGCGATCAATGAGGCTCATCCAGATTCAGCCAAGGCGTTCTCGGTCGACGTGGCTGATTTTGAGGCCATGCAGGCAACGGGCAAGAAAGTTATCGCGGCCTTTGGAAAGGTGGACATCTTGGTCAATAATGCGGGCGTGACGCGCGATGGCCTTTGCCTACGGATGAGCGAGGCGGACTGGGATCTCGTGCTGGATACGAATCTGAAGGGTGCCTTTAATGCTGTGAAAGCGTTTCAGCGTTCGTTGCTGAAGTCACCGGCTGCTCGGGTCATTAACATCGGCTCCGTTGTAGGAATTATGGGAAATGCAGGTCAGGTGAATTATGCAGCGAGCAAAGCGGGCTTGATCGGATTTACCAAATCTCTTGCACGTGAATTTGCTAGTCGCGGACTGACAGCCAACGTCATCGCGCCTGGGTTTGTCACGACAGACATGACAGGCGAGTTAAGTGAAGCCGTTCGAGACGCGGCTAAGGCTAACATTCCGCTGGGGACCTTCGGTGTTCCGGAGGACATCGCTCAAGCAGCCGTCTTCCTTGCCGGTGCGTCTGGTAGATATATTACCGGGCAAGTTCTTGCTGTGGATGGTGGGATGGCGATGTAGTCAAAGTAGAAAGGCTAATGATATAATTTGGGATTGATTGATGTGGTTACGCTGGTGTGTCTATGGAAGTGAATAAACGATTGGAATTAACGCGAACGATCGAGCGGACGGACCGCTTTGTTGAAAGCACTGTTGAGTTTATTTGTAACGAAGCTGCGGCGGCTGTTGCAGAAAGGGGCGAGTTTCGGCTCTCCTTGTGCGGTGGGGGAACGCCGGTTGAAGTGTATCGATCGCTCGCCAAGGTTAAGGACTTTCCATGGGACAAGACAGTGATCACGTTTGGTGATGAACGCTGTTACCCGCCCGATCATGAGCGAAGCAACTATCGCATGGCGAGAGAAGCGTTTATCGATGAAGTTGGTCTAGCCGAAGGCCAAGTGGTGCGAATGCAAGGAGAGCTAGGCGCCGAAAGCGCGGCTCAGGTTTGTGAAGATGATCTTCGGTCTCGAGCCAAGGTATCGGGTGAGGAGATCTTTGCCCACGACCTGCTCTTGTTAGGCATGGGTGATGATGGCCATACCGCCTCGCTCTTTCCTGAGACCCCAGCACTGGCTGAGACAGAGCGTTGGGTCGTTGGGAACTATGTTCCTAAGTTTGACGAGCATCGGATCACCTTCACGTATCCGTTAATCAATGCCGCGCGTAAGGTTTGTTTCCTCGTGAATGGTGAGGCAAAGCGTCCCATCTATGAGGCGATCTTCGCTGGGGAGGGGGCGCATTACCCGGCGTCTCACATTGCGCCTACGAGTAGTCAGCAGACTTGGGTTATCGGGAACTCACCTGCGCAATAGGCTTCCACTGGAAGTCACGGTCAAATGGAAACATGGGCTTCTCAAGGCGCGTGTATTCGACTCGAGTGACGTGCTGGTTCACGGATCCTGGTGTTAGTGCTAGATAAGCCTTGGCAGCTAGCTTCTGTAGGTCGGTCACTAGGTAACCAATTTTCACCACGACGAGATCGGCTTCCTCTGGCTTGAGACCGAGTTGATGGAAGTCGGGAAAGTAGTGGAAGGGCTTTCGTCGCTCTGTGAGGACGGCTTGAATGCCTTGACCGAGGCGAAAGATCACCTGGCGGCCAGCGACTGGATCATGGTCAAAGAAATGCTCGATCGTGCCTCGAACACGCAGCGACGTGGCGTGCCGATTGTCAGCGAATGAGCCGATGGTGAGATCGATTTGGGCATCAAGTCCAGCTGCCGTGCACTTCGCCACTGCTGTCGGGTCCCAGATGCCGACGATAATGGCGGTCTTCTGGCCGCTGAGAAAGACGTCCCGTTTCGTCACGGCTTCGAGAGCGTAGGGCAGGTCGCCAGCACCGCCGGCGGTGGGATTGTCTCCCGAGTCGCTGATCACAACCGGCTTCACAGTATCGGCGATGGTCTGATCCAAGCACTCTGTCAGGCTACCTGAGGGCACATTGAATCGAAAGTCGTCACGAGCAGCCCAGTAGCGAGCGGCGACTTGTTGGGCGACGTCGGAGATTGCACCAGTTCCTTGAACTCCGGTGACTAAGGCGCAGGCATGGGCGCGTGGTTCATCGGCCCAGACATAACCGACCCAAAGAGAGACGTCGAGAATGCCAGGAAGATGGTCAAAGTCTTGCAGCCCTGCGTAGAGCGAGCGTCCTGGTTCATCGAGCGTGCTTGTCATCTCGCCAGGTAGGAGGAGGGGAATGGGCACCCAAGCGCGCTCCAATTTCCAGTCATTCTCAAGCGTCTCTAACAGGAATCGACAAGCCTTCTCACGGGTTTTTTTCGTGTCGATGTGAGGAGCTGTGCGGTAAGCGCTGAAGAGATCGACCTGATCGACCAGTTCTTTTGAGACGTTTCCGTGCAGGTCCATGCTGGCACCGAGAAGGCAGTCTTGTCCTGCCATGGCGCGGATGGCACTGACCAAGTCTACTTCGGCATCATCCATGCGCTCGACATTCATGGCCCCATGCAGGTCGAGGTAGATCGCATCGACCGGGAGAACGGATTCTAGTTGCTCTAGGAGATCACTTTTCAGCTTGGTGTAGGTATCCGTCGTGATCATCCCACCAGGCAGCGCGCGGGCGTGCATGAGTGGTAGGAACGTGGCCCTAGCAAAGACCGTATCGCTAAGGAAAGGATAGCGGGTTTGAGCGAGGCGCTGGCCAAGGAGAATCTCGAAGTCCTCGATCTTGGTGCGCGCATTCGAGAACGTGCAGTTCTCGGATGCCATGCCTAGCATGGCGATCTTTGGGGCTGCTTGGGAACTCATGCCGTGACTCGTGTCGCCTTCTTCACTTGCCACCACAGGAAAGTGATGCCCAAGAGACCAATGAGTGCCCCAAAGAATTCGCGGCTCAGCTCCACCTCGGACCGAGAAGGTGCCATGGACGCACCGGTCATGGTGAACGTCTCCGTTTCGAAGAGATTGCGATAGAGGCCAGGGGCTGTTGTGGCCATCTCATAGACACAGAAGAGCGCGGACAAGACTAACAATAGCAGTGGGATGGGGCGAAAGATGGAAACAATACAGAGGGTGGAGATCAATCCGTAGAAAGCGACCCAAGACCAGGCATCGATCACCGAAGGACGATGATAGATCTCTGGATTTGTGTCATTGAGTTGGAAAGAAGCAAAGACGGCGAAGAGCACTGCCAAGAGAGCGGTGATGCCGATGAGCCAAGGGCGGTCGAGTCGTTTCATGTCGGCTGAAAACTACGACGCCTACCCAGAGGCGTCAATCTTGGTACGCTGTTTGGAAAATCCTTGCACGGTCACTGTCCCTGGTGTTCTATATGGAATAGAACACCAGGGATGCTACCGTTCAAAGTCAGCTTCAAGACAGGTTTGCCCGTGTATGAGCAAGTGCTTTACGCCGTGCGTAAGGCGCTCGTTCGCGGGCAGTTGGCGCCGGGCGATGCTTTTCCCTCAGTGCGCGCGCTAAGCCAGGAACTGAAAATCAATCCGAACACAGCCTTCAAAATTGTGGGCGTTCTCAAGACGGAGGGCATCCTCGAGGTCCAACCCGGTATAGGGACGATGGTGAGTGCGTGCTACGAACCGCCCGACAAAGAACGCCTAGCACTCCTTCAAGATACTCTGGAGTCCCTAGCAGTAAACGCCAAGCAACTCGGTCTCAAACGGGCTGATGTGATCAACGCCTTTAACGAACATTGGAAGAACCTATGAGCCAAACTCTTGCCATTGAAACACGTGGATTGACCAAGAGGTACCGACGACAGGCTGTGGTCGATGCGCTCGACTTGAAAGTGCCCAACGGGTCTATTTATGCCTTTCTCGGGCACAATGGAGCGGGGAAGACGACGATTCGCATGCTCCTGAACTTGCTGCCGACAACGTCGGGGTATTCGGAAGTGCTAGGAAGGCGCTCCAAGAAACTGCGGGAGCTTGACTTGGAACAAGTCGGCTATGTCACTGACAATCATCTGTTTCCGCAATGAATGCGCATTGAGCAATTGCTACGCTACTTACAGTCGACGTGGGACGTGGGACGTGGGACGTGGGACGTGGGACGTGGGACGTGGGACGTGGGACGTGGGACGTGGGACGTGGGACGTGGGACGTGGGACGTGGGACG
>CALLLI010000377.1 GCA_938082635.1 uncultured Verrucomicrobiales bacterium
GCGTCGCTGAAATCCATCTTGTAGATCATGCCATTGTCATAACCAATGACATACAAGGCGCCTTCACGATCCTGGCCAAAGGCGACTACCTTGGCCGGACTGACACCGATCTCGAGGATGGTCTCTAGCTTTCGATCATGCTGGGTGATGCCCCACAGGCGTTTCGATTCGTAGTCCCCACAGATGTACACGCCGTGAAAAGAAGAGTCTAACTGGGCGCGATACACATAGCCACCGGTAATGGAAAGACCGTGACTCCGTCGGAACGAGACCACGGGTGGAATAAAGGTCTCTCCGTCCCGCCGATGGTCGGTGGAGAACAGCTCAAAGCCTTCGTAGACATTCCAGCCGTGGTTCTCGCCCGCTCGTACTATGGTGACTTCTTCGAAACGGTTCTGCCCCACATCGCCTACCCACAGGTGATCTGGGTTCTCGGGATCGAAGCTGAAACGCCAGGCTTGGCGTAAACCATAGGCGTATATTTCTTGCCGAACGTTAGGATCTGCGTGCCCCACAAAGGGATTGTTAGGCGGAATGGCATAGGGCAGCTCACCTTGGCGCCGATCCACATCGATGCGCAGCAACTTGCCTTCCAAGGTGCCAAGATCCTGCCCATGCCCTTGTGGGTCTTCTTGAGGTCCTCCATCGCCCATGCCGATGTAGAGCAGACCGTCGGGGCCAAATTCAATGCCCCCACCATGATGCACTTCGGTCGTGGCATTGATCGTTAGAATACGCTGCGAAGTGCCCTCTGGGTCGGCGTCGGTTAGGTAATTCTCTCCAAACGTGCGCTTGGCAATGGCCATGCCGCGCTGATCGCCGTCCATGATCTCGTGCATGATGTAGTAGGCGCGATTGGTGGCGAACTGAGGATGGAAGTCGAAACCTAACAAGCCTTCGTTGGGAGCCGTGTGCACTTCTCTCAGCAGATCCACTAGCAACGTGAGGGATTCCTCGCCGTTGCGTTTGTCGATGACTGAGATGCGCGCTTTCTCTTGCTCCACCAGGACATAGACGTCATCAATGACTGGGTGTTCTTCAAACCACACGGGTTTGTGAAATTGATGGGGTTTGGAGAGGAAGGGATGCAGACGCACGGGGTGCGTGGTCTTAGCGATGATGGCTGGAGTGCCCGCAGCATGGGTCACAGCGGTTTCGGCGTGCTTGAGGCTGTCCAGATAAGCAATGAGATCGGTGAACTCTTTGGGCGTCAGATTGGCGTGCAAGCCACTTGGCATGAATGATAGCTTGCTCGTCGTCTGACTCTTGATGCTCGCTTTGGCAATCTTCTGGCGCACGTCTCCCACACCGGCCAGGACCAACTCGGTTTCCGTCACATCACGAACAATGCCCGCATACTCCGCTCCATCCTTCGTTTCCACCAGGGTCATGGCGTAGCCCATCATGATGGCGGCTGAGGGTTCTAGCACAGAGTGAATGAGATCATCTTGGGAGAACTTATCGCCGGCCGCTTGTAGGTCGGGCCCTGCCTTGCCACTGGAGCCATCGGTGGTGTGACACTGCGAACACAACGCACGGGTGTCGGCAAAGATCTTGGCGCCCCGTGCCGGGTCCCCTTCCTGGCGACGGGCTTGGTTGCGATACTCTTCCGCAGTCGACGGCTTTTCCGCTGCTCCAAGTGCCGAAATCAGCACAAGCGACATCCATGCTAGTAGAAACGGCAGCCGAAACATGCCGCCTAGCATCAGCCATTGCTTGCTGTCAGGCAAGTCAAACGGGGCCCGCGAATTCACGGGGTTCGGAGCACCAGGTGGCGTGCGTTGCGCTATCGTGATCGTGTCCGGTTGTGTTGACTACTTTAGGCGCTCTTTGTTAGTCTACTTCTTGGGCTTCTCGAGACTGACTTTCGATGGACCGATGAGTTCGATGAAATTGCCATCTGGATCCTGAAACACCGTTAGGTAATTCTTTGGGCCAGCTTTGGCCGGGGTTTCTCCTAGCATCTTCACACCAGCTTTCTTCGCGCGTGCGACGGCGTCTCCCATGTCGTTGACGAATAAGGTCAGGTAGCTAACGCCGAGAGTGGAGTGAATGAATTTCTGATCGGGCTTGGTTCCTGGTGCCTCGGGAAACTCCATCAACTTGAGAGCAGGCGCGTTCTTGACCTTGGCTGTGACGAACTTGCGGACCACGATGGGTTGGTTGTTCGTGAGACCAAACTTGGTAGCGACTTGAGCCGGTGCGGAGAAACCTTTGACTTCGCTCATGCCGAGGACTTCTGTGTAGAACTTAGCAGACTTCTCAAGATCGGCGACGACGACTCCGAGTTCGAGGACATTCCTAGAGTAGAATGGCTGCTCCTCCTCTTGGGCCAAGGAGGTAACGGGGCTGTGGAGAAGCGCTGAAAGTGCGAGGATGGCGAAACGTGGTGAGAAAGACGGATTCATGTAAGAGGGCGATACCCGATAAGGCTCTCCCTTTGCAAGAACATCCACGCGCGTACGCGCTTAGACTGCTCAAAACAAGACGCTGATTCCTTCGCACTGACTTTCAGTCGTCGATCCTATTGTTATGGACGGCGACTGAAAGTCAACGCTACGATTCTAACCGAATAATGAGATCGCGCGAAAGATAAGGCCCGATAAACCTCAGAATGAGTTCCCATGAACAGACTGATCACTCTCCTATGCATGCTTGGCGCCCTATGCGTAGCCACCCAAGCGAAACCGAGCGTCCTCTTCATTTCCATCGATGACCTTAACGACTACATTTCCCCCTTGGATCATCACCCCGGCGTCAAGACGCCGAATTTCGA